>NZ_JBEXYP010000002.1:362409-455584 GCF_040630995.1 Micromonospora sp. NPDC005710 | reverse complement strand
GTACTGCACTCGTGAGGGTGTGGGAGAGTAGGACGCCGCCGGACAATCTTCCAGATAAGGCCACCCCTAACGGGGTGGCCTTATCTGCGTTTCCCAGGTCCCCGGTGATCGCCGAGACCTCGACCCATCCTGATCAGCGATCTTGCACTTTCTGTTGCGACACGACAGGCATTCCACTCATGTCGACGACCGAAAGTGCAAGATCGGCGCAATATCCCCTGCTCGACGACGGTGCCGTCGCCGGGCGGCGAGCGCAACGGGGAGACTCAGGACGACTTCGGTCCGCAGACGTAGCGGGGCTCGGCGTCGTAGCGCCAGGTGAACTTCTCCCGCTTGACCACCGCGCCACCCTTCCTGATGACCCGGAAGGCGTCCTGGGTGAAGCCGTTGATTCCGTTGGTCTCGATGCAGGACGGGCCGGGAGTCAGGTGGATCTGCCTCGGCGTCGTGATGTTGCGGCGCGGCCCGTACTCCGTTTTCACGCTGTCGTAGATCTTCGTGCTCCAGATCGACACGGTGATCGTGCTCGACGTGTACGACGTGTCGATGAGTACGCCGTACTCGGTGTTGTTGCGGAACTTGAAGTCGAGGCTGGGCCAGAAGATGGTCGACTCGATGACCGCCGGGTACCTGTCGAACCAGTACGAGTGCGGCTTGTGCTCGACGTCTTCCAGACCGGCGTAGTAGGTCGCGTTGAACAGCGTGGTGGTGAACTGCGAGGTGCCGCCGCCGACGCCCGGCACCAGTTTGCCGTCGAGGATGACCGGCGCGTCCCGGTAGCCCTGGGCGTAGCCGCGCTCGCCGGTGTGCCCGTTGAGCGAGAACGTCTTACCCGGCAGCACGACAGTGCCGTCCACCTTCCTGGCGATCGTCGCGATGTTCTGGCTGCGCGACGAGGCCATGCCGCCGGTGAACCGGGTGGTGAAGGTCGACACCCGTTCCTTGATGCCCAGGCCGGCAAGTTTTTCCCCGGTGAGCTGCGGCGGCGTCGGCTTCAGCTCGCCTGTCACCTCGCGGCCGTCCGCCTTCGGTAGCACGGCGAGCAGGTCTCGACCGAGGGCCGCCGTGTCCAGTTGCTGCCCGGACCGTCCCTCCTTGGCGGTGGGCCGGCCACCGGCGATCGTCATGGTGGCGTCCTTCGGCGGAACCTCGATGGCGGCCAGCTTGTCGCCGAGCGCCGCGCGCAACCGTTTGACGTCCACCGACGGGGTCAGCTTGCCGGTCTTGTCGGCGCCGAACCGGAGGCTCTTCGCGATGGCGGCGGGCGGGATTGCCACCTGGCCCTTGCTGGTGCGCACTGTGACCGGTGCGGCCACTGCTGGCTTCGCCAGCTCGCTGACGAGCCGGTCCAACTCCTCGGGCGTGGTCGCCGGGTGGGTCTCCACCAGCGGCACTGTGACGGGTGTGCCGGCCAACCAGCCGGCGCGGACCACCTCGGCGGAGCGCTGCGGGTTCAACGCCAGCCCGGGCTTGGGCTGTACGACCTTCGGCGTGGTGCCCTGATAGGTGATCGCCGGCATCGTCATGCCCTGGGCCTGGGCACCGAGCACCTTACGGAGCGCGTCGTCCAACCGGCCCTCGTCGACAGTGACGACGGGGTCGACGGTGCGGGAGCCGACCAACCGGCTGACCGGGTGCGCGTCTGCCTCAGCCGCTGCCGCGACGGTCGCCGGCACGTCGACTGTCAACCCCACGTCGGCCGGGTTGATCTCGGCGGTACGCCCGTCGACGGTGACCTTCAACGGCGTGGCGAGCGTTGCCGCCCGTCGGTCCAGTTCGGCCCGCAACTCGCGGTCGGCGTCCGCGCGGCTCCGGCCGCCCAGCTCGGTGCCGAGCACCGTCGTGCCACGGGGGACGTCACCGGCGTACGCCCAGACGCCGGCGCCCGCCACGGCGGCGAGGACGCCGGAGGTGATGCCGGCGGCGAGCACCATCCGCCCCCGGCGCGGGGGGCGCGGGCCGCCGTCGAGGTCCCCGGGGGTGGCTGCGGTGACCGGCTCAGATCCGTCGTCCGGCCAGGTGACCGCGGTGACCTGCACGGTGGGCCGGTCGTCGGCGGGTGGACTCTTTTCGCCGTACAGCGTCACTGCAACCTCGATCGCCAGGGTGCCGCGGGAGGTCCTCCCTCCCGGAGGCACCTACGGTAACCAATGCCCGGCCGTCCTCGTGGGCTGCGCCCACCAGGCGCTGCTACCGCGTGTCGTTCGGCGTGTCGCGTCAGACCGGGGTCGGTGCCGACGGCCGGTCGCCGACATGGCACGGTGGCCGGGTGGGCACTGCGGAGCGGGTGTTGGCGTACGGGGGCGGTTGGCTGGACCGGGCGGGCCCGTTGCGCGCCGATCCGACAACGTTGGATGCCCTGCTCACCGAGTCGACGACGGTGCTGCTGCCGATGTGGCGGGACCGTTGCCTCGTCGACGGCCACGGGCCGGTCCGGCTCGGTGCGGAGCGCGCCGCGCTGGTCCGGTCCGCCGCCGGTGAGACGGTCTTCCTGGGCCTCGACGGGGAAACCGCCGTGTTCGCCGCAGACCTCTCCGAGCTCCCCGAGCGGTCCGCCGTCGAGATGGCCGGTGCGGTGCGGTCCGTCGACGTGCGGGCACTCGTCGGGCGGCTCGAACCCGGCGACGCGGCCGTCCAGGCGTACGCCAGGGGCTTGTTGCACTGGCACCGGCAGCAGCGATTCTGCGGGACGTGCGGTGCGCCGGCCGTCGCCGGCGGCGGCGGGCACCTGCGGACCTGCGCCGGCGCGGGGTGCGGACGTCTGCTGTTTCCCCGGATCGAGCCGGCGATCATCGTGTTGGTCGAGGCACCCGGTCGGTCGGGGCGGTGCCTGCTGGCCCGGCACGCGGGCGCGGCCGAGGGTGCGTACTCGACGCTGGCCGGCTTCGTCGAGGTCGGCGAGAGCCTGGAGGACGCGGTCCGTCGGGAGATGACCGAGGAGGCGGGTGTGACAGTCGCCGACGTGACCTACCAGGGGTCGCAGGCGTGGCCGTTCCCGGCCGGGCTGATGGTGGGTTTCCGGGCCACCGCCACGACCGACGAGGTACGGGTCGACGGCGAGGAGTTGCTGGAGGCGCGCTGGTTCACCCGGGCGCAGTTGCGGGACCGGGTGGCCTCGGGTCGTCCGCTCGGTCGGGCGGATTCGATCGACCACCGCCTCCTGACGGACTGGCTCGCGGAGGGCTGATCGGCTCAGCCACCGGTGCCCGGGCGGGGTGACGGGCCACCACCGCCATCATCGCTGTGGTGACCGCAGCAGTGCCCAGTGCCGCGAGAAGCAGACCACTGACGGTGTGCGGTCGGAGGATCACAGTGCCGGCGACCAGACCGGCCACGCCCACCCACAGCGGTGCCGCCGCCCATCGTGCGCCCGCCGCGAGACGGTCGTTGAGCAGCACGAACGTCACCGCGTAGAGCGCACCGACCGCCGCGAACACTGGCGCGTACCGGCCGAGGTGGTCGTAGTCGGGCCCACCGGCGAGGCGGAAGGCCAGCCCTCCGGCGACTGTCGACGCGAGGACCAGCACCGTGCCGCATCCGCCCGTCACCGCCAGCGCGACGGTGCGGCTGCGCCGGTCGCCTCGGGCCAGCCGCGGGAGGGCGAGGACGGCGGCGACCTGCGGCGCCCAGAGCGCGCCCTTGCTCAGGACGGTGCCCACCGAGTACGCCCCGGCATCCGACGGGGACAGCAGTTGCCGGGCCAGCAGCAGGTCGGCGTAGGAGACGACGAGCATCGCCAGTGTCGCACCGCAGCCGGCAACCACCTGGGCTGCCCTCAGTCGTGGCGCGGTGGACTGTCGTCCGGGCTCGCGGGCGAGTCGGGCCAGCACCGCCGGGGCGAGCGCGGCGGTGACCGCGCCGACCGCCAGCGCACCGGTCGGTCCCGTACCGAGCAGCAACCCGGCGATGACGCCGCCGTAGCGGCAGGTGGCGAGCACTGTCATCCCGACGGCGAGTCGTACGAAGCGCTGACCACCCTGCAACTCGCCGAGAGGCCGGGAGGAGAGCACGATCGCCGCCGTGGTGACCGCCAGCAGCACCGGCATCTCCACCGGAAGATCCAGGGCGGCGACGAGCAGCGGCGTCGCCGCGACGAGGGTGCCGGCGCACACGGCGGCGGTGACCGCGGTGAGCCGTCGGGTGTCGGAGGTTCCGTGCCGGGCGTGGTGCACGGCGACGGCCAGTTGCAGACCGAGCCCGGGCACACCGACGATGGCCACCAGGCCGAGGGCCGCGGCGAGCGCGCTGAGGTCGGCCGGGTCGAGCCGCCGAGCGGCCAGCACCGGCACCAGGTAGGCCAGGCCGTTGACGAGAACCCCGGCCAGCGTGACGCTGATCCCCGCGGCGCCGAGACCCGTACTCCAGCCGCGTGCCAGCTCCGTCTGCGCCGTCCCCTTCGGACGGACCGATCGGCGAGGGCTCATGTGATCTCGGAGAGGGTCGGACGCTGCCCGTCGGCTGGCACCTCAGCCGTGTCTGGTGGCGTCTGCTCGGTCGAGTCCGAGTCCGAGTCCGAGTCCGAGTCCGGTGCCGCCACGACCTCCGGGACGGCTGGGATGATGGTGGTCGGCGCGGCCCGGCGTACCGGGCGTCGTCGGGCGGCGGTGGTGAGCCACAGGGCACCCAGGGCGACGACCATCGTGAGCTGCACGAGCGCGTCGGTGTTCCGTTTCGTCGAGTCGAGGTACAGCCATCCGGCGAGCAGGACGAGCGCGCCGGGGAGCCAGGTCTCGACGGCCCGACTGATCGTCCGGGCCCGGCGGGGGTCGGCCGGCCAGGGCAGGCGGCGTGGGCCGGGTACCGCAAGCAGGAAACCCGCCGCCACCAACAGACCGCCGATGAGGCCGCTCCACAGCACAAGCGCGGCGGCCCCGACGGCCAGCAGCGGCAGCGAACGGGTGACACGGCGTCGACCCCGCGGTACGGCGGTAGCCGCGCTGCTCCGGGCGGGCAGCACCGCGAGCAGGACCACCACCGCGAGCAGTATGCCGCCGAGGAGAAGCCCCGCCCGGTACGGGGTGTCCGGGGCGAAACGCAACAGCACCTCCCCGGACGCGCCGGCGGGAAGAATCCAGCCCTGCTGCCAGCCGTCCACGACAAGTGGTGTGAGCGTTCGCCCGCCGAGGGTCGCCTGCCAGCCGGTGTTGGTGTTCTCCCGAACGGCGAGCACCCGGTCGACTGGGTGACTGGCGACGCGTACCCGCCGCTCGGTGGGTGCCCACGTCGCGATCTCGATGGCACTGGCGGTTGCCGTGGTCGGCGAGGCCGGCGTGGGCGTCCGGGGCACCAGGGCGACCCGGGTGGGCGAGGCCAACCGGCCCGGGGTGGCGACGACGCGGTGCTCCCCGCCGCCCAGGTCGAGCTGCCGGGGCGTGTTCCTGCCGCACAGCGTCACCGGCATCTCGCGCATCTCCAGCAGATCGCGGAGCGTGCCGCGCAGCGTCGTGGTCACCCGCGCCGCGCCGACCTGGAGCGTCGGACCCGAGCCGCAGGCCAGCGACACCGGTGTGTCGAGGCTCGGCCCGACGGTGGGCGCTCCGGGCAGCACCGTCACCTCACCCACCGCGACCGGCAACTTCTCCGGCAACCGCCGCTTGTACGGGTCGGTGCTGGTGGCGGATGGCTTGTCGAGGAACTGGATGGTGATCTCGTCGCTCCGCATCGGCGGGTCCAGACGGAGTAGCCCGTCGTCACCGAGCAGGCTGCTGCGGAAGCCGTCGTCGCCGACCACCCGGACACTGCCGAGCCGGGTCGCTGGTGTCTCGTCGTCGACGGTGAAGCGGAGACCGGTGATGGTCTGCGGCTTGAGCCACTTGAGTCGCAGGATCGGTGCCTCGTCGTCGATCGCCGGTGACCAGCTGGTGGCCGGGTTCCCGTCGACTGCCGCGCCGGCCCGGCCGGTCGGGTCGGGCACGGCAGTCGAGGAGGCGCTGATCTGCGCGGCCAGCCGTAGCGGCTGCGCGTCGGTCACCAGCTTGTCGAGGGCGTTGTCCAGGTCGGGGCCGGCCGTCGGCCGCGCCCACAGCCTGGTGTCGTACGCGGCGGCCGCCGGCAGGGTGAGGGTCCGGTCGATGGTGGACGCGTCCTCGGAACCACGGATGGCGTCGGTGGAGCAGCGGGGGTGCCCGTCGACGGAGAAGCAGGCCGGGGTGGTGGATGCCGCCGAGACGACGACGGTCGCCGGTCGGCCGGTCGCCGGTGCGGCGGGAAGGACCAGGGTGCGGCTGGTCTGGATGCCCGGAATCTTGATCTCGGCGATGCCGACCGCGCCGTCTCCGAACGGGCGGAGGTCGTACGCGCCGTCGACCGAGACCCGGACCTCGCGGGTGGCGTGGACGCCGGGCAGCTCGAACACCATGTGGTCGCTGAACTGCTCGACGGTGCTGCTCTCGTACCCGGCGCTCACCGTCACGGTCGTGGGCAGGGCGTCGGCCTTCAGGTCGAACCACACCTCGACCCGGGTGACAGTCGTCGGGTTCGCGAGACCCACCTCGATCCACTGCTGGTCGCTCGGCGAGAACGGTGCGGACTGCCAGGAGGTCGCCGGGTTGCCGTCCATCGCCGCGTACGGCTGGTGCTCGGGGCGGGCGCCGCCGGGGGCGTCCACCTGCGAGCGGGCGGTGGAGGTGCGGATCGCGCTGATGCCCTCGAAGCGGGCGACCGTGGAGTGCTGCTCCCCCCACTCGGGTAGGTAGTCGTGGGCGGGTGCGGTGACCTCGAAGGTGTCGTCGGCGGTGAGCGTCTGCGAGGTGTTGTCGCGCAGCCCGCCGAACGACACGTCGCGCCGGCGCAGCCCGTCGGTCATCGCCACCGGCCCGGTGACGTCGCCGGTCGACGCGTCGCCGGCCAGCACTGTGGGCGCCGAGCCGAGTTGCCCCGCCGCGGCGAGGTCGAGGAGCGACTCGGGGCCGCCCACCACGGTTGTCACGTCGCTTCTGTCGTACGCGACCACCGGCTCGACGGGCCGGTCGACCCGGTAGACCTCCAACGCCCGTACGGGCACGTCGAGCCCGTGGTCCCGGAACTCGTCGGGCGACGAGGGCCCGCCGCGTACGGGGCCGAAGGACGTGACCCGGGTCAGTCCCGGTGAGCGCTCCAGCGCCTGGCGGACCACCGCCGGGCGGGCCGTGTCGGAGCGGCCGTGGTCGAGGTCGGCGCGGAACAGGACGTGACTGATCCCGGATCGAGCCAGCAGGTCCGCCAGGCCGGTCGACCCGGAGCCGGTGGCGAGCGTCGACTCGATAGCGTCCAGCAGCCGGATCGTGGTCGGTGGGGTGAAGGGGATCGCGTTGCGTACCGCCCACCGGCTGTTGAGCAGCGGCTGGGTGATCTCGTCGGTGGTGTTTCCCCAGTCGTACGACGGGAAGCGCGCCCCGGGCACGACGAGCACCCGCCCGCGCCCGGTGTTCGCGTCGAGCCAGTCGGCGGCCTCGTGCCAGTAGCCCGGCACCTCCTTGACGCTGCCCGGGGTGGCGAGGCCGCCCGCGAGGGCGGGCGTCGCGACCGCCGTGACGGCGACGATGGCGGCCCCGGCGGTCAGCCAGGCGCGGGCGACGGTTCGCGGACGGTGCCGGGCGGGCGCGGTGCGGGCCGCCCGGACGGCCAACCCGATCAGGTGTGCCATGCCCAGGCACAGGGGTAGGCGGAGCAGGACGTCGAACTTGTGCACGTTGCGCAGGGGTGCGCCGACGTCGTCGAGGAACTCCCGCTGTGGCCCGGCGAGGATGTTCGGCAGGTCGCCGACGTGCCCGAGCCCGACGAGCGCGACGCCGAGCACCAGACCGGTGATGAGGAACCGGCGGTGTGGCATCCCGCGTCGGGACAGCCCGAGCACACCGAGAGCGGCGACAGCCAGGGTGGCGGCGACGAGCACCGCCCCGTTCGCGAGTCGCGCCCCGGACGGGATCGTCGCCCCGAACGGGGAGGCCAGGTAGGCGACCCAGTAGGAGGCGCCGCGCAGCGTGGTCACCGCGTCGGTGACGCTCGTGGTGTTCCGGGCGGTCTCGATGTAGTCCAGGAAGGGCGGGCTGTACCGGCCGAGGACCAGCAGCGGAACCAACCACCACGCGGTGGCCAGGGCCACCGCGCCACACCAGGCGGCGATGGCGGCGACCCGGCGGCGTACGGGCTGAACTGTCGCGAGCCAGAGCAGTGCCAGTGGCACCACGGCGAACACCGCTGTGGCGTTGACCCCGCCGGCGCAGGCGACGGCGAGGGCCGACGCGGCGACCGCGCGTCGCAGTCGCCCGTCGGCGGCGAGACCGACCAGCGGAATGATCACCCAGGGGGCCACGGCGCTGGGCCACGCCTCCACCGAGGACCAGCCGAGCTGGGTGAGGATGCGGGGTGACAGGGCGAAGGCGACGCCGGCGATCATGCGCCCGGCTGGTGTTCCGATGCCGAGCCGGCCCGCCAGACGTACGGCACCCAGGTAGGCGACGCAGAAGAGCAGTGCCCACCACAGCCGCTGCACCACCCACGGCGCGAGGCCGGCCTCCGATCCGAGCAGGAAGAACGGGCCCATCGGCCAGAGATAGCCGTACGCCTGGTTCTGCAGCTGGCCGAACGTGCCGGTGGGGTCCCACAGGTGCAGCGAGCGGAGCAGCCACCCGGCCGGGTTGACGTTCAGGTCGACCTTGGTGTCGGGAACGACCTGGCCGGGAGCCTGCTGGAAGGCGAGGGCGGTGAGCGCGATGCAGATGACCAGGTGCCGGAACCGTCGGGCCGTGTGCCGGCTCCGGCTGGACCCCGGAGCGGCGCCACTGGCCACCTCTGCACGCATGTCGGCTCCTGTCTTCACCGGCCGGACGCGCACCTGCAGCCGACGACTGTCGCGCGACGTTATCCGGACCGGGCACGGACGGGCGACCAGGGGCGCTGCGGTGGCGTTATCGGGAGAACGGCCGTCCCCACGGCGTGTAAGCGTGTGGCAGGCTGCCGACCATGTCAATGCCAGAAGCTGAGGCCGAGACGCATCCGGAACGCGTCGCGTCCGACGGCGACGGGCCTGGGCCGATCGGCCGATGGCTGCGTGCCGACCCCGTCCGCGCCGTGGCGATCGCCCTCATCGCCGTCTCCGTCGCCTGGCGCGCCGGCCTCGCCACCCGTGGGTGGTTCTCGCAGGACGAGTTCGTCATCGCCGCCCAGGTGCTCGACACCGGGCTGGACGCGGACTATCTGCTGCGTACGTTCAACAACCACCTCATGCCCGGCGGCCTGTTGGTGGCGTGGGCGATGGTGCGGGCGGCGGGTTTCGCCACCTGGCCGTGGGTGTTGCTGCTGGCGGTGTGTCAGGCGGCGACCGGGATTGCCGTCTACCGGCTGCTGCGCGATCTGCTCCGGCCCGGCTGGGGCCTGCTCATCCCGCTGTGCCTGTTCGTGTTCAGCCCACTGACGCTTGAGGTCTCCTCGCTGTGGTTGGTCGGGCTGCTCGTGTTGCCGATGCAGTTGGCACTGGTCATGGCGGTGACGGCGCAGGTCCGGTACGTGCGGACCGGTCGCCTGCGGCACCTCGTGGCGGTGGCGCTGTGGCTGGTGTTCGGCCTGTTCTTCGACACCAAGTCCCTGCTGATCGTGCCGCTGCTGTTCCTGCTGACCGTCTTCCTCTTCACGTCCGGTGGAATGTGGCGCAGTCTCGGGACGGCGATCCGCAGGCACTGGCCGGCCTGGCTGATGCTCAGCGTGCTGTCGGGCGGATACCTGGCGTTCTACCTGACCCGTCCCACGGGTGAGTTGCGGGATCCGACGTCTGTCGGTCCGGTCCTCAACTTCCTCGGTGACCTGCTCGGCGAGACCATGGTGCCGGGTCTGCTCGGTGGCCCCTGGCGCTGGACCTACGCCGGGGACGGTCCCCCGCTCGTCGACCCGTACGACATCGCCAAGTGGTTGTCCTGGGCGGTGCTGGCGACGCTCGTCGTGGTGACCGTCCGGCGGCGGCCGTCGGCCGGCCGGGCCTGGCTGTTGCTCACCTCCTACCTCGGGCTGGTCGCCACGCTCTTCGCCGTCACCCGGCTCGGCGGCCCGCTCGGCCCACTGGTCGGCGTCATTCCCCGGTACGTCGCCGACGTGGTGCTCGTCGCCGCTATCTGCATCGGGGCGGCCCTGCTGGGGATCAAGGACACCGACGAGGACGAGGTGTCGGCGTGGCCGGTGCCGACGGTCCTGCGGGAGCCGGGGGCCTTCGCTGTCGGCCTGGTGTCGATGATCGTCGTGCTGGCCACCATCGGTGTGGGCACCCTGTGGAGCACTGCCCGTTTCGGGGACAACTGGAGCGTGAAGTACGGGCGGGACTACCTCGCGACGACACAGGCGGAACTCGCCGCGGCACCGCCGGGGACCGTCTTCTTCGACACCGCGGTCCCGGACCGGGTCGTCGCCGGTTACTTCTGGCCGGACAATCTCCAGTCGCACTTCTTCCGCCCGGCCGAGCGTCGCCCCACCTTCGTGACGGAGGCGGCGCGACCGTCGACGTTCGACGACCTCGGCCGGATCCGTCCGGTGGTGGTCGAGGGGCGGAAGATCGTGCCCGGCCCGGTGGCCGGCTGCGGGCACCTGGCGCAAGGTGGTCGACCCACGCGGATCCCGCTGGACGGTTACCTGGTGGAGTGGCCGTACGTGGTGCACTTCGGCTACCTCAGCTCGGGTGACTCGACGGCCCTGTTCCGGCTCGGGGAGGCCACCCGCGAGATCACCCTGCGGGGCGGGCTGAACGACCTCTTCTTCCTGGTGGAGGGTGCGGGAGACGCCGTCGAGGTCACCGTGCGGACGCCCGGGGTCGGGGTGTGCACCGAGTTGATCACCGTCGGTCGGGCGGTGCCGGCGTCGTGAATGGTTGACCCGACCGACGGCGCGGAGGCCGCACCGGTTCGGCGGAGGCGTGACACGCTGCCGCTGTACGCGGTCGCGGCGGCGGTCACGGTGCTGGTGCTGGCCCCGCTGGCAGCGCCCGGCTACGCGCTGCTGTACGACATGGTGTTCGTACCCCGGCAGCCGTTGACCTGGGATCTCGTCGCCCCGGCGCAGAGCCTGCCCCGGGCGGTGCCGATGGACGCGGTGGTCTCGCTCGTCACCCAGCTCGTGCCGGGCTGGGTGGTGCAGCGGCTGGCGCTCGTCGGGGCGGTCTTCCTCGCGGCGGTCGGCGCCGGCCGGTTGGTGCCCACCGACCGGCGCGTCGTCCGGTTGTTCGCCGCTGTGGCGTACGCGTGGACGCCGTACCTCGCCGAGCGGTTGCTGATCGGGCAGTGGGGGCTGCTGCTCGCGTACGCCGCGTTGCCCTGGCTGGTGCGGGCGGCGCTGGACCTGCGGGCGGGGCGCCCCGGTGCGCTCGCCCGCGTGGTGCTCGCTGCCGCTCCCGCCGCCATCACGCCGACCGGCGGGTTGATCGCGCTCGGCACTGTGCTGGTGCTGACGTCGGACCGGATGCGCGCGTCGCGGTCGTTGCTGGTGTCGCAGCGGGTGCATCCGCACCGGGCCTGGCAGGCGGTGGCCGCGGTCGGGGTGCTCAACGCCCCCTGGGTCGTCGCGGCAGTGGTCACCGGTGCCGGTGGTTCCTCGGACCCGGCCGGGGTGGCGGCGTTCGCGGCGCGGTCGGAGAACTGGGCCGGCCCACTGGTGGCGCTTGCCGGCACCGGCGGAATCTGGAGCGCGCAGGCCACTCCGGCCAGTCGGAGCGCGCCGCTGGTGCCGGTGGCGACAGCGGTGCTGCTGATCCTGGCCGGCGTCGGTGCGAACCTGTTGCGGCGCCGGCTGCCCCCTGGTGCGGCGGCGCGGCTGGCGGTGCTCGCCGGGACCGGTTGTCTGCTCGCCGCGCTCGGGGTGCTCCCCGGCGGGGATGCCGCGCTGCGCTGGGCGGTGGTGCACCTGCCGGGCGCGGGGCTGCTGCGCGACGGCCAGAAGTTCCTCGCCCCGTACGCCCTGCTGCTTGTGCTGTGCGCGGCGGTGGGGGCGGAGCGGCTGGTGGCCCGGATCGACAGTGAGGTGGCCGGGGTGGTCCTGGTCGGGCTGCTGTTCCTGCCGGTGGCGGTCCTGCCGGACCTGGCCTTCGGTGGTGCCGGTCGGCTTCGCCCGGTGAGCTATCCGGCGGAGTGGCAACGGGTTGCCGAGTACGTCGACGAGGAACCGGGGGAGGTCCTCGCGTTGCCGCTGAGCGCCTACCGTGCGTACCAGTGGAATCCCGATCGGGTGGTCCTGGACCCGGCGCCCCGCTACCTGCCGGGGACGGTGCTGACCGACGACACGCTCCGGGTCGGCGACGTCGCGGTGGCCGGTGAGAATCCGCGCGTCCGCGAGATGCGCCGGGCACTGGCCGAGGGGCGACCGGTCTGGAGCACCGGCGTGCGCTGGGTCCTGGTGCAGCACGAGGTCTCCGGCGAGGTGGACCCTCAGGTGCTCAGCGGCCTGGTGCGCGTCCACGACGGACCGTCACTGACGCTGTACCGAAATCCGGCCACGGTGCCCGAAAAGGGCGCCTCCGGAGCCGCCCGACTGGCGGTGGTGGTGGCCCTCGGCGCTGCCCTTCTGGTGGTCGTCGCTGCCGCCGTTTCGGCACTACACCGGCGACCTACCGCGTGGTAACGTCCGCTCGCACGTCTCGCCATTGGAGGATTGGCATGCGTAGAGCTTTGACCCTGGCCGTGTCTGGCCTGGTGGCGGCGTTGCTGGGGATCCTGGCTCTCGGCGGGATCTCGGCCGCCGCGACCGCCACCGACGAGGAGGCCGCGAAAGAGGCCAAGCAGGTCTCGGAGGCGGCCAAGCGGGCCGGTAAGAAGGACCCGTACGCCCCCGCGGTCTACGGCGACAGGTAGGACGGTTCGCCCCGCTGCGGCACTGGGCGGGGCGACTCCACACCCGTGAGGATCGCCTCGAAGCGTCCACCGGCGGCCTGCCAGGTGAAGCTGGCCGCGTGTTCCCGGGCCTGGGCGCCCATCTCCCGCCGCAGCTCATCCCGGTGCAGGAGCGTGCGCACCTTCGTCAGGTAGTCGTCGATGTCGTCGGCCAGCAGACCGGTACGCCCGTCGACGACAGCCTCGGCGACCCCGCCGGCTCCCCGGAAGGCGACAGTCGGGGTGCCCGCCGAACCCGCCTCCACGATCGTCAGCCCCCAGCCCTCCTTGAGGGACGGGGTCAGTGCCACCCAGGCCGAGGCGAGCAGGGCGGCCTTCTCCTCCTCGGTCACGAAGCCCCGGAAGTCCACCCGGTCGGTGATGTCCAGTTCCGCCGCGAGGTCGCGCAGGTGCGACTCCCACCAGCCCTGACCGGCGACGACCAGACGCAGTTGGGGCAGCTCGTCGGCGAGGGCCGCGACGGCCCGCAACGCCACCTCGACCCGCTTGTGGGGCACCAACCGGTTCAGCGTCACGAGCAGCGGGAACGACGACCGCTCGACGTCGGTGGGGGGCAGCGTCGGGGTGCCGTTGTGCACCACCGAGACCTGCTCCGGAGGAACGCCGAGCTCAGCCAGCTCCCGGCGGGTCGCCTCGGAGACGGTGACGTAGCGGCACCGCTGGTAGAGGCGTACGGCGAGCGACGACTCGATCCACCAGCCGAACCGGGCCGCCCACTGTGGAAGCACCACCGGCCACTGCTCGCGGTGCACGTGGTGGATCAGTTTGACCACCGGGCGTCGGGCCCACAGCGGGGCGAGGAACGGCAGGCCGTTGCAGACGTCGACCAGGACGTCGGGCCGGCCCCCTCGGCGGGCCGCCAGCGGGCCGACACCCAGTGCGCCCGCTACGTAACAGAGGGCCGCCCAGAGGTAGACGGTGTGTCGGCCACCGCGCCGCACCAGTCGTACGCCCGCCTCGTTGACCTCGTCGGCGGGTGCCTGACTGTGGGCGGCGCAGAAGAGAGTGGCACGGAAACCGCGCGCCACCAGCTCGGCGGCGATCCGCTCGACGTACACCTCGGAACCGCCACCTTCGGGGTTGCGGGTGTCTCGCCAGTTGAGGAACAACACGTGTCCGGGCATGCCGAAGCGACGCTCCACGCGAACCCTACTCTCAAGTAATTTAGCGACCCGCGTCACATTAGGGGCTGCCGTGCCGGCCGGCAATGCCCCGATGGGCCAGCGCTGGGTGCTACCCGCCGACAGTGGTCACCGGCGTGCCAGCCGCGACGGTCGGCGAGGTGGCGGCCGGTGCGGGCACGTCTGCGGCGGGGGCCCCGGATGCCTTGCCAGGCCCTGTCGATCGGCGTCGACCCTGCGACCCGAGCACGTGCAGAGGCCGCTCGACGCCGTAGTAGCTGACCGCCGCGTACACCAGGCCGAACGCCATCGTGAGGGCGAACGTGCTGAGCAGCCCGCCGGTGAAGAGCGGTCGGTCGTCGACCAGGTAGATCAGCTCGATGACCATGGGGTGCCACAGGAACAGCCCGTAGGAGACCGCGCCGAGCCAGCGGGCCTGCGAGCTGCCGAAGACATCCTTCGCCCGGCTCGGCCCGCCGAAGGCCACCGGGATCAGGATCAGCGCCGCGACCACCAGGTACAGGGCCAGCTTGACGCCGAACTCGGCGGCCGTCGGCTCGGCGAGGTCGCGGGGGCCGGCGACGGGCGTCGTCGCGATTGCCATCAGGCCGACGGCGGCAGCCCAGCAGGTGACCGGCGCCGAGGCCAGGTCGTCGAGGACCCGGAACGCCGCCGGCGCGGTCCCGGTGCGCAGGGCTACGTGCGCCGCGGCCAGCGCCATACCGGTGCCGAACCAGGCGGCGTACGAGGGAAACCACATGGTGTGCAGGGCGGCGTCGAGGTGGCCGAGCCCCATCAGGACGAGCCACCCGGCGGTCAGCAGCGCGCTCCCGCTGATGATCACGACGGTCCGGACCGGGCGCCAGGACCGACCGAGGGCGAGCACTGCCACCAGCGGCAGGATCAGGTAGAACACAACCTCGGTGGCGAGACTCCAGGTCTGGCTGAGCCCGGCGCGCAACTGCCCCGGCTGGTAGATCTGGGTGAAGGTGAGGTGGCGGACCCAGTCGCCGACGGACGCCTTCCCGTTCTGCGGCAGGACGATCAGGCAGACCGCGACCGCCAACCAGTAGGCGGGCAGGATGCGCAGGGCCCGCCGCCACAGGTAGCGCTTCGCACGAGGCCGGGCCCGGCCCGTGGCCGCGCTGAGCGCCCACGGCCGGAACAGCAGAAACCCGGAGAGTACGAAGAAAATGGCGACGCCGACGTCCAGTCGCGCCAGCCAGCCGCCCCAGGTGGTGTTCATGGTGACGGCGGTCTGGAACCCGACGTGGTGACCGACGACCGCCACCGCGCCGATTGCTCGCAGCGCGTCGAGGGCGGGGAGTCGGACGGTTACCGAAGGCTCCGAAACTGTTGGCGCGGCGGCTGTGGACATCTGGACATCCAGGGGGTCGCTTTGAAGGTGACCGGGGAGTAACCTCCCGCCATGTTAAGGATCGGGTGCCCCGGACAACAGGTCGTAGGGCGGCAGGTTACAGGAGGATGAGTGAAGCTTCGCGTGGGCGCCGCGCTCTTCGGGCTTGGCGTCTTATTGCTGGTCTTCGCGGCCGGGCTGCCTTTCTACGTGGCCCCCGCCGTGACCAAGCTCCCCTATGATCTTGAGCCGACGACGTCCGTCGCCGAGGCGAAGAACGCCAGGTTCCTGAAGATCACGGCAACCGGAAGCTCGGTGAGCATCGAGGTCCCGCAGGGCGATCTGGTGTCCAACGTCGAGGTCATTCCCCAGCCCGACGACACCAAGGATCGACTGCCCAAGGACCTGAAGGGCGACGCGGTGATCTGGGACGTCTACCAGACGGTCCGGCGCGTCGACAACCAGGACGTGGTCAGCCAGTACAGCACCGAACTCGCTCTCTACCGGATCTCCGGTGCGGCCGCCTCGTGGAAGGAGCAGTGGCTCAACGAGACGGGGGCGGACGGCACTCCGGTCGGCAACGTGAAGTACTCCGGCCAGATCTACAAGTTCCCGTTCGGCACCGCCAAGCGCGACTACCAGGTCTTCGACCGTGACCTGAAGCGAGCTGTCCCGGCCAGGTTCGTCGGCACCGAGAAGATCAAGGGCATCGAGACGTACCGCTTCGAGCAGCGGATCGAGAACGAGGTGCTGGCGACCCCGGAGAGCAGCATCCAGACGCTCGTCGGCAAGTTCGCGCCCGGCGCCACGAGCGGCCAGGTGGTCTACAGCAACACCCGTACGCTCTGGGTCGACCCGGTCACCGGGTCCTACGTGAACGTGCGGGAGCAGCAGCACAAGGAGCTGCGCCCCAACACCGGCACCCCCACCGTGCTGTTGGACGCGGACTTCAACTACACCGACGACACTGTCAGCCGCAGTGTCGCGACGGTCAAGGACAACCGCTTCAAGATCGGCCTGATCAGTTTCTGGGGCCCGATCGTCGCTGGTGTGCTCGGTCTGCTCGCCGTCGTCCTCGGGGTGTGGCTGGTGACCCGGCCGGAGGGCGGGGCAGCCCGGCACCGCGCCGAGCCGCCGGTCGCCGACTCGACGCCGACCCGGGTGGACCAGGAGCCGGTACGCGACGAGGAGACCGTCGAGCAGCCCAGGCCGCAGCCGGTGGCCGGGCTACTGACCGACGAGATCCCGCCGGCTTCGACGAACTGGCGCTCGGAGGACCCGACGGTGCCGACCCAGCGTCCGGCTCCCGGCGAGGTGGAGCAGCGCTGACAGGCGTACGACAGGACGTGTGACCGAGGGGTGGACCGCGATGCGGTCCACCCCTCGGTGCTGTGGCAGCCTGCTGTCCCCGGACAGCGGAGCCGTCAAAGGCTCAGCAGTGGCTCAGAGCCGGGCCAGCGCCTGACGCAGCGGGTCGAGACCCAGCGCACCCAGGTCCAACGCCTGCCGGTGGAACTCCCGCAGGTCGAAATCGGCGCCCTTGCGGGCCTTGGCGTCCTCGCGGGCCTGGAGCCAGATCCGCTCACCCACCTTGTACGACGGCGCCTGCCCCGGCCACCCCAGGTAGCGGTTCAGCTCGAAGCGCAGGTTCTCGTCCGGAACCCGGCAGTGCGCCCGCATGAACTCCCAGCCCAGCTCGGGCGTCCACCGCTCGCCGGGGTGGAAACCGAAGGGGTTGTCCTTCGGGATCTCCAGCTCCAGGTGCATGCCGATGTCCACGATCACCCGTGCCGCGCGCATCGCCTGACCGTCGAGCATGCCCAGCTTGTCGCCCGGGTCCTCCAGGTAACCCAGCTCGTCCATGAGCCGCTCGGAGTACAGCGCCCAGCCCTCGCCGTGCCCGGAGACCCAGCAGAGCAGCCGCTGCCAGCGGTTGAGCAGATCAGCTCGGACGGCGGTCTGCGCCACCTGGAGATGGTGACCCGGGACGCCCTCGTGGTAGACCGTCGTCACCTCCCGCCAGGTGGAGAAGTCGGTGATGCCCTGCGGCACCGCCCACCACATCCGACCCGGACGGGAAAAGTCCTCACTGGGGCCGGTGTAGTAGATGGCGCCGTCGCTGGTCGGGGCGAGGCAGCACTCGATCCGGCGGACCTGCTCCGGAATGTCGAAGTGGGTGCCGTGCAGTTCGGTGATCGCCTTGTCGGCAAGCGCCTGCATCCAGTCGCGGAACGCCTCCTTGCCCCGGATGGTCCGGGCCGGGTCAGCGTCCAAGGTGGCCACGGCCTCGTCGACAGTGGCACCGGGGCCGACGATCCGCCCCGCCACGACCCGCATCTCCGCTTCCAGCCGGGCCAGCTCAGCGAAGCCCCAGGCGTACGTCTCGTCCAGGTCGACCTTGGCGCCGAGGAAATACTGAGAGGCGAGCTCGTATCGTTCCCGGCCGGCGGCCTGCTTGTCCCGCCCGTGCGGGGCCAGCTCGGCACGCAGGAACTGGCCGAACTCGGCGGTCGCCGCAGTCGCCGCCGCAGCACCCCGCCGCAGCTCCGAGCCGAGCGTGCCCTCCGCCCCCAACCGCTCGACCAACCCGTGGAAGAAGTTGTCACCGGTCGGGTCGACCCAGATGTCGCACTGCTTGGCCACCTCGACCAACTGCACCTTCGAGCTGACCTCACCGGCGGCGAGCGCCTCCCGCAGCGTGGTCTTGTAGCCCTCGAGCGCCGCGCCGAAGCCGTTGAGCCGGGCGGCGATGTTGGCCTGGTCGTCACTGGTGGCCGTCGGCATCAGGTCGAACACCATGCGAATCTCGTGCAGCCCGCTGGTGATCACGCTGACCTCGCTGGTCACCTCGCCGGCGTCGTACCGGGCGAGGTCCAGGCCGAGCCGTTCCTGCATGGCCTCCTTGGCGGTCCGTTCCGATTCGGTATCCGGCTCGGTCACCTCCAACTCGGCGAGCGTGCGGCGGGTGAGGTCCGCGCGGGCCCCGTACCCGTCGGGTGAGAGATCGTCGAGCTGGTCGTCATGGCCGGCGATGCCGACGAAGGTCGCGCCGGTGGGGCTCAACGGCGCCCACTCGGCCACGTAGCGGTTGGCGAGTTCATCAATTCGTCCCACGCTGCGACCCTACGTGACCACCCCACCCCGTTGTCGCCGACGTTTGTCGTGTTCGAGCTGGGGGTTCAGCCACAGCGTGACGGCCCGAAAGCCGGAAGACTTTGTCGTACGGTTGCGGCAGAGTGTCAGGGGTGACCACCGAGACCACTCCTGACAAGGCGCCGGTCCGCGCCTGGCTGCCCGGCTTCCTCGCCCTCGCCGCGATCTGGGGTTCCAGCTTCCTCTTCATCAAGGTCGGGGTGGCCGAGCTGCACCCGGTCCACCTCACCCTCTACCGGGTCGTCGCCGGCGCGTTGACTCTGCTGGTGGTCCTCGCCGTGCTGCGCGACCGGCTGCCCCGCGAGCCCCGGGTCTGGGCGCACCTGACAGTCGTCGCCGCCTTCGGCGTGGCCGTGCCGTTCACCCTCTTCGGCTACGGCGAGCAGCGGGTCGAGTCGATGCTGGCCGGCATCTGGAACGCCACCACGCCGTTGATCGTGCTGCCGCTTGCGGTGCTGGTCTTCCGCACCGAGCGGCTCACGTTGCGTCGTGCCGTCGGGCTCGGGCTCGGCTTCGTCGGTGTGCTCGTGGTCCTCGGGGTCTGGGAGGGCATCGGCGGTGCGCACTTCACCGGCCAGCTCATGTGCCTCGGCGCGGCGGCCTGCTACGGCATGGCCATCCCGTACCAGAAGCGGTTCGTCGCCGGCAGCGCGTACTCGGGTCTGTCGCTCTCCACCGCGCAACTGATGCTCGCCGCCGCGCAGTTGGCCATCGTCGCCCCCTTCGTCGCCGGCCTGCCGCCGCTGCCCACCGAGTTGTCGGCCGAGGTGGTGGCGAGTGTGCTGACCCTCGGTGCGCTCGGCACCGGGCTCGCCTTCGTGATCAACATGCGCAACATCCGGGTGGCCGGCGCGAGTACCGCGTCCACAGTGACGTACCTGATCCCGATTTTCGCGGTGCTGATCGGTGCTCTGGCGCTCGACGAACGCCTCAACTGGCACCAACCGGTCGGCGCGCTGATCGTGCTGCTCGGGGTCGCTGTCTCGCAGGGCATGTTCAGTCGCCGCCGGAGCAGCCCGGTCGTCGGCGTCGGCGCCCCCGCAGCCCCCGCCGCGGAACCGGCCGCACCGGCTGCACCCGCCGCCGCACCTGCCGGGGAACCCGCCCGCCGCTGACAGGGCCGCGCCCGCCCCCGCAGACGGGCCGCTGCGGGGCCGGCGGGCCTCGGCGGGGTCCGATCAACGCGGCGACGAGCGCCGGGCTGGGGTGTTGAGGTTTCCGGGCGGGTTGGGCTGGTCAGGGGCGGCTGTGCGTCCAGGCCACCAGTTGGTCTGCCGACCAGGTGTTGATCACGCGGTCGGCGGGGACGCCGCAGAGGGCGGCGCGTTCGCAGCCGAATCGTTGCCAGTCGAGTTGCCCGGGGGCGTGGGCGTCCGTGTCGATGGCGAAGCGGCAGCCAGCCTCCAGCGCCCGGCGGATCAGGCGTTTCGGGGGGTCCTGCCGCTCCGGCCGAGAGTTGATCTCGACGGCGGTGTCGTGCTCGGCGCAGGCGGCGAAGACGGCGTCCGCGTCGAAGTCGCTCTCCGCCCGGGTACGCGCACGGTGCCCCTTGTCACCCGGACCGGTGACCCCGGCCGGGCGGGACGACACCATCCGTCCGGTGACGTGGCCGAGGATGTCCAGGTGCGGGTTGGCGACCGCCTTCAGCATTCGCCGGGTCATCTTCGACCGCTCGTCCTTCAGGCCGCTGTGCACCGACCCGACCACCACGTCGAGCCGCTCCAGCAGGTCGTCGTCCTGATCCAGCGAGCCGTCGGCGAGGATGTCCACCTCGATCCCGGTGAGGATCCGGAACCCCTCGGGCAGCGCCGCGTTGACCTGCGCCACGTGGTCGAGCTGCCGGCGCAACCGGTCCGCGGTCAGCCCTCGGGCCACCGTCAGCCGGGGCGAGTGGTCGGTCAGCACCATGTACTCGTGGCCCAACTCCACAGCGGCCAGCGCCATCTCCTCGATCGGTGAGCCGCCGTCGGACCAGTCCGAGTGGGTGTGGCAGTCGCCTCGCAGGGCGGCGCGCAGCGCCGTGGCCTCGGCGTCCAGGTCGCTGCCCTCGGTCGCCACCAGTCGGCGAAGGTAGACCGGCTCCTCACCGGCGAGGGACTCCGCCACACAGCGGGCCGTCACGTCACCGACCCCGGCCAGTTCGGTGAGCGTGCCGTTGTCGGCCCGTTCGGTCAGCTCGGCCGCCGACATGCCGGCCAGTGCCTTCGCCGCCGACCGGAACGCGCGTACCCGGTAGGTGGCCTCGTTCGCCCGCTCCAGAAGGAAGGCGATCCGGCGCAGGTCGGCGATGGGATCTCTCGCGCGAGCCATGTCACGGCGCCTTCGGGCAGCCGTGCTTGCGCTGCCACGCGGTGACCTCGGCGGCCGGTTCCCGGTTGTCGCCGCGTCGCCAGGAGTCCAGGTAACGCGCCGGCCAGATCACTCCACGCCGGATCCACCAGCCGTCCTTGCCGGTGCACCCCGGCGAGATGCCGAAGTGCACGTGACACACGTTGTTGGCGTTGCCGGTGCGGCCCACCTTGCCGAGTTGCTGCCCGGCCCGGACCCGCACCCCGGCGTCGACGCCGCCGGCGATGACGCTCAGGTGCGAACCGTAGTAGCGCACCCCGTCGTCGCCGAGGAGGGCGACCGACAGGCCGCCGTTGTCCGGCCCCTGCCGTCCCCGTTTGGTGTACCTGTCGACGCGGCTGACCTCCAGCACCGTCCCGTCGGTCACCGCCACGAACGGTTCGCCGCAGTCGGCGAACAGGTCCGTTGCCGGGTACGCCCCGTGCGTCGGGTGGTAGTCGACGTTGTCGGCGCGTACCGGAAAGACATGCTTCAGCCCGGTGCGGGGTGCCGTCGCGGACGGCCTGGCCGACGATGGCGCCGGAGGGCTCGGGGCGGTCGCGGCCGGCGTGGGCGGCTGCGACGCCGGCTGCTCGGCGGTCGCCCAGACCGCTGGTGGCGTCGGCGCGGCGCCGTCGGGCACCCCCGGCCGGGTGGTCGCGCAGCCGGCGGCCAGCACCGGGGCGAGCAGCAGCAGGATGGGGTACGCCGGACGAGCGCGGCGGCTGATCGTCGGCGAGGACATCCGGTCATCCTGGCAGAGCCGGTACCGTGGGCACGAGCGGCACGCGTGAGGGAGGGCAGCGACGGTGACCATTGCCCGACCCGAACCTGGCCCGGATTTCGGTGCCGCCCGCCCGCTGCCGCGTACCCCGTCGGGTCTTTTTCCCTCCGGGCCACCGGCCCGGCCCACCTATCGCGAGCCGCACCCGATCACCGGCGGTGGGGTCGCCTCCGGCGCCGGCGCGGCCACCGGTTGGCTGCTGCTGTTCGGCCTGCTCGGCACCGACGTGGCCAGCTACGCGTGGTGGACGGTGATCGCCGGTCTGCTGGCCTGGGCCACCGCCCTGGTGCTCGTCCGTCACGGCGACCGAGGGGTGGCCACCGGGGTTGCCATCGTCACTGCCGGCGGTTGGAGCATCGCCGCCGCCGTGGTGGCGGTCCGCTGGGCGACGAGTGGTGACTGGCCGCTGTGGTGACCGGCCGCTGTGGTGACCGGCACGCACCGGCCCCGAAACGGTGTTCGGTGACTGCACGCTGTGCCCGGTTGGCTGCGTAGCGAACGCCATCTTGACGCGGCCGCCGAGACTCGGCACCCTCGGGACTATGGCCTGGACCACTCCTCGGCAGGATCCCGATCGCAGTCGCCGTCGCCTGCAGTTGTTGGCCGAGTTGGCGGGCGCACGGGCGGTCCGCCAGCGCAGCCGACCGCAGCGGCAGCGCACCGAGCATCTGCGCCAGCTCATCGCCACCCGCCGACGGGTCGTCGGCTGATCCGACTTTGTCAGGAATGACAGGCGCTTCGGGGCGTTGACGGGTCGCCCGCCGACGCGACCGGCTAACGTGCACGCGTAACGAGTCGACGCTGTGTCGAGGGCTATTGGGGGGACCGTGTCGTACTTCGCTGCGGCCGTGGTGCGCGACGACAGTGGCTGGACCGCCGCCGAGGTCAGCCTGCGCGGCGCCACCGACATCGACGAGGTCGCCGACCGGCTGCGTGACGTCGACCTGGAGGCCGACGTGTCGCTGCTCTTCGTCGAGGCCGACGACGCCTACCTGGTGATCCTGCGCCTCGACGAGGGTGAGGACCTGCGGGTCTTCGGGTCGGACTCCGCTTTCGCCGAGGAGTCCCCGCTGGGGTCGCTGCTGGTCGGTGACCTGAAGACGTCTGTCACCGGGCTCGACGGTGACGAGGAGCCGCGCCCGGTGAGCACCGGTGACGAGGAGAACGAGCAGCCCGTCGTGGACCCGGAGGCCGACCCGGTCGGTGAAGCCGACCTGTTGGCCAACCTGGGCATCTCCGCGCAGAAGCTGCTGACGCTCTGCTCCCACGAGGGGATGATGCCGGCGGACGTCACAGTCGAGATCTGTCAGGTGCTCGGCTGCGCCGACGAGGTCGAGGAGCTGCGTGAGGTCTGAGCCGGCCGACTCCACCGATCCGTCGTTGGAGTTGATCCGGCCGGGTCAGCCGACCCCCGGTGTGGTGGGTCGCGCCGGGCCCGGCGCCCACGAGGGTCTGGCCGAGCGGGGTGAGGTCGGCCGACGGCAGCGGCACGAGCTGTGGATGCGCCGCGCCCTGGAGATCGCCGTCGCCGGCCCGCCCGTCGACGACACGGTCAGCACCGACGTCGACGACGTGCCGGTGGGGGCGGTGCTCTACGGGCCGGACGGCACCGAGCTGGCCACCGGCCGTAACGAGCGGGAGCTGACCGGCGACCCCACCGCCCACGCCGAGGTGCTGACCCTGCGCCGAGGCGCCGAGCGCACCGGCCGGTGGCGACTGGACGGCTGCACCCTGGTCGTCACCCTCGAACCGTGCACCATGTGCGCCGGGGCCCTGGTGCTGGCCCGGGTCTCCACAGTCGTCTTCGGCGCCTGGGAGCCCAAGACCGGTGCCGCCGGATCGCTCTGGGACGTGCTGCGGGACCGTCGGCTCAACCACCGTCCCGAGGTCTACGGCGGGGTGCTGGAGGCCGAGACCGCCACAGTTCTGCGCGCGTTCTTCCGCTGAAGCCGGGCTGGTGGGTCGGACGCGAAAGAGCGTGATGACTGTGCGGCATATTGATGCCTCACAGTCATCACGCTCTCAGCGGTGCTGCCCGCCGCCGGAAAGGCTCAGGCGATGATCGTGTCGAGGGCGATCTCGACCATCTGACTGAAGGTCTGCTCGCGCTCCTCCGAGGTGGTCTTCTCGCCCGTCTTGATGTGGTCGCTGACAGTCAACACGGTGAGCGCGCGGGCCTTGAACCGGGCGGCGATCGTGTACAGCGCCGCCGACTCCATCTCCACCGCCAGCACGCCGTAGTCGGCCAGGGTGTCGTACAGGTCCGGCCGGTCGGTGTAGAAGGCGTCCGCGGCCAGGATCGGCCCCACGTGCATGCTGATGCCGCGCCGCTCGGCCACCTCGACCGACGTACGCAGCAGCCCGAAGTCGGCCACCGGCGCGTAGTCGATGAGCCCGTCGAAGCGCATCCGGTTCATGTTCGAGTCGGTGGACGACCCGATCGCCGCCACCACGTCCCGCAGTTGCAGGTCGGTGCTGAGGGCCCCACAGGAGCCGACCCGGATCAGCGTCTTCACGCCGTACTCGTTGATCAACTCGTGGGCGTAGATGGAGGCCGACGGCATGCCCATGCCGGAGCCCTGGACGGAAACCTCGACGCCGTTCCAGCGGCCGGTGAAGCCCAGCATGCCCCGAACCGTCGAGTAGCAGGTAGCGCCCTCGAGGTAGGTCTCCGCGATCCACTTGGCCCGCAGGGGGTCACCCGGCATCAGGACCCGCTCGGCGATCTCGCCCGGCTTCGCGCCGATGTGCGTACTCATGGCAAAGATCCTGCCAGGCCGGCCCGGGCGATACCGGTTCGGCGTCCGAACCGGCGGTCCTGTACCCTCGTCGGCGGTGGCGTGTCCGAGCGGCCTAAGGAGCACGCCTCGAAAGCGTGTGAGGGTTAACGCCCTCCGAGGGTTCAAATCCCTCCGCCACCGCTCCGTAGTGCAGGAACGCCCGGTCGATCCGCGAGGATCGACCGGGCGTTTTCGCGTCAGAGCTGTTGCTCGCCGCCGTCAACGAAGATCTCGCCGCCGGTCATGAAGCTGCTCTGGTCGGAGGCGAGGAAGAGCGCCGCGTTGGCGATCTCGTCCGGGTGCGCCATGCGCTGCATGGGTACGCCCGAGGCGATGCTCTGGAGCAGCCCGGGGGCCTCCGCGGGGCTGGGCGCGAGGCCCGCGAGGCCGGGGGTTTCGGTCGAGCCGGGGATCAGGGTGTTGACCCGGATCTTGCGGCCGATCAGTTCGGCGGCCCAGGTGCGGCCGAACGAGCGGATGGCCGCCTTGGACGCGGCGTAGACGCTGAACGCCGGTGTGCCGTTGCTGGCTGCCGTCGAGCCGGTCAGCACGATCGAGGCGCCCTCGTTGAGCAGGGGCAGGGCTTTCTGCACTGTGAAGATGGTGCCGTAGATGTTCGTGTCGAAGGTGCCGGCGACGTGCTCGACCGTGATCGCGTCGAGCGCACGGAACTCGCCACCGCCGGCGTTCGCGAACACGACGTCCAGCCCGGCGCCCCGCTCGTCGATGGCCCGCATGACCCGGTCCAGGTCGTCGAGCTTGCTGACGTCGCTGGCGATGCCTGTGACGTTTGCGCCGATGCTGGCGACGGCCTCGTCCAGCGGGCCCTTGCGACGGCCGGTGACAAAGATGTACGCGCCTTCGGCGGCGAAGCGGCGGGCGGCGGCCAGCCCGATGCCAGTGGTGCCACCGGTGACGAGGGCGGTCTTGCCGTCGAGCTGTCCCACGATGGATCTCCTCTGTGTCAGCCAAATATGTACCGAGCGGTACTGATCTGACCGTAGCAACCGCCGGGCGGGTCGACAAATTTCTGTACCGATCGGTTGCCGATGCCGGTAGGATGCGTTGCGGGAGGTGGTGGGGCGTGCCACAGCGAGGACGACCACGGGGCTTCGACGCCGACGAGGCGCTCGAGCGCGCGGTGGAGGTGTTCTGGCGTCAGGGGTACGAGGGCGCGTCGGTGAACGACCTGGCCGAGGCGATGGGGATCAACAAGCCGAGCCTCTACGCCGCCTACGGCGGTAAGGAGGAGTTGTTCCGCAAGGCCGTCGCCCGCTACGCCGAAACGGACATGAAGTACGCGCGGGACGCTTTCGCCCAACCGACCGCGTACGAGGTGGTTGCCGCCCTGCTCCGCGAGAATGCGATCGCCGTGACCCGGCCCGACCGACCACTCGGCTGCCTGTCGATCCAGGGTGGCGTCGCCTGCGCGACGGAGAACGCGCCAGTCTCCGGGTTCCTCGCCACCAGCCGGTTGGCCGGCGAAGGGGCCCTCGCCGACCGGTTCGCCCGCGCCGTCGTTGAAGGCGACCTACCCGTGCACGCGGACCCTGTCGCACTCGCCCGTTTCGTCATGATCGTGAGCGAGGGGCAGGCGGTGCACGCCGCGGCCGGAGTCAGCAGGGAGGACCTGCGACAGGCAGCGGAGATCGCGCTGGCCGGTTTCGCCGCCGCGTCCGGGGCGCGGATGCCCGAGCAGGCCACCCGCCCGGTCTGAGCGGGTCACCGTCCCAGCACCTGCGCCAGCCCGTCGAGCAGCCGTTGACGGGGCTATGGGCGTCCCGGTCCACTGTGGGCCCAGTTCCCCCGACAGGCCGGCCCCCGTCGGTCAGCACGGGCCCGCTCCCTCGTCGAAGAGGCGGCGGGCCCAGTCCGCGTACCCGGCGATGGTTTTTTGAACCGTGCGCCCGTCGTGCAGGAACAGGTACGCGCGGTCGCCGCTGCGGGCGAGTAGCCCGTCGAGGCGGTGTGTCCCCTGTGGAGCGCGGAGTCGGGTCACCTCCGGGTAGCGGTCCCAGACCTGGTCGACGGGTGAGCCCGCCGTGATGCCCTCCGGTGTCCGCATCGGGTCGCCGACCCAGAGCAGCACGAGTTTGTCGCCCATGAAGACCGGGCTGACCGTGTCGTGGCCGGCGAGCACCGGCCCGCAGGCGTCCAGGCTGGTACGCAGGATGCCGCGCCGGGTCAACTCGTCTTCGGTGACACCGAACTCGATGTTCTGTAGGCCGTTCAGGTCGATGATCTCCACGCTGCCGGCGGGCCGGCCTTCCGGGATCGGCCCGGTTGGCGGTACGCCGCTGCCAGCGATCGAGGCAGCCGTCATGAGCGTGGCTATAAAAGCAAATTGTCGCAATTTCATGGAATCCCCCAGTCCCCAACGGAACGGGAGCGCTCAGGTTGCTGCCGGTGGCCGGATTACTGATTTTCCCACTGTTCGACCAGCTCGTCCCAGTAGTCGGCGCTCAGTCGACGCCTCCCGTGCGTCAGCCAGCCGTCGGTGTTCCGCTCCAGGTGCAACCCCAGTTCGGCGAACGGGTCGATCCACGAGCCGGGCTCGACACCCAACCGGGTCAGTGCCCCGTTGATCGGCCACTGCTCGCGCGGCGTGTCCAACTCGTCGTCGAAGCTCGGGCCCCAGGACAGCGTCCCGCCCAACCACACCGCCGCCGACTGGTAGCCGCCACCACCACCGAACTCCGCCTCCAGGTAGGCCACCGGCCCCGACTGCGACCACCGGGTCAGCACCTCGACAAGCGCCGTCGACAACACCAGGCCGAACGGGCGCGTCGGGCTCCGGTCGTCGGTAGCGAAATCCGGCAGGGACCCGGTCAGTTCGATCACCAACTGCGGGGTGACCGGCAGCAACGCGAAGTCCTGGCGCAGCTCGCCGAGCACGGCATGATCCAGCTCGGCGGTCTGCTCGCGGAGCAGCTCAGCATCCGCGACCACCGCGCTGAGCTGGTAACCCATCAGGTCCCTCCGCTGTCCACAGCCTGTGGATAGAACATGTGTACGACGGTTGCCGGCCCGTCGGCTCCCGGACCGTACCCGCCCATGGCTTCAGCCGACTGCCCGTTCGTCTCATTTCGGCAACCTAACCGTCCGCCTATGGTGTCGAGGCGCCTATCGAAACGGGGTCTCTATGAAGCGAAGCGCAGTTTTTCTCGTTATACCTACCGTCTTGGCCAGCCTGATAATTAGTGCGCCGGCGGACGCGGCGGAGGGTGTTCGGACCATCACCCGGGACGGCGTCGTTCTTCAACACCACACGGTGTCCTGGATGAAGACGCCGACCCGTTCTCGGGGCACGGGTGTAGGCCGCTCCGACTTCGACGGCGACGGTGTCGACGACATCGCGGTCACCGGCGACCCGTTCAATACCAGATTGCCCGTGCCTGCGTCAGGCGTGGTCAGCGTGCGCTACTCCTCGGCCCCGAAGGTCGACTACCTCATGGGCGCTATGCCGGGGGGCGGCTGCGTCTGTTTCGGTATGGCGTTGGTGGCGGGGGACTTCAACGGCGACCGTTTCGACGACCTGGCAATCGGCGACCCTGACGAGCCGGATCCCAAGAACAAGACCTACGCCGGCGGAGTCTGGGTCATCCCGGGCAGCGGTGTTGGTCTGAAGGTCGACTCAGCAATTCACTTCAACCAGGATTCGCCGGGTGTACCGGACAGTCCTGAGGAGTTGGATCGATTCGGTTTCTCGCTGGCGGCCGGTGACATCAACGGGGATGGCCGCGACGACCTCGCCATCGGTGCCTGGGGAGAGTCGATCGGAAGCAAGGCTGAAGCCGGTGCGGTCACTGTCCTCTTCGGTGGGTCGACCGGCCTCACCACCGCCGGCGTGCAGCACCTTCAGCAGGACCAGGCCGCGGTGCCTGGTGCGGCCGAGGCCGACGACCGGTTCGGCTTCGCGCTCGCCATCGGGAAGGTCGACAACAACCGCCACCAGGACCTCGTCATCAGCGCGTGGCTGGAGAACGAACGCGACGGCTTGAGTGGCAGCGGCATGGTCACCCTCATGTGGGGCTCGCCGAGTGGGGTGTCGTCAACCGGCGCCACCTCGGTCACCGGCGCGGCCATCGAACCCAAGGATGGGACCGGCACAATTGCCTGGTACCTGGGTAATGTGGTGGCGGTCGGCGATGTGAACGGCGATGGGCTGGGCGAGGTGATCGTCGGAGCCGCCGCGGCGCAGACCCCGCACATCAATGGTGGCCTCATCGCGGCCTTCACCGGCCGCTCCGGCGGCCTGTCCAGCAGTGCGGTGCAGGTCATCACGCAGCGGACGGCCGGCGTACCGGATGACCCTGAGGCTGGAGACCACTTCGGTGGTGCGCTGGCGGTCGGTGACGTGACCGGCGACGGTAGGGCGGACGTGCTGGTCGGTAGTCCCGGCGAGGCCATCGGCTCGCGAGTCGAGGCCGGCAGCATCACCCTGCTCAAGGGGTCTGCTGCCGGGCTGACGGGGGTCGGTGCGCAAGCTCTCGACCAGAACCACTCGGCCGTCCCGGACGCGTCTGAGAATGGCGACAAGTTCGGCAGCTCCATCGCCCTGCTGAACCTCGACCGCGCCGGCGGGCTCGACGCCGTTGTGGCCTCGCCCGGGGAAGAGGTGAGCGGTGACTTGGCCGGATATCCGTCCGGCGTCGTCAACCCGTTCTACGGTGCCACCAGCGGGCTCGTACCGCAGAACAAGACGTGGAGTGGTCAGTCCGAGCGCACGGAGATCGTCTGGCCCCAGCGTTACGGTCTCCGGATCGCAGGGCCGCAGAGCGGCGGTTTGGTGTTCTGAGTTGCGCACCGCGACGCCCGGTCGGTCTGTCAGGGCCGGCCGGGTGTTCGCGCAAGTGCCGGTCGTGACTGTGTTGACGTCAGCCGAGGGTCGGGTCGACCTGATCGGGATGCGCGCCCTCACCCGGCGTGGGAGACCCCGCCGCTAGTCAGGTCCGCCGATATTGGTGAGAACCTGCTAATCGAAGGTCGCGGGCCGGCCCCGGCTGGCACGACGGGGCCCGCCCACCGATCCTTGCGGCGCATTCCTTAGATCTTGGAAATTTGCGTTCCGCGCCGACGGAAACTGTCCAAGATCTCGACGGGGTTGAGGGCGCGGGCCGCATCGGGGCCGGGTAGCCGACGAGTCGTCGGGGCCGTTCAGGGCCGCCGGGCGAGTTCGGTGACGAACGCGCGCCAGGCCGCGGGCGCGAAGGCGAGCGCCGGGCCGGTCGGGTCCTTCGAATCCCGTACGCCGATGACGCCGGGAAGGTTGTCGGCGACCTCGACACAGGCGCCGCCGTTGCCGCTGCTGCGGCTGCTCTTGCGCCACCGGGCGCCGTTCAGCTCCATGACTCCGCCACTTCCTGGATGAGTTCGACCGACTGCCGGTGGGACAACGCCTCTCCGCGCACGTTCTCCCATGCCACCATCATGGCCGCGATGTCGTCGGGGTCGCTAGCGACTTGTCCCTGAAGTTGGTTGTCGAGGTAGCCGGCGACCCGGTGATCGTGACTGTGCGCGATCACGAACGGCCCGTTGAGGCCGGCGTAGGCGCCGACAGTGCCGGGCACGACGTGCACCCGGATGTGCGGCTCGGCGCACGCCGCCGCCACTGCCAACAGTTGCTCGCGCATCGTCGACCGGCTGCCCACCGGGCGGCGGATGACCGACTCGTCGACGACCGCCGTGAACTGCGGCGGGTCGTCCCGCTTGAGCACACCCTGCCGGCCGAGTCGGACGGCGAGATGTCGCTCGATCTCACCCCGGGGGATCAGGCCCGCGCCGCCCAGCACCGCGCGGGCGTACGCCTCGGTCTGGAGCAACCCCGGCAGGACGGTCGACTCGAACCAGCGAAGTGACACCGCCTCGCGCTCGATCTCCTGCCAGGGACGGAACCAGATGGGGTCACGACGTCTTGAAGTGTCCGGCCAGATGTCCGAAACGTCCTTGTGGAGTGCCTCGGCTGCCGCCAAGCGGTGCCGCGGATGCGGGATGCGGTCCTCCGCCAACCAGCGCCCCACGGTCTTCGGGTCGACGCCGACGGTCTCGGCGAGAGATTCGGTCGTGTGCCCGGTGTCGCTGAGCGCCACCCGAAGCGCGTCGTTCACGGCTCCTCCATCGGATGTCCTAAATATCTGGTGACCATATAGCTACGCGGTGTATCTGTCTCGTAACTCGCCCGAGGGTTGTTCGCAGAAGACGGCGCGACCGGTGGAGGCGCAGGAGCCCGGCGGCCTGCGTCAGTCCGGGGGCCGCCCGGACGGGGCGGCCCCCGTCCACAGCGAAGGAGGTCCGCCCATGCCCCGCCGCCGCTACCGAAACCACCTGCCGACCCGACCCACCTGGCGCTGTGTCGCGTGCGGCATCGCGTGGCCCTGCTCGGCGGCGAAGCTGCGGCTGCTCGGCGAATACCGGCACGACCGGCTGGCGTTGACGGTCTACCTGGCGACGCTACGAACGGAGGCCGGCGAACACCTCACCGACGTCGAGCCGGCCCGACTGACCGACCGCTTCCTCTCCTGGGCCCGCGCCCGCGCCTGACCGAACCGCGTTCGCTCGAACGTGAAGGCGTCACGGGCCCGCGCCCGCTCGCGCGTCAGAGGCCCGCGCTTGCTTTCGCGTGAGAGGCCCGCGCCTGCTCAGGCGTCAGGGGCGCCAGATCGCCACGTCGATGTCGCGTCGCCGTTCGGCGAAGCTGCCGTTCCGCGCGACGGTGGTCAGGAGGTGGCGCAGGTCCGCCTCGAAGGCCGGGAGCCGGTCGGCGAACAGATGTGGTGCCGCGCTGGAGAGCGAGAACACCGCCGAGCGGATCTCGTCCACCGAGCGCTGCACCACCATGCCCTGTTCGACGGTGATCCGGGTGGGGCCGGTGAAGCCCGCCGCGCGCATGATCTCGGCCTCACCGGACGGGGTGCCGGCTGGCAGCAGCCCCTGCCCGGCCCGGCGGACCGGCCCCAGGTAACTCGCCACCAACTCGTCGATCTGCGACCAGGGCGGTCGCGGGTACGGCAGCGGGTCGTCCCCGGTCACGCCCTGGTGGGTGCTCGCGCCGACGTGGACCCAGGCCCCGTCGGGCGTGAGCATGTCGCGGACGCGACCAACCACGAGCGGCCGATCCATCCAGTGGAACGACTGGGCGAACGTGACCACCCGGAACGTACCCAGGTCGGCCGGCAGAGCCTCGGCCCGCAGGTGCCGCCACTCGACGTTGGCGGCCCCTACCTCGCCGGCTCTGCGCTGGGCCTCGGCGAGCATGTCCCGGTCCGCGTCGACGCCCACCGCCGCCTCGAACAGGGGCGCGAGCAGCAGCGTCACCGATCCGGGTCCGCAGCCGACGTCGAGGAGCCGGCCGCCGCCGTCGAGGTCGAGCGCGGCGCTGATCGCCTCGGCGAGGCTCGGCGGATAGGGCAGACGGCCGACGGTGTAGTGGCCGGCGCTGCCCGCGTACAAGGTCTCGTCCCACTCCCACGCCGCATCGGTCACGACGTCGATGAGACCACAGGACCGGGCTGACGCATCGCACCCGACGATTCAGGGCCGGTCCCCGTTGGGGCCGGCCCTGACGTTGGTGCAGCTCAGGCGAGCGGAGGATACGAGATTCGAACTCGTGAGGGTGTAAACCCAACACGCTTTCCAAGCGTGCGCCCTAGGCCTCTAGGCGAATCCTCCGCGAGCCAGAATACAGGCCCGTGTCAGCCGGGCCACCCCACCACCCCCTGAAGATCGACGGGCGGTCGGGTAGGCTGGGCGTCACCTCCCGTGCGGCGGTATCTCGTGAACCTCCCCAGGGCCGGAAGGCAGCAAGGATAAGCGAGCTCTGCCGGGTGCACGGGAGGCCTTTTTGTCTGTGGGCCGGTTGATCCACTCGGCATCCGTGATGTCGCGGTGTCCCGGTCGTGCGGACACCGCGGTTTCCATGAAACCGAGTCGATCAAGGTCGACCGTCGAGTCGATCAAGCCCGAAGGCCCAGGCGCCCCGGGGTGGTGGGTGGTCACCCGCCCCCGACCGGCGCAGAATGGCTCGGTCGAGAGGAGGCGGGACGAGTGACGCTGGCGCTCTACCGCAAGTACCGGCCGCGTACCTTCGCTGAGGTCATCGGTCAGGAGCACGTGACCGAGCCACTGTCGCAGGCGCTGCGCAGCGGACGGCTCAACCACGCCTACCTCTTCTCCGGCCCGCGCGGCTGCGGCAAGACCTCCAGCGCCCGGATCCTGGCCCGCTCGCTCAACTGTGAGCAGGGCCCCACCCCCGAACCGTGCGGCAAGTGTGAGTCCTGCCGCTCACTTGCCACCGACGGCGCCGGCTCGATCGACGTGATCGAGATCGACGCGGCCAGCCACGGTGGTGTCGACGACGCCCGCGAGCTGCGCGAGCGCGCCTTCTTCGCGCCGGCCAGCAGCCGCTTCAAGATCTACGTCATCGACGAGGCGCACATGGTCTCGACCCAGGGCTTCAACGCCCTGCTCAAGCTGGTCGAGGAACCTCCGGAATACGTCAAGTTCATCTTCGCCACCACCGAGCCGGAAAAGGTCCTCGGCACGATCCGGTCGCGCACCCACCACTACCCGTTCCGGCTGATCCCCCCGAAGGTGCTCCGCCCGTACCTGGAGCAACTCACCCAGGCCGAGGGCGTCGCCGTCGAGCCGGCGGTCTTCCCGCTCGTGGTCCGCGCCGGTGGCGGCAGCGCCCGGGACAGCCTCTCCGTGCTCGACCAACTCATCGGCGGCGCCGGCCCGGAGGGGGTCACCTACGCACGGGCCGCCGCCCTGCTCGGAGTCACCGACGCCGCGTTGATCGACGAGATGTGCGACGCGCTGGCCGCCGGTGACGGCGCCGCCGCCTACGCCACAGTCGACCGGGTCGCCGAGGCCGGGCACGACCCGCGCCGGTTCGCCTCCGACCTGCTGGAACGGCTGCGCGACCTGATCGTGATCCAGCAGGTGCCGGACGCCGCCACGAAGGGCCTGATCGACGGCCCGGCCGACCAGATCGAGCGGATGGCCGCCCAGGCTTCGCAACTCGGCCCGGCCACGCTCTCCCGCTGCGCCGACATCGTGCACGACGGCCTGGTGGAGATGCGCGGCACCACAGCGCCCCGCCTGCTGCTTGAGTTGATCTGCGCTCGGATGCTGCTGCCCGGCGTGGACGACTCCACCGGCGGCCTCCTCCAACGCCTCGAGCGGATGGAACGCCGACTCACCCTGGTCGGCACCGACGCGCCGCCGGCCGCCGCCAACCACCCCGGGGTACGCCCACAGCCAGCACCCCCGGTCCCGGCTGCCGCCACCCCGGCACCTGTGAACGCCCCGACCTCCGCACCGCCGTGGGCTGTCGACCCAGTGGCGTCCCCGGCCCAGGGCGGCGCAGCCACTGGCGCTCCCGCGCCGGCCGCCGGTGCACCTGCCTCGCCCGCGCCGACCTCCGGGGCACCTGCCTCGTACGTCTCGGCGGCCGACTCGCCGATCCCGGCGTCCCCCGGCGCGGCGACCGGTCCGGCCCCCGCTGACCAGGCCGCACCCGTCTCGCCCGCCGGGACGCCCCCGCGTCGTGTCGTGCCACAGTCGGCGGTGCTTCCCGACCCGGCGACGCCCGCACCACCCCGACCCGGCGCACCGGCCGCCGCGCTGGACGCCGTCGCGGTCCGCCGCGTCTGGCCCGACGTGGTCGGCAAGGTCAACCGGACCAACAAGCGGATCGCCGCCCTGATGCGCGACGCGGTCGTCCGTGAACTCGACGGCGACATGCTGGTGCTGACGGTGAAGTCCACAGTGCTCGCCAAGATGATGGCCGACCATGCGGCGGTGCTCACCGACGCGCTGTACGAGGAGTTGGGCGGGCGCTGGCAGATCCGCTGCGAGGTGGCCGGCGAGCGCGGTGGCGTGTCGCTGTCCGGCTCACCCCGCTCGCAACCCACCGCACCGGCCCGACCCGCCACCCCGCCAGCCGCCGGCCCGCCAAGTTCGACCCCGGCGCCTGGTTCCAACGCTGCGCCTGGTTCCAACGCTGCGCCTGGCTCGACCGCGGTGTCTGGTTCGAGTGGTGCGTCTGGTTCGAGTGCGGCGTCTGGCTCGACCGCTGTGCCTGGGTCGAGCGCTGTGCCTGGTTCGAGCGCTGTGTCTGGTTCGAGTGGTGCGCCTGGCTTGAGTGCGGCGTCTGGCTCGACCGCCGTGCCTGGGTCGAGCGCTGTGTCTGGCTTGAGCGCTGCGTCTGGTTCGAGTGCGGCGTCTGGCTTGAGTGCGGCGTCTGGTTCGAGTGCGGCGTCTGGCTCGAACGCTGGGCCTGGCTCGAACGCGGAGCCTGGCTTCAGCGCTGCTCCAGGCGCGGCCCCCGCGTCCGGCGCGAATGCTGCGTCCGGCTCGAACGCTGCGTCCGGCGAGAGTGCTGCGCCAGGTGCGAATGCCGCCGGGCCGGGGACTGCGGTGCCCAACGCGCCGACCTCTGCTGCCGGGCCGACGAACACCCCGCCCACTGCGGCGAACCCGACCGGCTTCACCAGCCCGGCTTCGCAGGGCGGGGCCGACGTGGGTTCGGGTGGTCATGGTGCCGGTCGGCAGGGCGCAGTGCCGTCCGCCCCGGCGGTGGCGGACGAGGATGACTGGCCGGAGGCAGCCCGTCCCGGCGGCGGTGCCCCGGCCGCCGAGGCGACTGATGACGAGGACTGGCCGGAGGCCGCCCGACCCGGTGGCGCGTCGGCCGGGAACGAGCCGAGCCCGCACTCCGCGCCGACGTCGACAGGCACGAACGGCAGCGCCACGAACGGCAGTGCCGCGAACGGCAGCGCCGCCAACGGCAGCGCCGCCAACGGGAGCGCCGCGAAGGGCAGCGCCGCGAACGGCGGCCCCCACAGCGGTGGCGGCCCCAACGGCGGTGGCGCGAACGGCGCCGGGCCAGGTGGTTCGGGTGGTCCCGGGGCGGCGGGCGGTGGCAGTAAGCCGGGCGGGCGGGGCAACTCGACGCCTGCGGCCCGGCAGCCGGCGGCAGCCGGTGGTGCACCGGTGAGCAGCGCCATCGCCGCGGCTCGCGCGGCGGCGGCGGGGCGCGGTGCGCGTACCGGAGCGGCAGCCCGGCCGGTCGCGGACGCCGAATGGGCCGGCGAGCCGCCCTACGACCCGGACTTCGACGGCCCGGGGCGGGCCGGTCGGCCCGGCGGTGCGGCGGCGGCCCCGGCATTCGAGGGGTTCGACCCGGGCGACGAGCCGTTGGACGAGATCATCGACGAGAAGACCGCGCGGGAGTCCAGCGAGGAGCAGGCGGTACGGCTGCTCCGGGAGACCTTCGGCGCCGAGAAGATCAACGAAGTCGACGCCCGCTGACAGCCCTGGCGGCTCAGTGCGCCTTGCTCTGGCCCGTCGATCATGGAGTTGTGGTGGCTGACAAATGCCCCAGAAAGCACCAAGCCGGGCACCACAACTCCATGATCGACGAGGTGGAGGTGCCCGTTCCCGCGATCTTGCACTTTCTGTGGCGGCATAAACGGCACTCCGCGCATATCGGCGACCGGAAGTGCAAGATCGGCGGGGGCGGGGGCGGGGGCGGGGGCGCGGGCGCGGGGGCAGGAGCCGGGGTGGGGACACGGGCTTGGCGCGGGGGAGGGGCTTCGGCCAGCAGGACGCCCAGGGCGCAGGCCCAGAGGGGGAACGGGAGTACCGCTACCCGTTCCATGCCGCCCACTCCGATTCCGAGGCCCTGCTGGGCGGCGAACAGCACCGTCCCGACCGGTGCGATGAGCCCGGCGGTGAGGGTGAGGCGTCGCCACCTGCCGAGCGTCGTGCCGCGCGGTGCGCAGCCGGCCAGGAGCAGGCCGATGTTGCCTACCCCCATGATCAGAAATGCGCCGAGGACGTGCAGGTTCTCGTCGACGTCGGCCGGGTAGGCGGCGACCAGGGCGTATCCGCCGGCGGCCAGCAGCAGCAGTGCCTGGGCCGAGCGCACCACCGGGCCGTGACCGAGGATCCGCCAGGTGAGCAGAAGCCCGACGAGGAGTAGGACGGCGGTGGCGAGCATCGCGGTGTTCATCAGGGGATGCCACGGTGAGCAGACGTAGCGGGGGCGGGTGGTGTCCCAGACGCCGCAGTGGGCGTTGCCGAGGTCGCTGATGTTGTGGGTGGCCCAGCTGTAGGTCGGCTCACGCCACCGCAGTCCGGTGACGAGGCTGGCGGCGAGGAAGAGGGGTGCCGCCGCGAGCCAGCACAGCGCGCCGACCCGGCCGGTGCGGTTGAGGTCCATGACCATGAGCAGACCAGTGCGACGGTCCTCGACGCACTACCAGCAGATGGCCGGTTCGGGGTAGGGGTAGCCGTACCCGGAAGGCTCGGCGTGGGCGGACGCACCGGGCAGGGCGAGGTCGGTCCCAGCGGATAGGCTGGTCGGCGGTCGAGCAGACGAGTGCGAGAAGGAGCCATCCCGTGCGCCCAGGTGGACAGCCGAACATGCAGCAGATGCTGAAGCAGGCGCAGAAGATGCAGCAGCAGATCGCCGCCGCCCAGGCGGAGCTGGCCGAGGCCGAGCTGACCGGCACCGCCGGGGGTGGTCTGGTCACCGCTACCGTCTCCGGCTCCGGTGAGCTGAAGGCCATCAAGATCGACCCGAAGGCCGTCGACGCGGACGACGTGGAGACGCTTGAGGATCTGGTCGTCGCCGCAGTGCACAACGCCGCCGAGGCGGCCCGGGAGTTGACCGAGCGCAAGATGGGCCCGGTCGCCGGCGGCATGGGCGGCCTCGGCCTGCCCGGTTTCTGAGCCGGCAGATGTACGAAGGTGCCATCCAGGATCTGATCGACGAGTTGGGTCGGCTGCCGGGCGTGGGCCCGAAGAGCGCTCAGCGGATCGCGTTCTACGTCCTCTCGGCTGATCCGGCCGACGTCAACCGGCTGGCCGGCGCGCTGCGCAAGGTCAAGGAGCTGGTCCGGTTCTGCACTACCTGCTACAACGTGGCCGAGTCCGAGCAGTGCCGGATCTGCCGCGACCCGCGCCGCACCGACGAGGTGCTGTGCGTGGTGGAGGAGCCCAAGGACGTGGTGGCCGTCGAGCGGACTGGTGAGTTCCGCGGTCGCTACCACGTGCTGGGTGGCGCGATCAATCCGTTGGAGGGGATCGGCCCGGACAATCTGCGCATCCGGGAGTTGATGATCCGGCTCGGTGGCGGCGGGGTGCGGGAGCTGATCCTGGCCACGGACCCGAACACCGAGGGCGAGGCGACAGCCACCTACCTGGCGTTGATGGTGAAGCCGATGGGCATCTCGGTGACCCGGTTGGCCAGTGGGCTGCCGGTCGGCGGCGATCTGGAGTACGCCGACGAGATCACCCTCGGTCGGGCGTTCGAGGGGCGCCGCGCGGTCTGATCCCCTGACGTACGGCCGGTGGCCGGCACCCGCCCGGGTGTCGGCCACCGCTGCGTCAGTGCCCGGAAATGATCTGACACCTGTGCCCTCATCGGGCCTGTTCGACGTAACAGTTTGGCATCGCGGGTGCTGATTGATCGGTTTTCGCCGCCGTTTGCCTACGAATCGAATGTCAAGCGGCGGTTGAGGCACGATCCGATACCAACAGTCCACTCGGCGGTTTCCGGGTGGACGCATCGGGAGCTATGGTCACCGCCATCGGTGACCCCTGTCACCACGTTGTCCGTACCCCCAAGGACGAGGTGAAGCACACATGCGTGCACCCAGGCCGAAGGTCGCGATCGCGGCCATCGCGGTCGCGGCCCTCGCGGTAGCAGGCTGCGCCGAGAGCAACCGCGACGACAAATCCGGTGGTAGCAAGAAGGACACCCTCGTCTTCGGCGTCGCCGGAGACCCGAAGGTGCTCGACCCGAGCTTCGCCAGCGACGGTGAGTCGCTGCGCGTGGCGCGTCAGGTCTTCGAGACCCTGGTCCGACCGGAGGAGGGTGGCACGAAGGTCACCCCCGGCCTGGCCGAGACCTGGACCCCGGACGCCGCCGGCACCACCTGGACCTTCAAGCTCCGCTCGGGCGTGAAGTTCCACGACGGCACCGACTTCAACGCCGAGGCCGTCTGCGCCAACTTCGACCGCTGGTACAACGCCAAGGGCCTCATGCAGAGCCCGGACGTGACCGCGTACTGGCAGGACGTCATGGGCGGCTTCGCCAAGAACGAGAACGCGGATCTTCCGCCGAGTCTCTTCAAGTCCTGCGCCGCCAAGGACGCCACCACTGTGGACCTGGCCTTCACCCGGGTCTCCAGCAAGATCCCGGCCGCGCTGATGCTGCCCTCGTTCTCCATCCACAGCCCGAAGGCGCTGCAGGAGTTCGACGCGAGCAACGTCGCGGGCACCGCCGAGGACATCAAGTACCCGGCGTACGCGACGGCGCACCCGACCGGCACCGGCCCGTTCAAGTTCAAGGCCTGGGACGTCGCGAACAAGACGCTGACCCTGGAGCGCAACGAGGACTACTCGGGCCCCAAGGCCAAGCTGAAGACCCTGATCTTCAAGACGATCTCGGACGAGAACGCCCGCAAGCAGGCGCTGCGCTCCGGTGACATCCAGGGCTACGACCTGGTTGGCCCGGCCGACGTCGACCCGCTGAAGAGCGAGGGCTTCAACGTCCTCACCCGCCCGGCGTTCAACGTGCTCTACCTGGCGATGAACCAGAAGGGCAACCCGAAGCTCGCCGACATTCGCGTCCGGCAGGCCATCGCGTACGCCCTGAACCGTCAGCAGTTGGTCACCTCCAAGCTGCCGCCGGGCGCCAAGGTCGCCGACAACTTCATGCCGGACACCGTTGAGGGCTGGAACGGTGACGTCACGAAGTACACCTACGACCCGGCCAAGGCGAAGGCTCTGCTGGCCGAGGCCGGCGCGTCGAACCTGACGCTGAAGTTCCACTACCCGACCGAGGTCACCCGGCCGTACATGCCGAACCCGAAGGACATCTTCGAGTTGCTCTCGGCGGACCTGAAGGCCGTTGGCATCACCGTCGAGGCGATCCCGCTGAAGTGGAGCCCGGACTACCTGAACGCCACCACCTCGGGTAGCAAGCACGACATCCACTTCCTCGGCTGGACCGGCGACTACGGCGACGCCTACAACTTCATCGGTACCTTCTTCGACCGGCCGAAGGACGAGTGGGGCTTCAACAACAAGGCCCTCTTCGACCAGTTCAAGGACGCGGACAGCACCGCCGACATCGCGGCCCGGACCGAGAAGTACAAGGCCCTCAACAAGTCCGTGATGGACTTCCTGCCCGGTGTGCCGATCTCGCACTCGCCGCCGGCGATCGTGTTCGGCAAGGACGTGACCGGCGTCAAGGCGAGCCCGCTCACGGACGAGCGCTACGCGTCCGCCGAGTTCAAGTAAGTCCTGATCTGACGCAGCAAGGAACGCGGGCGGGCGCTGGAGCACAGCGCCCGCCCGTAACCCTCCGCACCCCTTCGAGGCCGCCGTGTTCCGGTTCATCGTCAGGCGCCTGCTTCAGCTGATACCCACGCTGTTCGGGCTCTCCCTCCTGCTCTTCATCTGGCTCCGCCGACTTCCCGGCGGCCCCGAGACCGCCATCCTCGGCGAACGCGGCACCCCCGAGATGCGTGCCGCGATCCGCCGCAACATGGGGCTCGACGAGCCCATCCTGGTGCAGTACGGCCGTTTCGTCCGTCGACTGATCAAGCTCGACCTGGGCACCTCGACCTCCACCAAGCGGGCGGTCACCACGGAGTTCATCGAGCGCTTCCCCGGCACGGTCGAGCTGACCATCACCGCGATGATCATCGCGATCGGTGTCGGCATCCCGCTGGGCTACCTTGCCGCCCGTCGTCGCGGCCGTTTCCTGGACCACGCGTCGGTGGGCGGCTCGCTGATCGGCATCTGCATCCCGGTCTTCTTCCTGGGATACGTGCTCAAAGCGATCTTCTCGGAGAACCTGCACTGGTTCCCGTCCAGCGGCCGGCAGGATCCGACGCTCGGGGCCACCCGGGTCACCAACTTCTTCGTCCTCGACGGGTTGATGACCCGTGAGTGGGACGCTGCCGCCGACGCCCTCTGGCATCTGGTCCTGCCCAGCATCGCGCTGGCCAGCATCCCGCTGGCGATCATCGTCCGGATCACCCGGGCGAGCGTGCTGGAGGTGCTGAACGAGGACTTCGTACGGACCGCCGAGGCGAAGGGCCTGACCGAGCAGACGGTTCGTCGCCGGCACGTCCTGCGCAACGCCATGCTGCCGGTGGCCACCTCGATCGGTCTGCTCGCCGGCGGTCTGCTCTCCGGCGCGGTGCTGACCGAGACCGTCTTCGCCTTCAGCGGCATCGGAGCGTTCGTCGCCGAGGCCATCGGCCAACGCGACTATCCGGTGCTGATGGGCTTCATCCTGATCATCGCGGTGGTGTACGTGCTGGTGAACCTCCTGGTCGATCTCTCCTACAGCTTCATCGACCCGAGGGTGAGGGTGCGATGACACTCAGCCCAGGCAAGAAGCGCGAAAAGATCGACCGGCTCTCCGAGTTGGCCGCCCGGGACGACGAGCGGGGCGTCAGCCTCTGGCAGGAGGCGTTCCGCCGGCTGCGCGGCAACCCGGCCGCGATCGTCGGCGCGGTCATCCTGGCGCTCTTCGTGCTGGTCGCGGTGGTCGGCCCGTTCCTCGTGCCGTACGCGGCGACGGACACGATCGGCATCCGGGAAGGGCTGATCAAGCCGGGTGTCATCCCCGGCCCGACCGGTGACCACTGGTTCGGCTACGACCACCAGGGCCGCGACGAGTTCAGCCGGATGATCGTGGGGGCCCGCCAGACCCTGCTCGTCGGCGTGGTCTCCACCCTGATCGGTCTGGCCATTGGTGCGCTGATCGGTGGCGTGTCCGGTGCCGCGGCCGGTCTCGGCGGCCGGTGGGGTCGGTGGATCGACACCACCCTGATGCGCTTCATCGACATGCTGCTGGCGATGCCGAGCCTCCTGCTGGCGGTGAGCATCGCCGCTCTGCTCGGGGCCAGCCTGACCACCGTGATGATCGCGGTCGGCGTGGTTTCGGTGCCGGTCTTCGCCCGGCTGCTGCGCGGCTCGATGATCTCCCAGGCCAACAGCGACTACGTGCTGGCGGCGACGTCGCTCGGTGTGAAGAAGTCGAAGATCGCGCTGACCCACGTGGTCCCGAACTCGCTCGCCCCGGTGATCGTGCAGGCCACGCTGACCCTGGCCACCGCGATCATCGAGGCCGCAGCCCTGTCCTTCCTCGGCCTCGGCAACCCGGACACCGCCGTACCGGAGTGGGGGGTCATGCTCGCCGACGCGCAGCAGTACCTCGGCATCCGGCCGTCGTTGGCGATCTACCCGGCGGTCGCGATCATCATCACCGCGCTCGGCTTCACCCTGCTCGGTGAGGCGATGCGCGAGGCCCTCGACCCGAAGCTGCGGAAGTAGGCCCTGATGTGTGAAGCGCGAGGAGTGAGCTTGCGAGCCCCGCAGTCGCGAACGGTCGGCTGCTTGTGTGAAGCGCGAGGAGTGAGCTTGCGAGCCCCGCAGTCGCGAACGGAGAGCCGGTAATGGCACTGCTCGAAGTTGAAGATCTGGCCGTCACGTTCGCCCGCCGCGGTCAGCGGGCCGTGCACGCTGTCGACGGGGTGTCCTTCTCGGTCGACGCGGGTGAGGTCGTCGGCCTGGTCGGCGAGTCCGGCTGCGGCAAGAGCGTCACCTCGCTCGCGATCATGGGGTTGTTGCCCAAGCAGCCCGGCCTGCGGGTCGGCGGGAAGGCCGTCTTCGACGGCACCGACCTGCTCCAGCTCGACGACCGGTCGCGGCGGGACATCCGCGGTCGGGACATCGCTATGATCTTCCAGGACCCGCTCTCCTCACTGAACCCGGTGATCCCGATCGGGTTGCAGGTGACCGAGGTGCTCACCCGACACCGGGGGATGAAGGGCGAGACCGCGGCGAAGGAAGCGGCGGCACTGCTGGACCGGGTCGGCATCCCCGACCCGAGGCGGCGGCTCAAGGAGTACCCGCACCAGCTCTCCGGTGGCATGCGCCAGCGGGCGCTCATCGCGATGGCGGTGGCCTGCCAGCCTCGGCTGCTGATCGCCGACGAGCCGACCACCGCACTGGACGTCACCATCCAGGCCCAGATCCTGGAACTGCTCAAGGAACTGGTCCGGGACTCCGGCACCGCGCTGCTGATGATCACGCACGATCTCGGTGTGGTTGCTGGCATGGTCGACACCGTGAACGTGCTCTACGGCGGCCGGGTGGTGGAGACGGCCCGCCGTCGTCCGCTGTTCCGCCAGCCGCGGCACCCGTACACAGTGGGGTTGCTCGGCTCGGTGCCGCGCCTGGACGCCGGGCGGGGCGAGAAGCTCAACCCGATTCCCGGTTCGGTCCGCGACCTGCTGCCCTGGCCGGACGGTTGCGCCTTCGCCCCGCGCTGCGCCCGGCGGACCGACGAGTGCGTGGGTGAGCCGCCGGAACTGGTGCACGCGCACGACGGACGAAGCTACCGGTGCGTCAACCCGGAGCCGCTGCCGGGCATGGTGCCCGCCCCGCGCGAGGAGGAATCAGCGTGAGCGAGAACGACATCCTCGTCGAGGTGCGCGACCTGAAGGTGCACTTCCCGATCAAGCGGGGGGTGCTCTTCGACCGGGTGGTCGGCCAGGTGAAGGCCGTCGACGGGGTCGACCTGAGCATCGCGAGGGGCAAGACGTACGGCCTGGTGGGTGAGTCCGGCTGCGGCAAGTCCACGCTGGGTCGGGCGCTGCTCCAGCTCACCCCGCCGACCACCGGTGAGGTCAGCTTCGACGGTGTCGAGCTGACCACCCTGCCGCCGGGCAAGCTGCGCAGCATGCGGCGTCGGATGCAGATGATCTTCCAGGACCCGATGTCCAGCCTCGACCCCCGGCAGAACGTCGAGTCGATCCTGACCGAGGGCCTCCAGACCCACGGGATCGGCGCCGACCGCACCGACCGCCGACGGATCATCGGCGAGACCCTGGACGCGGTGGGGCTGCCACGCTGGGCGCTGTCTCGCTACCCGCACGAGTTCTCCGGCGGGCAGCGGCAGCGCATCGGCATCGCCCGCGCGCTCGTGCTCGGGCCGGAGCTGATCGTCGCCGACGAGCCGGTCTCGGCACTCGACGTGTCGATCCAGGCCCAGGTGGTGAACCTGCTGGACGAACTCCAGGACAGCCTGGGGTTGACCTACCTGGTGATCGCTCACGACCTCGCGGTGGTCCGGCACATCTCCGACACGGTCGGCGTCATGTACCTGGGGGCACTGGTCGAGGAGGCGCCGAGCGACAGGCTCTACACCGAGCCGCTGCACCCGTACACCCGGGCGCTGATGTCGGCGGTGCCGGTGCCGGACCCGGACGTGGAGGACCGCCGGGAGCGGATCCTGCTCGCCGGCGACCTGCCGTCGCCGGCCAACCCGCCGTCCGGTTGCCGCTTCCACACCCGCTGCCCGTGGGCGCAGCCCACCCGCTGCGCCGACGAGCGTCCCGTACTGCGGGACATCGGCGTCAGCCGGGTGGCCTGCCACTTCGCCGAGCAGATCGCCAGTGGCGAACTGCGCCCGCACGGGGTCAGCGCGCAGATCGTCCGACCCGAGGGCGAGGGAGACGCCCCGGCAGTGGTCTCCGCGCCCACCGAACCCGGCTCGTACGTCTGAGACTGGACGCGGTGCTCAGCCCTCGGGGCGGTTCAGCAGCCCCACCGCGACGCCGTGCACCGCGTCCAGCCCGGCCGGGTCGGCCAACGTGACCGCTGTGCCGGTCACCGCGTACCACTCGTCCGCGTCCTTGTACTGCACCCGCAGGGTGACCTTGCCGTCCGCGTACTCGGTGCGCAGCGTCAGGTCGCCGGTGACGACGCCGACCTCGTCGGTCATCACACCGCCGGGGCCGGGCACGACGTCGGTGGTGCGGTTCTGCGGGCCGGCCGCGCCCCCCGAATCGGCGACCATGCCGGCACCCGGCACGGCGGCGGGGGTCTCGGCGGTGCCGTCCACGGTCATGCCGGCGGCGGCCGGGCCGCTGTCCCCGGCGGCGGCTGGGCTGCTCTCTTCGGCGGCGGCTGGGCTGCTCTCTTCGGCTGCGGCTGGGCTGCTCTCTTCGGCGGCGGTCACGAATCGCTCCCCACTCAACAGCCCTCCAACATGTCGGTCAGGGCGGCCTTCTCGGCGCTTGTCACAGTCAATCGCCAGTAGTGCTTGACCGTCACCCAGTCCTGGGCGTATTTGCACCAGTACGATCGGTTTGCCGGCTTCCACTGGGACGGGTCCTGGTCACCCTTTGCCCGGTTCGACGAGGCGGAAACCGCGAACAGCTGCGGACGGGTGGTGTCGTTGGCGAAATCGCCCCGCTTCGCGTTGTCCCACTCGTCGGCACCCGAACGCCACGCGTTGGCCAACGGCACCGTGTGGTCGATGTCCACGTCGGAGGGATTCGAGAAGCTGCGACCGTCGTACACGCTCTCCCAGCGCCCACCGACCACGTTGCAGCCGGACAGCTTCACCTCCTTGCCGTCGCGTTGCAGGATGCTGTCCCGGACATCACAGTTCTTGCCGGTGTCCCGCCAGTGCGGGAAACGCTCCCGGCTGTAACCCTTCATCGAGCCGGCAGCAGCGACGGTGAGCTGACTAAGCTGCTCCGCGGCGTTGCCGCCGTCGCTCGGCGGCGGTGTGGTCGGCTCATCCTGCGGGACGCAACCGGCCACGCCGAGCGCCAGCGCCGCGGCAAGGGCGGCCACCGCCGCTCGCGGTCCTGATCTGGTACGCACAGACGACACCTCTCCAGCTTGGGGGCTCCCGGCGATTGCGCACAGTACCCGGGCACGGTTTCGGCGTTTCGTGGCGTCTCCCACATGATGCAAGGCACATTGGTGGGATGAGCGCACCTGCACCGGCGACCGCCCTCCGGATGGGCACCACCGCCGGCCGGGGCACGCTGCTCGCCGCCGTACTCGCTTCTGGCATGGTCTTCCTCGACAGCACTGTCGTCAACGTGGCGCTGCCGAAACTCGGCCAGGACCTCGGCGCGAACGTGGCAGATCTTCAGTGGACCATCAACGGCTACCTGCTGATGCTCGCGGCGTTCGTGCTGCTCGGCGGCGCGTTGGGGGACCGCTTCGGCAGGCGACGGGTCTTCCTCATCGGCGTGGTCTGGTTCACCGCCGCGTCAGTGCTGTGCGGGCTGTCCCAGGGCACCGGTTGGCTGATCGGGGCTCGGTTCCTCCAGGGTGCCGGCGGCGCGCTCCTCACGCCCGGGTCGCTGTCGGTGCTCCAGGCGAGCTTTCACCCCGACGACAGGGGCCGGGCGATCGGTGCCTGGGCCGGGCTGTCGGGAGTGTCCACCGCGCTGGGCCCGTTCATCGGCGGCTGGCTGATCGACGCGCTCTCCTGGCGCTGGATCTTCTTCCTCAACCTGCCGATCGCCGTGCTGGTGCTGCTGGCCGCCCTGCGGTGGGTGCCGGAGAGCCGGGACGAGAGCGCCTCCCGGACCCAGGGGCGGGGTCGGAGCCGACGGCGGTTCGACGTCGCCGGAGCCCTGCTCGGCGCGCTCGCACTCGCCGGTGTCACCTACGCCCTGATCGACGCGCCGGCCCGCGGGTTCGACTCCGCCGAAGTGCTGATCGCGGCAGTGGTCGGGGTGCTCTCGGCAGTGGCCTTCGTCCTGCTGGAGCGGCGGCGCGGTGACGCGGCGATGCTGCCCACCGGGCTGTTCAGCAGCCGGCTCTTCTCGGTGCTGAACCTCTTCACAGTGGTCGTCTACGCGGCGCTCGGCGGCTTCACCTTCTTCTTCGCCGTCTACCTGCAGAACGTCGTCGAGTGGTCGGCGTTCCGCACCGGCATCGCGTTGCTGCCGATGACCCTGCTGCTCCTGGTCGGTTCCGCGCGGGCCGGTGCGCTGTCGGCGCGGATCGGCCCTCGGCTGCCCCTCGCCATCGGGCCGGTGATCGCCGCGATCGGTCTGCTGCTGCTGCGCGGGGTCGGACCGGGCGCGTCGTACTGGCGGGACGTGCTGCCCGGGGTGCTGCTCTTCGGCATCGGGCTGACCCTGGTGGTGGCGCCACTCACCGCGTCGGTGCTGGCCGCCGTGCAGGACCGGTTCTCCGGGGTGGCAAGCGGGTTCAACAACGCCGCCTCCCGCGCCGGCGGCCTGCTCGCGGTGGCGGCGCTGCCGCTGCTGGTCGGGCTCTCCGGCAGCGGGTACGCGCAGAAGGACGAGTTGACCGACGCGTTCCGGGCGGCGATGGCGTGGTGCGCCGGGCTGCTCGTGGCCGGCGCGGTGCTGGCCCTCGTGCTGGTCCACCGACCGCCCCGGGAGGCACCGCCGTCGCAGCCCTGCCACTCGCTGCCCGCCGCGACACCCCCGAAGTAGCGAACCACCTCGGGGGTGCCGCGCGTAGGTCAGCGGCGGGCGCGGTTGACGGCGCTGGTGACCGCCTTGATCGACGCGGTGACGATGTTGGCGTCGGTGCCGACACCCCAGACGGTCTTCCCGTCCACCTCACACTCCACGTACGCGGCGGCCTGCGCGTCACCACCGGAGGAGAGCGCGTGCTCGTGGTAGTCGAGCACCCGCACGCCCACCCCCACCGACTGGAGCGCGTTGACGTACGCGTCGATCGGGCCGTTGCCGACCGCCGCGAGGGACCGCTGCTCGCCGCCCACACCGACCTGGGCCTCGATCTCGACCTTGCCGTCCGCAGTGCCGATCGTGTAGCCGGCCAGCCGGACGGCCGGGTCGGGCTGGTGGTCGAGCAGGTAGTGCGTCGCGAAGATCTCCCACATGGCGGCCGGGTCGACCTCGCCGCCGTCGTGGTCGGTGACCTGCTGCACCACCCCGGAGAACTCGATCTGGAGCCGGCGGGGCAGGTCCAGTTGGTGCTCGCTCTTCATGATGTACGCGACGCCGCCCTTGCCGGACTGCGAGTTGACCCGGATGACCGCCTCGTAGGTGCGGCCCAGGTCCTTCGGGTCGATCGGCAGGTACGGCACCGCCCAGGTGTGCTCGTCCACAGGTACGCCGGCCGCCTTCGCGTCGGCGGTGAGGGCGTCGAAGCCCTTCTTGATCGCGTCCTGGTGGGAACCGGAGAAGGCCGTGTAGACCAGGTCGCCCGCGTACGGGTGCCGCTCGTGCACCGGCAGTTGGTTGCAGTACTCGACCGCTCGCCGGACCTCGTCGATGTTCGAGAAGTCGATCATCGGGTCGATGCCCTGGGAGAAGATGTTCAGCCCCAGGGTCACCAGGTCGACGTTGCCGGTGCGCTCACCGTTGCCGAACAGGCAGCCCTCGATCCGGTCCGCGCCGGCGAGCAGGCCCAGCTCGGCGGCGGCCACGCCGGTGCCCCGGTCGTTGTGCGGATGCAGGCTCAGCACCACGCTGTCCCGGCGCGGCAGGTGCCGGTGCATCCACTCGATCGAGTCCGCGTACACGTTGGGGGTGGCCATCTCGACGGTGGCCGGCAGGTTGATGATCAGCGGCCGGTCCGGGGTCGGGTCGATCACGTCGATCACCCGGGAGCAGACCTCCAACGCGTACTCCAGCTCGGTGCCCGTGTAGGACTCCGGCGAGTACTCGTAGAAGATCTCCGTGTCCGGGGTGTGGATCTCCGCGTACTTCTGGCAGAGCCGCGCGCCGCTGGTGGCGATGTCGGCGATGCCGTCCTTGTCCAGGCCGAAGACCACCCGCCGCTGGAGGGTGGAGGTCGAGTTGTAGAAGTGCACGATGGCCCGCCTGGCACCGCGCAGCGACTCGAACGTCCTGTCGATCAGGTGCTCCCGGCACTGCGTGAGCACCTGGATGGTGACGTCGTCCGGGATCATCTCGTCTTCGATGAGCTGCCTGACGAAGTCGAAGTCGGTCTGACTGGCCGACGGGAAGCCGACCTCGATCTCCTTGTAACCCATCTGGACCAGCAGCTGGAACATCCGGCGCTTACGCTCCGGCGACATCGGGTCGATCAGCGCCTGGTTGCCGTCCCGGAGATCCACAGCGCACCAGCGGGGGGCGGCCTCGACGGCGCGGGTGGGCCAGGTGCGGTCCGGCAGCTCCACCCGGAACTGCTCCTGGTACGGCTGGTAGCGGTGGTACGGCATCCGGCTGGGGCGCTGCCGGGCGATCGGATCGGTCTCAGCGTCGGTGACAGGTTGAGCCATCTCAGAGTGCTCCCTGGAACATGTGGCGTCAGCAGATCGGAAGGTGTCGGCGAGATGCCGGGCGACGATGCGCGGCGATGCCGAGAAGAAAACTCGGATGTGCTGGACGGCGCGATGCGACTCCGCGACGAGGTGCCGGCCGGTCAGGCCTCGTCGCGGCGGCTAAGGAGAAGAAGCGCCCGCCACATGACCAGATCACCCTACGTGATGGGACGAGGGGTGGAAAGGCTGGTCCGGACTATGGGACCGGAGTCATGTCCGGCTCTGGGGCCTCGGTACCCAGCCTCGGCGTCCGTTGCGCCCACGCCACAGCGGGCACGATCGCCACCGCCACCAGCACGAAGATCGCTGCCGTGGGTAACCAACCCCACCCTCCGGTGGTCACCCCGAGCGCGGTCAGCCCGGCCGGGGCGATCAGGTACTGCACCTGCGTGCCGAGTTCGAAAGCCCCCACGTACGCGCCGCGCTGCCCGGCGGGCGGCAGGGTGGCGGTGAGCCCCCAACTGCCCGCCGACTCGATCAGCTCGGCCAGGATCAGCAGCAGGGCGGCGGCCACCAGCACCACGACGGTGAGCAGGCCCCGGGTGGCCCCGGAGATCGGCAGCACCAGGCAGGACAGGGCGACCAGCAGCCCGCCCCGGCGGGAGGCCCGGGCCGCGCCCGCCGCGGTGTCCGCGCCTCGGCTGACGCGCACCTGGAGCAGCACGATCAGGACCGTGTTGAGCAGCACCAGCCCCGCGATCACCGTCTTCGGGGCGTCGGTGTGGGTGAGGATCCACAGCGGCATGACCGTCAGGTAGAGCACCCCGTGCGCGGTGAGCAGCCCGGACAGCAGCGACACCGCCATGAACGGCCGGTCCCGGAGCACGGCGAGCCGACTCATCGGCTCCGCCGGTCGGGCCACCTCCGGCAGCCGGGGCAGTCGCCGCACGAAAAGGGCCGTCACCAGGAAGACCGTCGAGATGAACCAGACCATTCCCCGGTACGCAGTGATCGTGTCCACCGCCAGCACCAGGCCACTGATCACCGCGCCGAGCCCGAAGCCGACGTTCAGCGACGAGCGCTGGTACGCCATCGCGGTGACCCGCTCGGCCGGGGGAAGGGCGTTGATCGAGTAGACCTGCCGGGCCACGCCGGAAGCGGCGTCCACGGCGGCCAGCGCCACCACCACGGCGAGGAAACCGGCGAAGCCGCCCACGAACGGGTAGGTCGCGAAGAGCGCCGCGTTCAGCACCAGCCCGACCAGCCAGACCCGCTGCGGTCCGTACCTGTCGGTGAGCCCGCCCAGCGGGACGGTGCCCAGCAGCGACACCCCCGCCGCGACGGAGAGCCCCAGCCCCACCTGGGCGGCGCTGAGCCCGAGCGCCCGGGTGAAGAAGACGGCGCTGCCGGCGTGGAACAGCCCACTGCCGACGGCGTAGACCATGGCCTGGACGGCCAGGGCACGGGTCAGTCCGGGCGGCGGTACGACGTCTCGGACGGCGGTGCGGATGGTCTCTCTGGTCCCCATGGTCGGTGAGTGAATCGGGCTCCCACGACAGCGGTCGAGTCTTTTAGGCTGAACCGAATCCTGCACCTGGGGGGCGTGTGTCCGAGTTGCGCTTCAGCCTGGCCGACGTGGCGGGAGTTCGCCTCGCCGTGTCACCGGCCAACGAGACGGTCATGAGCATGTGGGCGCTGGCCAGTCCGGTCCGCTACCCGGTGCACCTGCCCTGGATCGACCGCGCCCGGGTGACCCTGTGCCGTCCCGAGGTGGCCCTCCGGGTTCGACCGCTGGTGGAGCTGACCTGGCGAGGTTGCCCGCTGCCCGACTTCATCACCCCGGCGGCCCGGCCGAACGTCGAGCTGGCCGACCAGCTCGACCAGATCGCCGCGACACCGCCGGCGGTGGTCGTCCAGGACCTGCTGTCCACCGCCGCGTATCGGCCGCTGAGTCCGTTCGGGCAGGCGCTGCTCGACGACCCCCGCGGGTTGCTGCCGCAGCTCGTCGACGCGATCCGGGTCTGGTACGACGAGGCGATCGCCCCGGACTGGCAGCGGATGCGGGCACTCCTTGACGCCGACGTGGCGTACCGCGCAGCCCAACTCGCCGAGAGTGGCGCGGGTCGGTTCTTCGAGCAACTCCACCCAGACCTGCGTTGGCTCGGCGACCGGGTGGTCAGCGACGACCCGTTCGAGCGGGACTTCGACCTCCGGGACCGCGGGTTGGCGCTGAACCCGACGGTGTTCAGCCAGCGGCGGGTCCTGTGGAACCTCCTGGAGGAGTCGCTGCCGGCCGCCGCGTACCCGGTCCGGGCGGTCGGGACGCTCTGGGAGACGGCCGCGCCGCCGCCGGGCGACCCACTGGCCCGGGTGGTCGGCGTCGGCCGGGCCGCGCTGCTGCACCTGCTCGACAGCGCGACCACCACCACCGACCTGGCCCGACTCACCGGAATGTCCGCCGGAAACGTCTCCCAGCACCTGGCCGCGCTGCACGACGCCGGCCTGGTCGGCCGGTCCCGACAGGGTCGGCATGTGCTCTACCGCAACACCGACGCCGCGACGGTTCTGCTCCGGGCCAGCCGGGGTGGGTGACTCGATCAGGCGAGCAGCAGGTCGGTGACCGGCCGGCGGTGCCGCAGCCCGACTTCCCGGGCGCGTAGGTCGGCCGGGAGGGCGAACGGGTCCCCGAGCCGGCCGACCGCGGCGACCACCAGCGGGCGGACGCCGCCGGGCAGGTCGAGTTCGGTGCAGAGACCGGCCCGGTCGAACCGGGTGAGCTGGTGCACATGCAGCCCGAGCGCGGTGGCCTGCACTGTCAGGTGGGCGATCGCCTGCCCCAGGTCGTACGCGGCCCGCTCGGCGTCGAGGCCGGTGTGAGCCCCGACCACCAGGGTCGCGGCGTGCCGGATCCAGATCTGGTCGTCGACCGGGAGGCTGATCAGGATCCGCTTCCAGGTCTCGTCGTCGCGGTGGCCGAGGGCGAACCGCCAGGGCTGCCCGTTCTCGGCCGACGGGGCCCAGCGGGCGGCCTCGAGGAGCGAGGCGGACTCCGCAGGGGCCAGTTCGGCGCTCGGGTCGAAGGCTCGTGGGCTCCAGCGGTAGGCGAGCAGCGGGGTGAGGTCGGCCATACGTTGGATCGTCCTGTATGGGCGATTCGCCCCTCAGGATGGGGTGCCTAAATGTGGGCAAGAGCACCCGTATCGGGACGAAGATCAGGACGTTCCCGCGCCTGGGCTCTCCGACGGGTCAGGGGTCGGCGGTGCCGCGGTGTCGAGCGGCTCCCGGTCGACCACCACCGGCCCGGGCAACTGCACAGTGGCCGGAGCCGGGCCCGGTGCACCGGCCAGCCGCAACGTCCCGGCAGCGGTTCGGACGCCGGTCGGCGTGCCATCCCGGTCGTAGCAGTAGATGCCCACGTCCAGAGGGGCGTTCAGCGACGCCGAGGTGGAGTCCACCGAGTAACAGCTCCCGGTGAGGCCCTCCGGCGCGGTGGCCGGGGAGACCGCCAACGGGGCGCGTCGGTCGGTCAGCACATCCAGCCAGTCGGTGAGCAGGTGCTGCACCCGGGGGTCCGACCGGCGGGGGACCGCGTCGTCACGGTCACCCAGGCGTACACAGCTCGCCGACTCGCTGTGACCGGCCGACGGCAGGGCGCACTGGAACAATCCGTCGCCCGTGCCGGCCATCGAGACGTCGGCGGTGCCACCCAACGCGCCCCCCGGCACGTCGACCCGCCAACTGCCGTCGTTCGCGCTGGTGAACACGATCGTGCGATCCGGTCTGCCCGCCTGGCCGTACACGTACTGGGCCACCAGGTGCCGGTCCTGGGCCGCCGCGGCCAGCGCGGCCAGCTCATCCCGGGCGGCGTCCACCTCGACCGGCCCCGGATCGGCGGGCGGTGGAGCCGGTGGCTGCTCGGTGGTGCAGGCGACCAGGAGCGCCGGCAGGGCGAGGACGAGCGGCCCGAGCACACGGCCGGCCGAACGGGTGAGGACGGGCACCGGCCCATTCTGGTGGGTGCGGGCGGTTGGCGGGTGCCGACGCGTACCGGGCTTCGCCCCGGCGTGTCGGACCGGGCGTTTCCGGGTACCCGTCCGCCCTGGTGGGACCGCCTCGGCCGGTCCCGGGCGGGCCGGATGGTGGGATCACCTGACCCGGCGTCGTTACCCGCCGGATACCCTCATGGGGTCTGACACGCGCCGCCGGCCCCGGTTCCGGCGGCGTCGGCACGCTCAGGGTCGCTGGGAGGGAGTGCACAGTCGTGGCACTCGTGGTGCAGAAGTACGGCGGGTCCTCCGTCGCCAACGCCGAGCGGATCAAGCGGGTGGCCGAGCGCATCGTCGGCGCCCGCAAGGCCGGCGACGACGTGGTGGTGGTGGTCTCCGCGATGGGCGACACCACCGACGAGCTGCTCGACCTGGCCAACCAGGTCAGCCCGCTGCCGCCCGGCCGCGAACTGGACATGCTGCTCACCGCCGGGGAGCGGATCTCCATGGCTCTGCTGGCCATGGCCATCCACAACCTGGGGTACGAAGCCCGCTCGTTCACCGGTTCGCAGGCCGGCGTGATCACCACCTCGGTGCACGGCCGCGCCCGGATCATCGACGTCACACCCGGGCGGCTCAAGGGCGCGCTCGACGAGGGGTCGGTGGTCATCGTGGCCGGCTTCCAGGGCGTCTCGCAGGACACCAAGGACGTCACCACGCTGGGCCGCGGTGGGTCGGACACCACCGCCGTGGCGCTCGCCGCCGCCCTGCACGCCGACGTCTGCGAGATCTACACCGACGTGGACGGCATCTTCACCGCCGACCCGCGGATCGTGCCCAACGCCCGGCACATCCAGCACATCACCTACGAGGAGATGTTGGAGCTGGCCGCATGCGGCGCGAAGGTGCTGCACCTGCGCAGCGTGGAGTACGCCCGCCGTGCGGGGTTGCCGATCCACGTCCGTTCGTCATACTCGACCAACACCGGCACGATGGTCACCGGATCGATGGAGGAACTTTCCATGGAGCAGGCACTGATCACCGGTGTCGCGCACGACCGCAGCGAGGCCAAGATCACGATCGTCGGGGTGCCCGACGAGCCGGGTGCCGCCGCGCGGATCTTCGACACCGTCGCCGGCGCTGAGATCAACATCGACATGATCGTGCAGAACGTCTCCACCGAGGGCACCGGCCGGACGGACATCTCGTTCACCCTGCCCAAGGCCGACGGCCCCACCGCGATGGCCGCGCTCAGCAAGATCCAGGAGCCGGTCAAGTTCAAGGGCCTGCTGTACGACGACCACGTCGGCAAGGTCTCACTGATCGGCGCGGGCATGCGCTCGCACCCCGGGGTGGCGGCCGGCTTCTTCGCCGCGCTCGGCGCCGCCGGCGTCAACATCGAGATGATCTCCACCTCCGAGATCCGGGTCTCCGTGGTCTGCCGGGACACCGACCTCGACGCCGCCGTCCGCGCCATCCACGACGCGTTCGAGCTGGGCGGCGACAGCGAAGCAGTGGTCTACGCGGGGACAGGCAGGTAGCGCCGATGACGGCGCTGCCCACCCTCGCCGTGGTCGGAGCGACAGGTGCCGTCGGCACCGTGATGTGTGAGCTGCTCACCGGGCGGCGCAACGTCTGGGGTGAGATCCGACTGCTCGCCTCCGAACGCTCCGTCGGGCGCCGGGTGCGCTGCCGGGGCGAAGAACTGGTCGTCCAGGCGCTGACCCCCGAGGCGTTCGACGGGGTCCAGGTGGCCATGTTCGACGTGCCCGACGACGTCTCCGCCGAGTGGGCACCGATCGCCGTCGCCCAGGGCGCGATCGCCGTCGACAACTCCGGCGCGTTCCGGATGGACCGCGACGTCCCGCTGGTCGTCCCGGAGATCAACCCCGAGCAGGTCCGCAACCGGCCCCGCGGCATCATCGCCAACGCCAACTGCACCACCCTCGCGATGATCGTGGCGGTCGCGCCGCTGCACCGCGAGTACGGCCTACGAGAGCTGGTCCTCGCCTCCTACCAGGCAGTCTCCGGAGCCGGCAAGTCCGGCGTCGACATCCTCCACGACCAGCTCGCCAAGGTCGCCGGCGATCGGGCACTCGGCTCACGCACCGGCGACGTACGCCAAGCGGTCGGCGACGACCTGGGCCCCTTCCCGGCACCCATGGCGCTCAACGTGGTGCCCTGGGCCGGCTCCCCGGCGGACAGCGGCTGGTCCTCGGAAGAAATGAAGATCCGCAACGAGTCGCGAAAGATCCTCGGCCTCCCCGACCTCAAGGTCTCCGCCACCTGCGTCCGGGTGCCGGTGGTCACCGCCCACTCGGTCGCCGTGCACGCGGTCTTCGCCAGCGAGGTCGATGCCGAGGGCGCCCGCGAGGCGCTGCGCAACGCCCCCGGGGTGATCCTGGTCGACGACCCGGCAGCCGGGGAGTTCCCGATGCCGATCGACGCCGTCGGCACCGACCCGTCCTGGGTCGGCCGCATCCGCCGCGCCCTGGACGACCCCCGGGCCCTGGACTTCTTCGTCACCGGCGACAACCTCCGCAAGGGCGCGGCCCTCAACACCGCTCAGATCGCCGAACTCCTGGCCAAAGAACTCCGCACCCCCTAACCCCCACCCCCGCACCACCCCTGCCGCGCTCGCCGTCGCGCCACCCCCTGCCGCGCCGATCTTGCACTTTCTGCGCTGACAAAAGGGATTAGAGCGACAAATCCACAACAGAAAGTGCAAGATCGGCGCGGGGCGCGGGGCGCGGGCGGGGCAGGTTAGGGCGAGCGGCTGGGGGTGAGTTAGGCGGCGGAGAGTTGGACTCCGTCTCGGCCTTGGCGTTTTACCGCGTACAGAGCCTGGTCGGCTCTTCTCAGGGTGCGGTCGGGGGTTTCGCCGTGGCGGGGCAGGGCGACGCCGACGCTGATCGTGCGGCCGATGCGTCGGGCGGCCTCGGTCAGCCGTTCGGCGATCCGGACCGCCTCCTCCGGGCGGCTCACCTCGATCACCGCGACGAACTCGTCGCCGCCGATCCGGTACAACTCGTCGCCGTGTCGCAACGCCCCCTCGAGCGCGCGGGCCAACCCGACCAGCACCCGGTCCCCGGCCTGGTGGCCGTACGTGTCGTTGACGATCTTGAAGCCGTCCACGTCGATGGCCAGCAGGGCCGTACGACCGGGGGTGGCCGCCGCGATCCGCTGCCCGAACGGGCCGGTGTGCCGCAACCCGGTCAGCGGGTCCGAGCTGGCCTGCTCCCGCAGCCGGGCCAGCGTGCGCAGCCGGTCCACGCTCGTCCAGGCCTGCCCGGCGAGCAGCTCCATGAGGCTTACCGTGGTGGGGTCCGGACGCAGCGCGCCTTCGTCGGCGACAAGCAGGACCCCACCCGCCTCCGTCGGCCCGACCGGTACGGCGACGAGCGTGCGTACGCCTGCCCGGGTCAGTGGACGGTAGTCCTCGGTCGGGGGATGTTCGACTTCGCCGAGCGTGTATCCGGCGCCGTAGCGGTGTGCCCGGTCGACCATCCGGTCCAGGGCGGCCGGACCTGCCCCGGTCAGCTCGGCACGGATCCGGGTCTCCAGGTCGCTCGGCGTCGCCGGGGACGGGCCCAGTTGACCGCCGATCAGCATCAGCGCGGTGGAGAGGGTGGAGACCTCGCGGGCGGCGCGGGCGGTCGCCCCCATCACCTCTCCCTCGGTCGGTGCGGAGGAGAGCGCGGCGGCGTGCCGGAGCAGCTTCTCGCTGCGGCTCTCCGCCGGGGGGCCACCGAGGGCGGCGATCCGCGCACCGAGCCCGTCGGCCAGCCGCTGCGCGGTGTCCCGCCACGGCTCCAGGTCGGTCGGCTCACTCCACTGGAGGTCGAGTACGCCGATCGCAAGGCCCGTCGGGTCCAGCACCGGTACGCACAGCTCGGCGGTCACGTCCGGGCGTACCGGCAGGTAGTCGGGGTCGACCGTGACGTCCGGGACGACGGCGGGAGCGCCGGTGGCGTACACCCGGCCGACGATGCCGGTCCGCGCCGGCACTGTCGCGAAGACCTGCCATGCCCCGGTCGCCGCGACGCAGCGCAGGCGGTCGTGGGCTGCGAGCAGCACGGAGATGGTGGCCGGGGTGTGGCGGGACAGCGCGGTGACCGTCCACCGGCACGCCTCCGGCGTGCTCGACGCCATCGGCAGGCGGACGGTGACGTCACGGATGACTCGCTGATGATCCACTCGCACGTCGTTCCAGGTAGGGGAGGGGCCGGCTGACGCCGAACCGCTCGATCAAGCGTACTCACGGCGGCGGGCCGGCCGAGCCTCGTACACATGTGCTATCCACAGGCTGTGGACGCAGCCTGTGGACGCCGCCACCGGGAGGCCGCGCCTGGCGATAACCTGAGCGCCCCGGCGCCGAGGAGGCGGGCACATGCTCATCGCTCATCTCAGTGACCCCCACCTGACCACCGGCCTGCTCGCCGCCGAACCGGCTGCCGGGCTGCACCGAGCGCTCGGCCGGGTGCTCGCGTTGCGGCCCCGCCCGGACTGCCTGGTGATCACCGGCGACCTGGCCGACCACGGCCGACCCGAGGAGTACGCGGCGCTGCGCGAGGTGATCGGCGCGTTTCCGCTGCCGGTGCACCTGACCACCGGTAACCATGACGACCGGGAGTCGCTGCTCGACGCGTTCGGGGGCACGCCGTGGCTCGGCGGCGGCTACTCGGCCTACTACCACGTCGACCACGAAGCGGTGTCCCTCGTGGTGCTCGACTCGCTCGTCCCGGGCAGTGACGGCGGCAAGCTCGGCGAGGAGCAGCTCAGCTGGCTCGACGGGGTGCTGGCCGGGCGGCCCGAGGTGCCCGCCGTGCTCTTCCTGCACCACCCGCCGGTCGCGGTCGGCATCCCGGCGGCGGACACCATCCGGCTCGCCGACGGGGACGCGCTCGCCGAGGTCATCGGCCGGCACCGGCACGTCGTCCGGGTCGCCGCCGGCCACCTGCACCGCCCGGTCACCACGGCGTACGCGGGCACTGTCCTCACCGTGGCCCCCAGCACCTGGAAGCAGAGCACGCTCACCATGAGCGCCGACGAGCAGATCGGTTGGGTGCACGAACCCACCGCCTTCCTGCTGCACGCGGTCGAGGCCGGCGGCTGTGTGACCCACACCGTGCAGGTCAGCCACTCCACCGGGCAGACCTGCGGCTTCTGAGGGCGTCATGCTGGTCTGGTACGTCTCGTACGGCTCGAACATGCACGCCGCCCGGCTGGCCTGGTACATCGGTGGCGGCTGCCCACCTGGCGGAAAGCGGACGTACCCGGGCTGCCGGGACCGGCGTCCACCGAGCCGGACCGCACCGGTGTCGCTGCCCGGCGGCATCTACTTCGCCGGCGAGTCCGGTGCCTGGACCGGCGGTATGGCCTTCTACGACCCGCACCTGCCGGGCGAGGCGGCGGCCCGCGCCTACCTGGTCACCCTGGAACAGTTCACCGACATCGCGGCCCAGGAGATGTACCGCCCGCCGGGCGACACGTCCGACCTGATCCCGGCGACCGGCGAGGCCATCGACGATGCCGTCGCCAACGGGCGCGCCACCCTGGGCCCTGGTCGGTACGAGACGCTCATCTGCCCGGGTAGCCGCGACGGCGTCCCGCTGCTCACCTTCACCGCCCCCGAGGGGGCGTCAGCAGTGCGGTGCCGACCACCCGCGCCGATCTACCTCGGCATGATCGCCCGAGGGCTGCGCGAGTCGCACGGCTGGCCGGCTGAGCGGATCACCACCTACCTGGCGGCCCGGCCCGGCGTGGCGGGTGCCTGGCCGCCGGCCGCCGTAGCGGCAGTCGTCGACGAGGCGCTGGTCGACGACTGACCCGCCGGATCTGGTGCCGGACGTCAGCCGAGCAGGAACTCGCGCAGCGCGGGGGCCAGCGTCGTCGGCGGCACGTCGTGGTAGCCGCCGTCGAGGCTGACGGACCGGCCACCCGGGACCGCCTCGGCCGCCGCCCGGCTCGCGTCCCGCAACCACTGTGGACTGCCGGTGCTGTCCACGCCGAGAGTCGGCACGGTGATGGCCGCCAGCCGGTCGGCGGGGAGCCGCCCTCCGGCGGTGATGATCGAGTCATACACCAGGGTGTGCGCGACCGCCGTCAGCCCACCCCACATCGGTTGCGAGCGCATCCCGGTGATCTGCTCCGCCGGCAGGCCCACCGAGGCGCTGAGGAAGGTCTCCACGGCCGTGTCCCGGTCGTCGGCGGCGAGCAGCTCGATGAGCTGCGGGGTGATGTCCGTGCGGACGCCCACGTGCGGCCCGACCTGGAACGGTGGCTCGAACAGGACCAACCTGGTCACCGGCAGGCCCTGGGCGGTGGCGAGGGCCGCCAGGACGGCCCCGGAGGAGATGCCGTAGACGGCGGCGGAACCACCCGCCGCCGCGATCAGGGCGGCCAGGTCGTCGATCTCACGGCCGATCTCGTACGGTGCGGTGTCGCCGCTGAAGCCCCGACCCCGACGGTCGTAGCCGAAGGTGGTGAAATCCGTCGCGAGTGCCGCACCCAGGTCGCGGGTCGCGTTGCGATCGCTGAACGCGCCACCGACCAGGATGATCGCCGGCCCGGCACCCGACCGTTCGAACGCGATGGGTGTGCCGTCGGCCGACCGCACCTGCTCCGTCACCGGTGTCGCTCCGCTCACCATGTCGCCCCCAGCCCTCGATTGTCGTCCCGTCCTTTCTAGACCCTCGGTCGGACACTGTCCGGCGGATCGCGCGATCCCGGCCCCGGCGTACGCGCTGCTCCGGTCTGCTGCCCGAGTCGACCGCCGGGCGTCCGGATGAGAGGCTGTCGGGGCGGGCGGCCATGCTCGATCCACCGCAATCCGCGACCCCTTCGACGGCGTCCGTCGGCGGCCCCGGTCGACTCAGAGGCCGGGCACCGTACGCGCCGATTCTCACGAGGAGATCCATGTACATACCCGGGATGCGTCGGGCCGCAGTTGGCCTGACCGCGCTCGCGGTGGCCGCTTTCGGCGCGGTCGCCACCAGCCCTGAGCAAGCCGACGCGCGGCCGAAGCCGGTCGACGTCACCCTGCTCGCCCTCAACGACTTCCACGGCAACCTCGAACCGCCGAGCGGGTCCAGCGGCACCATCGCCGGGCAGACCGCGGGCGGCGTCGAGTACCTGGCCACCCACCTTGCCGAGCTGCGAGCCGCAGCCAAGAAGAAGAACACCATCACTGTCGCCGCCGGTGACCTGATCGGCGCGTCCCCGCTGCTCTCGGCGGCGTTCCACGACGAGCCGACGATCGAGGCGCTGAGCATGGCCGGGCTGGACTACGCCAGCGTCGGCAACCACGAGTTCGACGAAGGCGCCGCCGAGCTGCTGCGAATCCAGAACGGCGGCTGCCACCCGGTCGACGGCTGCATCGACGGCACCCCGTACCGCGGGGCCGGCTTCCAGTACCTGTCCGCGAACGCCTTCACGACCGCGACCGGCAAGCCGCTGATGGCGCCGTACGCGATCCACAAGGTGCAGGGCGTCAAGGTCGGCTTCATCGGCATGACCCTGGAGGGCACCCCGCAGATCGTCAGCCAGCAGGGCGTCGCCGGCCTCACCTTCGCCGACGAGGCGGACACCGCCAACCGGTACGCCCGTGAACTGCGCCGCAAGGGCGTACAGGCGATCGTCGTCCTGCTCCACGAGGGCGGCACCCAGGCCGCGACCGGCGGGATCAACGACTGCGTCGGCATGACCGGCCCCATTGTGGACATCACCAACCGGATGGACCCGTCGATCGACGTGGTGGTCAGCGGGCACACCCACCAGGCGTACAACTGCGACATCAACGGCAAGCTGGTCACCAGTGCCAGCTCGTTCGGTCGCCTGGTCACCGACATCGACCTCAAGATCGATCGCCGGAGCGGCGACGTGATCTCCGCCGCCGCGAACAACGTCGTGGTCAGCCGCGACGTCGCCAAGGACCCGAGGCAGACCGCGCTGATCAACCGGTACAAGACGGTGCTCGGCCCGGTCGCCGGACGCCAGGTCGGCGAAACCACCACCGCGATCACCAAGACCCAGGAAACCCTCTTCGGTACGAGTCTGGGCGAATCACCACTGGGCAACCTGATCGCCGACGCGCAACTCGCCGCCACCGACGACGAACAGGGTGCCGTCGCCGCCTTCATGAACCCTGGTGGGGTCCGAGCCGACCTGAACGCCGGCCCGGTCACCTACGAGGAGGCGTTCACGGTCCAGCCGTTCGCCAACAACCTGGTCACACTGGACCTCACCGGAGCGCAGCTCTACTGCGTCCTGGAACAACAGTTCGTCACCGGTCGGACCCTGTACCCCTCTGCCACCGTCGGCTACGTTGTCGACCCGAACGGCACCACCGGTACGGTCGCCGACCCCTGCGCCGGCACCCGCGTGGTCCGGGGCAGCCTCACCCTCGGCGGCACCGCCGTCGACACGGCCGCCACCTACCGGGTGACGGTGAACAACTTCCTGGCCGGCGGCGGTGACGGCTTCAGCGCCCTCACCGGCGGGACGAACCTCGTCACCGGCCAGATCGACCTGGACGCCTTCGTGGACTACCTGACCGCCCAGTCGCCGGTCTCCGCGCCGACGCTGGACCGGATCCGCACCACCGCCGAGGTCCCCGCCGCCTGACGGCCGACCCCGTGACAATCGGGCCCCGGAGCTGGTGCTCCGGGGCCCGACCCGTCCCCGCCACCACCGCGACCCGCGCTGCGGCCGACTGCGCGCATACGCAAACGTGCGCGCCTGCGCGCGCTCGCCAAGTAGGCGCCCGAACATGGATGTAGTGGTGTCGAGGGCGCCGGGATGCCACTACATCCAGGTTCGAGCGCGATCTCGGTGCCGGGCAGATCAAGACCCGCGCAACATCAGGGATGTTGCGGCCTCAGCCGGGCGGGAGGCAGCAACATCCGGGAAGGTGCTCGGATCTTGTTGCGGGGTGCGGGGTGCGGGGTGCGTGTCAGAGGGCCGCCGGGTGTCGCGCGCCGAGCGGGGGTGGTCGAGGTCAGGCCGGGGTGGGCGCGGGGGCGGTGGACGCCGGGGCGGTCCTCGCGAGGCCGTCCTGCTCGGTCGTGAGCAGTCGGCGGAGGGAGAGCGCGACAAGCGAGGCGACCAGGCAGCCGCCGACCACTGTGGCCACCCAGACCATGCCGTTGGCGGCACCGATGAGTGGGCCGGCGGTCACCGGGCCGATCACACCGCTGATTCCGAAGATCATCGAACTCATGGCGTTGTACCGGCCGCGTAGTTCGTCGGTGGCCAGCGCGTTTGTCAGTGCGGGCATCACCGGGGACAGCATCGTCTCGCCGAAGCCGAAGATCGCCGAGCAGAGCACCACGCACAGGGCGGCCAGCACGGCGTTCTTCCCGCTGACCAGACCGGCGGCGCCGAGGACCAGCCAGGCGGCGGCGAACACCGCCCCCACCACCGCCAGTGCCCGGGTGCGGCTGCGCCCCTCGATCCGGCGGATCACCAGCAGTTGCGCGAGCACGATCATCATGGTGTTGGCCGCCAGCGCCCAGGCCACGACCCGCGGGTTCACCTCGGCCACCCGCACCGCGTACGCGGCGAAACCCACCTCGACCTGCGCGTACCCGCAGGTGGTGAGGATCAGCCCGAAGATCACCAGTCGGCGGAACGGGCGGTCACGGAGCACTGTCAGGTAGCCGCCGGCCGAGGGTTCGCCGACGCCTCGACGCTTGCCGAGCCGGTGACCCACCCCGGGCAGGGTGAGCAGGATCAGCGCCGGCATCAGGTAGGTCACCGCGTCCAGCAGGTAGATCGTCTGGAACGTGCCGGGCCGGGCGGTGTCGACGATCGCGCCGGAGGTCATGCCGCCGATGCCGATGCCGAGGTTGAGCAGGGCGAAGTTCAGCCCGAAGACGCGTTGCTGCTCATCGTCGTCGGTCAACGACGCGAGGATGGTGTTCTGCCCGGACCAGATCGCCGAGCTGCCGATGGCGATCACCGTCATCACCAGCAGCGCCGAGCCGGTCGAGTGGACGAGCGCGAGCGAGCCGGTGCCGATCGCCTCGATCAGCAGGCAGGGCACCACCACCCGTCGGGCGCCGATCCGGTCGATCAACGTCCCGCCCAGCGGCGACAGGGCCAGCGTGACAACGCCGTACCAACCGATGACGAGCCCGGCGCGGGTGTCGGTGAGCCCGCGTACGTCGGTCAGGTAGATGAAGAGGAACGGCAGGGTCAGCCCTCGCCCGACCGCCGACAGCAGAGTGCCGATGAGAAGACGGCGAGCTTCCGGACGACGGGGCAGGACGCGACGCAGCATTCCGGCATTCTGTTCGGTGGGTCTGACGCCGCGCGAACCGTTTTGGCAAACGCCGCAGGGTCACCGGGACCGTCAGGTGACCAATTCCACGCTGATCCCCTCGCCGTGATCGTGGTCGGTCGGGTGTCCGCCGGGTCTGCGATGCTGGCTGGATGACCGGCACCTGGCGACATCTGCCCGCTACCGCCCGCGCCATCGCGGTGACCGCGACGGCGGCCGTAGCCGCCGCCCAGGCCCGTGACGGTCAGGCGTACGACGAGGCGGTCGGCGGTCTCGCCGCTGACGAGCGTTCCGGGCTGGTCCTCGGCGCGGTGGTCCGTTTGCTGTTGGAGGAGAGCCACCCGGACGGGTTGACCGGCGACGACATCCGCCAGGTGCTGACCCAATGTGTACAGGAGTCGGCGCGGTGGCGGTCGGATGTCGATCCGCACGTGGTGCTCGTACTGCTGGCTGGCGCACTGGGGGTTTACGACCCCGACGGCGACGAGTCGCCGCCGGACGCGTCGGTGCTGGCCCGACACGCCCCGCTGCTGGTGGCCGACCTGTTGGCGGCGACACGTGTGCCGTTGAACGACTACCTGTCCGCCGCGTTCACGGAGATCGAGCGCACCGAGCGGCAGGACTGATCGGCCCACGCCACCTCGACGAGGCGGGGCGCGGACGTGCGTCAGTAGGGTCGAAGGCGGAAGCCGGGTCGCCAGTCGACCCGGCCGCCGTGACATCCGTGGTCGTGCCGTCGCCGGTCAGCACTCGCTACGGGGCGGTACTCGCTGTCGTCGAAGCCCAGACAAGGAAGATGATCGTCGCGACGACCCCGGTGACCGCGACCAGACCGGCCGCCAGGGCCGCACGAGGCGAGTCGCGTGCGCGGAGCTCGAAGGCAGCGGTGATGGTGAACAGCAACGCAAACCCCTCGGATGCGGCGAGAGCCAGTAGTCCGACGAAGCTCAGCATGCCCTCGACCATGTCGTTGCCAAGAAGGATCATCCGGGCGCTGTAGGCCGCTCCGGCCCAGAACACCGCCGCCGCGCTTACCAACAGGTACATGGCCAGGAGGGAGAGGAAGGTGGTGGGGCCGCCCACGGGGTTCGCCAGGGGCGCCGCTGCCGTGGTGTCCGGCGGGATCGACGGTTGAGGCGCCTGCGGGTGGGTCATACGCGGACGTTAATCACGCTGGCGCAGTACGGGAATCGGTCGACAGGGCTTGCCGGACAAGACCAAAAGGGGCCTCGGCGGCTGTACGGCTACCCGCACGCCATGCGGGCCTTCCAGCCCGAGGAAGGTGACCGAGGCGGCCGGCCCACGCTCAGCTTCGGACGCGCCTTGGCTGACGCTCCGGGTAGCTGCGCGGCCGGCAGGCAACACCGAGCGTTCCAGATCGACACCGTGGAAGTCTCAGTGCCGCCACATGCGCCGGGCGCAGGTCGGTTACGCCTATCGCCTCGGTTTCCCCTGGTCAGAGACTCTGCGGCGGCGGCTCCTCGCGCTTCCGACGACTGCTCCGGTGCCAGCAATCAGGAGGAACAGACCAAACGCCAGCCCGAGGTAGAGCAGACGGTCGGCCGCGGCAGCCTCCTTGGCGTACTGCTGCGCCATCTCTGGGGTCGGGTCCTGGTAAGGGATCGTCGCTCCCATGCAGCAGGCGAACAGCGGAAGCACGATTCCCCCGCCGATCATGAGCCAACCAACTACCCCAACAACCCCCGGCCGTCGCATGATTCGATGATCAACGAAGAGGCCCGAAACCTCTACCGGCCGCTCGTGCCGTCTCAAGGACGACCATGGGTCGTCGACCTGTCACCGCCAATTCGCCGACGCGGCTGACATGCTTCCCGCTGACCAGCTCCGACCGGTGCTGCTCCAGGGGCGCGCCGACCGGCGAGGCGTGTCACCCAGAAAACACTTGAGGGCACATCCACGGATCGGATGTGCCCTCATACCTCTGGTCGGGGTGGCCGGATTCGAACCGACGACCTCTTCGTCCCGAACGAAGCGCGCTACCAAGCTGCGCCACACCCCGAGGCGTGCCGACAAATAGTAGCCCACCCGCCCCGATGGTCAAACTCGGTACCCCGCCAGCGCGCTCGACGCACGCGCCGGCTCTTCGATGATCGACTCGGGTTCAAGGAAACCGGGCCTTCGCGGCGACCAGGACACCCCGACTTCCAGGAAATCGACTCGATCAAGGCCCGCGGCCCGTTGCCGGGGTCAGCGGGGGATGAGGGTCAGGATGCTGGCTTCCGGGGGGCAGGCGAAGCGGACCGGGGCGGTCGGGTGGGTGCCGAGGCCGGCGGAGACGTGCAGCCAGGAGTCGGAGCCCGGCCACCGGTGCAGACCCTGGGCCATGGAGCGGGGCAGGCCGCAGTTGGTCACGAGCGCCCCGTAGCCAGGCACGCAGACCTGACCGCCGTGGGTGTGCCCGGCGAGCATCAGGCCGAAGCCGTCGGCGGCCATCTGGTCGAGCACCCGTGGTTCGGGTGAGTGTGTCACCGCGATGGACAGGTCGGCCGAGGAGGAGACCGCACCGGCCACTGAGGGGTAGTTGTCCCGGTCGATGTGCGGGTCGTCGACTCCCACCACATCGAGTTGCCGGCCGCCGGCCTTGAGCATGGTCCGGGCGTTGTTGAGGTCGGCCCAGCCGGCGCCGGTGAAGACCTGGCGCAGTTCCTCATAGGGCAGCTCGACGCCTTCGGTGTACTCCCGGTCGGGCAGGAAGTAGGTGAAGGGGTTCTTGAGCACCGGCCCGGTGTAGTCGTTGGAGCCGAACACGAACGCGCCGGGGTAGTCCAGCAGCGGTTGCAGGGCCCGCAGCACCCCGGGCACGGCGGCCGGGTGTGCCATGTTGTCGCCGGTCACCACCACTAGGTCGGGGTCGAGGGCGGCCAGCGAGGCCACCCAGCGCTGCTTACGCGCCTGGTCGGGCATCATGTGCAGGTCCGACAGGTGCAGCACGCGCAGTGGCTCCGCGTCGGCCGGGAGCACCGGCACGTCGTACCGCCGGAGGGTGAACATGTTGCGTTCGATGAGCGACGCGTACGCGAGGGTGGCCGCGCCGATCGTGGCGGTTCCGGCGGCGAGCCGGAATAGTGTGCGCTTTCGCATGGCGTTCAGGGTAGTTTGACCGTCCATGAGCACGCTGAAGGACCGCCTCACTGCCGACATGCGTTCCGCGCTCAAGGCGCGCGACGAGCTGACCACCTCCACGCTGCGGATGGCCCTGGCCGCCGTTGGCACTGCCGAGGTCGCCGGCAAGGCCAAGCGCGAGCTCACCGATGACGAGGTGCTCGCGGTGCTGACCAAGGAAGCCAAGAAGCGTCGGGAGGCGTCCACCGCCTTCGCCGAGGCCGGCCGCGCCGAGCAGGCCGCGAAGGAGACCGCCGAGGGTGAGGTGCTGGACCGGTACCTGCCGAAGCAGCTCTCCGACGCCGACCTGACCGAGCTGGTGTCGGGGGCGCTCGCCGCTGGCGGCTTCACCGGCAAGACCCAGATGGGCCCGGCGATGAAGGCGGCCCAGGCCGCGGTGGCGGGCCAGGCCGAGGGTGGTCGGGTCGCCGCCGAGGTACGCCGACAGCTCGGTCTCTGACCCGGCAGGGTCGGCGGGCGTGGCACCGGCGGTAGGCGTGGCCGCTCACTGATCCGCACAGACGAAACGGGCGGGCACCCGAGGAGGCTGCCCGCCCGTTGTGTCCTGTGCGGTCGGCTCAGCCGTTCGGACGGCCGTTGCCGGGTCGCCCGGGTTGGTTGCCGGGTTGACCGCCCGGACTGCCACCGGTGTTGCCCGGCGTGCCGCCGCCGCTGCTGACCTGGATGGTGACCACACCATTCTTTATGGTGCGGCCGTCCGGGCTGGTGCCGGCCGCGTCGCCCGCCTTGCAGGAGGACGGCACCTTGGCACTGGAGACGACCGGCTCGAAGCCGGCGCCCTTGAGCCGGGACTTCGCCTGATCCACCGATACGCACTTCACGTCGGGGATGCTGCGCTGGTCACCCTCAGAGATCTTCTGGCCGGGCTCCTCGAACTGGATCCGCGGTTTGCCCTTCATGGCGTCCCGCAGGGTTTCGTAGACCGGCGGGTTGATGCCGTCCTTCTGGGCGTGCTTCATCTTGACGTTCGTCTGCGGCCAGTCCGGGTCGGCCATGATGCCGGCCACCGAGTACTGCTTGGTCATGGCGACCAGGGCGGCCGTCTTCTCCGAGTCGGTGGTGCCGGACTTACCGGCCACCGGCGCGTCGACGATGCTCTTCACGACGCCTGCCGTACGGCTGCCACCGCACTTGGTGGTGTCGGAGTTGTCGCCGACCGGGCAGCGGGCGGCGTCCACGGCGGCTCGGGCCACCTCGGTGCTGAACCGCTTCTCGCAGCGCGGGTTGGCGATGTCGAGCTTGTTGCCCTCCGGGTCCCGGATTTCCTGCACCGGGATCGGCTCGCAGTACTTGCCGTCGGCCGCGAGGGTCGCGTACGCGTTGGCCAGGTCGAGCGGGGTGGTGGAGGAGACGCCGAGGGTGAAGGCACCCCACTGGTGGGCAGCTTCCTTGGTCGCGGCGAACTCGGCGTCCTTGCTCGCCCGGAACTGGATGCCGGCCCGTCGGGCGGCGTCGACCACGTTCTCCGCACCGACCTGCTGCTGCAGCGGGACGAAGTAGGTGTTGATCGACGCGCTGAAGGCGCTCCACATGTTCTGCACGCCGCCGGCCTTGAGGCCGGAGTTGGTCGGGCAGTAGAAGTGGGTGCCCTTGCACGCCGCCGGGCTGCTGCTGTCGATGATGTATTCCGACTTGAACTGCTGCGGCGCGTTCATCGAATAGCCGAGCGGGATGCCCTTCTCCAGTGCGGCGACGATGCTGAAGATCTTGAAGGTCGAGCCGGCCTGGTATCCGGTGATGCCGTTGCCGCCGGTGAGCAGCGGGTTGACAGTCGCCGGGTAGTTGCCCCGAATCTTCTTCTTGCTCTTCGCGGGATCGCTGGAGATCTTGTTCTTCGGGTTCTTCGGGTCGTCGAGCTTGAACTGGCGGTTGACGGCGAGCGCCCGTACCCGGCCGGTGCCGGGCTCCACGACCGCGACCATTGCCGCTTCCTTGCTGTTCACGCTCTTCGCCTTACGGACCGCCTTGTCCGCGCCCCGCTGGGCCTGGACGTCGATCGAGGTCACGACGGTGTAGCCGCCGCTCTTGAGCCGGCGCTCCCGGTCGTACGTGGTCGAGCCGAACGTCTCCTGGTCCATCCACCAGCGGTAGAAGTAGTCGCAGAAGAAGCCCCACTCGTTGACGTTCGCGGCGACGCAGCCGTTCGGGGTGCGCTTGTCCTTCACCACCAGCTTGGTCGCCTTGGCGGCATCCGCCTCCTGCTGGGTGATGGCCTTGGTGTCGACCATGTTCTGGATGACGTAGTTGCGCCGATCCAGCGCGAGCGGGTAACCGGCCTCGGTGGTCGGGTCGTTCGTCGTCGGCGCCTTGACCATGCCGGCCAGCAACGCCGCTTCCTCGATCTTCAGCTTGCTCGGCGGCTTACCGAAGTAGACCTGGCTGGCGGCGTAGATGCCGTACGCGCCGTTGCCGAACGAGGCGAGGTTGAGGTAGCGGGTGAGGATGTCGTCCTTGGAGAATTCCTTGTCGACCTGGAGGGCCAGCCGCATCTCACGGAGCTTTCGGGCGCTGGTGTCCTCGGTCGCCGCGACCACGTCCGCCGGGTGGGTCGCCGAGTAGGCGATGGCCAGCCGGACGTACTGCATGGTCAGCGTCGAGGCGCCCTGCCGGCCGGAGCCCTCGGCCTGGTTGTTGACGAACGCGCGGGCGACACCGTTGATGTCGACGCCGTTGTGTTTGTAGAAGTCATGGTCCTCGGCCGCGATGATGGCCTTCTGCATAGGCACCGAGATGTCGGGGAGCTTCACGTCCCGTCGGTTCTCGTCGTACATCGTCGCGAGCGGTGTCTTGCCGTCCGAGGCCAGCAGGTAACTGATCTGTGGCGCGCGGGCCACCGTCAGCTCCGTGGGCAGGGCACCGAATGTCTCGGCACCGGCCTTCGCGGCCAGGCCGGACATCGCTACCGCGGGGAAGGCCGCCGCAGCGACCACCACGCCGGCCAGCAGGCCACACACGAGTAGCGATGCGGCGTTGGTCAGCACATTGTGGTCACGTTTCCGCATCCAGGTCACCTCGACAGGGTACGCGAGTAGGGAACGAGGGGCGCTGGGGCGTTCTTTCCCCATTTCCTGCGCGCGCTGCCCTCGTTGTGCTAAACGCACGACCCCCGGTACTTGGTTGCGTGTGACCTGGCGCGAGTCTCCTCCGATTCGGTGAGGAGGCGCAGCGTTATCGCCGACCTCGGCGGGGTAACCGGCGGTTGAAGGCCCGGGAAGCCGGGAGTGTCCGGAATGATGGATTTAGCCGACAACGTTGCGTAATCAGTCGACTACAGAGCATGATGGGGGCGGCGACAGCGCCACATGTCGTCCGCGCCGCCTTGGGGAAGGCAGGCCGGGCGATCGGGGGGAATTGCCGGCTGACGTGCATCGACGAGGTCGGTAGGTACTGCAAGGGGGGACGTGTACACATGGGCATGATCACTGACTGGCCGTCGCTGGCGGCATGTCAGAACGGGGACCCGGACGCGTTGTTCGTACAGGGCGCCGAACAGAACGTGGCGAAGCGGATCTGCCGGAGCTGCCCTGTTCGGTACGAGTGCCTGGCCGACGCGTTGGACAACCGGATCGAGTTCGGTGTGTGGGGCGGCATGACCGAACGCGAACGGCGGGCGCTCCTGCGTCGTCACCCGCAGGTGACGAGCTGGCGCAAGATGTTCGAGGCCGCGATGAAGAAGAACAGCAAGGACAAGACCGGCAAGGACAAGATTCTCGTCAGCGCGGCCAACTGACGCCGGTCACGGCCGGCTGATCGCCGCGCCGATCGTCCGTAGCCCGTCGACGTCATGCACGTCGGCGGGCTGCGCCGTGACCGAAACCGCCGGCACGGCCGGGAACGCCTCGGTGAAGCGCGCGGCGACCTGCTGCTCGCGTACCGCCTGGCGGGCAAGCGCCGCGTGCGCCCGCAGCACATCGGCGGTGGCCTCGTGCCCACCCAGCTCGGTCAGCCGCTCGGCGGCGACCCGGCTCTGCTCGGCGTCCAACTCCGGAACTGCCGGGCGGTGCACCCGGTTGAGCACCAGACCGGCGAGCGGCATCCGCTCGTCCCGCAGACGGCCCGCGAAGTAGGCGGCCTCCCGGACCGCGTCCGGCTCCGGCGTCGCGACCAGCAGAAAGGCCGTCTCCCGCGCCTGCAGGATGCGGTACGTCTGCTCAGCGCGCTGCCGGAAACCACCGAACATCGAATCCAGTGCCGCCACGAAGCCGGACAGGTCGGTGAGCAGTTGCGCGCCGAGCACCTTCTGCACCACCTTCGAGAACATCCCGAACGAGGCAGTGACCAGGCTGAACATGCTCCGGCCGCCGCTGCGCGCCGGGGCCAGCAGCAGCCGCAGCATCCGGCCGTCGAGGAAACGGGACAGTCGCGCCGGCGCGTCCAGGAAGTCCAGTGCCGAGCGGGACGGTGGCGTGTCCACCACGATCAGGTCCCATTCGCCCCGGGCGTGCAGCTGACCCAGCTTCTCCATCGCCATGTATTCCTGGGTGCCGGCGAACGTCGAGCTCATCGCCTGGTAGAACGGGTTCGCGAAGATCTCCGCTGCCTTCGTCGGGTCGGTGTGCTGCAAGACCACGTCGTCGAAGGTGCGCTTCATGTCCAGCATCATGGCGTGCAACTCGCCGCCGCTGCTCTCGACGTCGATGCCCTTGACCTGGCGAGGGGTGTTGTCCAGCTCGGTCAGGCCCAGCGACTGGGCCAGCCGGCGGGCCGGGTCGATGGTGAGCACCACCGTCCGCCGACCATGGTGCTCGGCGGCCCGCAGCGCCAGCGCCGCGGCCGTGGTCGTCTTACCCACTCCGCCGGCACCACAGCACACGACGATCCGCACGCCGAGGTCGGCGAGGATCTGGTCGACGTCCAGCTGCGGCGCCGCGTCTTCGGAAGGCACCAATCGAGCGTATCGGGCCGGCGGGTCCGCGCGCCCGTGCTGCGCTCAGGTGTGAGTCAATCGGCGCGAACGAGGGCCCGGGCCAGCGTCGCGAGCCCCGCCCGGTCCACCCCGTCGGGCAGCAACGGCAGCTCGATCATCGGCAGCCCCAACTCCACCAGGTCGGCGCGGAGCGAATCCTCCAGTTCGCGCCGGATGAGCTGGTCACGTGCCTCGTCGTGCAACCCGGCCACGATGTTCCGATCGGCCGGCAGCCCCGCCGCGACCAGCCCGCGCCTCAAGTCCGCGGCGGTGACCGCCGGCCCGGCGGACAGCGGGGGTCGGACACCGTTGACGAGCACCTTCCCGACGCCGAAGCCGAGCGCGGTCAGGTCGGCGATCGCGTCCACCGTCTCCTGGATCGGCATCTCCTCCAGCAGCGTGACCACGTGCACCGCCGTCATCGGGGACCGCAGCAACGCGGCGACCCCCTCGCTCTGGGTCTTGATCGGGCCCACCTTGGCCAGCCGGGCGGTCTCCGCCGTCACGTTGAGGAACCGGCCGATCCGTCCGGTCGGCGGGGCGTCCAGCACCACCGCGTCGTACGCGCGCCGCTGCCCGACGGTGCGGGTGGTGGCCTCCTTCACCTTGCCGGTGAGCAGGACGTCCCGCAGCCCGGGCGCGATGGTGGTGGCGAAGTCGATGGCACCCAGCTTGCGCAGTGCCCGCCCCGCCGCGCCCAGTTTGTAGAACATGTCCAGGTACTCGAGCAGCGCCTCCTCGGCGTCCACCGCGAGCGCGCGGACCTCACCGCCGTCGGGGGCGTCGGCGAGGTGCCGTTCTTCGTAGGGCAGCGGGTCGATGCCGAACAGTTGGGCGATGCCCTGCCGTCCCTCGACCTCGACCAGCAGGGTGCGCCGGCCACCAGCGGCGAGCGCGAGGGCCAGCGCCGCCGCGATGCTGGTCTTGCCGGTGCCGCCCTTGCCGGTCACCACGTGGAGACGGGCGGGCCACCCGGTGCCGGCCGGGTCGATGGGGCGCTCAGCTGCACACACCAGTCGAGCCTATCCAGGCGTGGCGGTCACGCGACCTCGCAGACCCACCAACCCGTCTTCTGCACCACAGTGAAGCGCAACTCCTGGTCGGCGACCTTCTCGTCGGCGGTGGTCATGGTGAGCCGGGTGGAGACGGTGGCCCGTTCCCCGGTCTGGTTGTCCACCTTCGGGGTGGTCCACCGGAAGCGCGGGTTCTGGTAGGTGGAGGCGTACTTGTCGACCTCGGCCACCTTCGCGGCGATCTTGTCCTCGTCGCGGGCGGCGGCGCAGACCCGACTGGCCGCCTTTGTCGCGTCGCGATCCTTGTAGACCGCGGTGAGGAACTCGTCGACGGCGACCGCAGGCTCCTTGGCGCCCTCGCCGTTCTCGGCGTTGCGCAGGGTCAGGAAGGCCACCACACCGCCGCCCACGCAGAGCACCATGATCACAACCAGGGCGATCGCCGCGATCAGCAGGCCGCGCTTCTTCTTCGGTTCGGCAGCGCCCTGGTAGGCCGGGTAGGCGGGTGGGGGCGGCGGAATCGGGGCCCCCGGCTGCGCCGGCATGGTGCCCGAGGCGGGGCCGCCGGGCCCCTCCGGCTGCCCGACACCGCCGGGCTGCCCGGGGAAGGTCGGTCCGACACCGCCGGGCTGCCCGGGGAAGGTCGGTTCGGGGCCGGTCGGCTGGCCGGGGAAGGCCGGTGGGCCGGGGGCGGCCGGGAGCGCCGGCTGGCCGGGGGAGGCGGGGAGAGCGAGCTGCCCGGGCGGCGGGGCGAGGGCTGGCTGGCTGGGGATGGCCGGGGTGCCGGGCTGGCCGGCGGGGTCCGGGTGGGTCGGCGGGTGAGCGGGTGTGCCGGCCTGGTCGCCGCTGGGCGGGTGGGTCATGTCGTTCCCCCAGGGGTGCGGCGCCCGCCGCCACCCCTGGCGCCGAGCGTGATCGAGCGGGCGGCCGGGCGCAGCGCGACCGTCCGACCGGAAGGGTAGCGGTCGATGACAGGTCAGGTGTCGCCCCTGTCGTCCGCGCGGCCCGGGAATCCGGTGAGTGGTACCAGCGTCGGTTCCGGTGTCGGGCCCCCGACCTGCGGTGTGTCGCATATGTGACTGTTGGTGACCTCTTGTGCGCGTCCTGTTGGCGGGACCGTCACCGCAGACCTACCTTCGTCCCCGTGCGGGGGCCGGAACGGACGAATGGGTCCGGGCCGGAAGCATGGTCCGAGAGGTACGACCGGAGGCAGTGCATGCGCGACGCGGACAACATCCCTCGCACCCAGTTCCCGACGAACGACCGGCCCCGCCGGCCCGGGTCCGTGGTCGAGGCCGGCGGGCAGGTCACCAACCAGCCGATCAACGAACGGTCGTACCGCCGGGCGCCGGAGCAGTCGGAGACGGCCCGGGTGCCGAGCCAGCCCGCCGAGCGGACCCGCGAGGACGACGAGCCGGGTTTCGTGATCCACCTGCCGATCCGGGTGCCGAATCTGGCGGCGGCGACAGTGCTGGCCGGTCGGGTCGCGGTGTCCCTGGGCTTCCTGCCCGAGCTGGACGCCGGCGAGACCACCGTCTCCAACGCCGACGACCAGAACAACCGCCACCGGGTCTTCTGTGACCTGCTGCTGCCCGACCGGTCCCGCTGCCCCCAGGGGTACGAGCACGAGGGGCGCTGCGGGGAGGTGCCGGCCGCGCCGGAGCAGCGTCCCGTACCTCGTCCGGCCAGCGGACCGTAGGCTGTCCCTCGAACAATTCCGCACCGAGAGGGAGCCCTTCAGCGATGCAGAAGTGGGAATACTCCACGGTCCCGCTGCTGGTCCACGCGACCAAGCAGATCCTCGACAACTGGGGCGAGGACGGGTGGGAGCTCGTCGCCGTGGTCCCCGGCCCGAATCCGGACCAGCTGGTCGCCTACCTGAAGCGACCCAAGGCGTGAGCGCGAGGAGTGCAGCGAAGCGGAGCCCCGCAGTCGCGAACATCGGGGTGATGCGGTGAGCAACGGTCCGCACGCGAAGCTCGCCGAGCTCGGTCTCGACCTGCCCGAGGTCGTGCCGCCGGTGGCCAGCTACGTCCCGGCCGTGCAGTCCGGGCAGCACGTGTACGTTTCCGGCCAGCTGCCGATGGCCGAGGGCAAGCTGCTCGCGACCGGCAAGGTGGGCGCCGGGATCTCCGCGGACCAGGCGAAGGATCTGGCCCAGCGCTGCGGTCTCAACGCCCTGGCCGCCGTCGACTCGCTTGTCGGCCTGGAGAACGTGGTCAAGGTGGTCAAGGTGACCGGGTTCGTGGCCTCCGCCCCCGGCTTCACTGGTCAACCCGCCGTGATCAACGGGGCCTCCGACCTGTTCGGCACGGTCTTCGGCGAGGCCGGCCGCCACGCCCGCAGCGCGGTGGGCGTGGCCGAGCTGCCCCTGGACGCCCCGGTGGAGATCGAGCTGATCGTCGAGGTCGCCTGACGCGTCACCATCGCCCTGCGATCTTGCACTTTCCGCACTGACGAAAGCCCTGAACCGGGATGAATCAGGGGCGGCAGGTGCAAGATCGTGGGGTGTGGCGGGCGGGGTCGTACGATCGCAGCCATGAGCGGGCACGTGACGGGGGCGGTGGCGGCGCTTGCCGACGAGTTGCCCCGCTGGGTTTCACTGCTGCGTGCGCCGAACCCGGGGCCGATGACCCTCGACGGCACCAACACCTGGGTGCTGCGCGCCCCGGCAGCCGAGTACGCCGTCGTGGTCGATCCGGGGCCGGCCGACGACGGGCACCTGACCCGGATCGCCGAGCACGGCCCGATCGGGCTGATCCTGATCACGCACGGCCACCCCGACCACACCGAGGGCGCCGCCCGCCTGAGCGAACTGCTCGGCGGAGTGCCCGTCCGTGCCGTCGACCCGGCGCACACCATCGGCGCCGAGCCGCTGACCGGGCCTGGTGACCGCTTCGGCGACGTCGGTCTGCACATCACTCTGGTGCCGACGCCCGGGCACACCGCCGACTCGGTCTGCTTCCTGGTCGAGCACGACGACGAGCGGCTGGTGCTCACCGGTGACACGATCCTCGGCCGGGGCACCACGGTTGTCGCCCACCCCGACGGTCACCTCGGTGACTACCTGACAAGCCTGGAGCTGCTGTCCGCGTACCGGGGGATTCCGGCGCTGCCGGGGCACGGCCCGGCGCTCGCCGACTGCGCCGCCGCCGCCGATTTCTACCTCGCCCACCGCCGGGCCCGGCTCGACCAGGTCCGGGCGGCGGTCGCCGCCGGCGCCCACACCCCTGCCGACGTGGTGGCGACGGTCTACGCGGACGTGGACCGCTCACTCTGGTGGGCGGCGGAATGGTCGGTCCGTGCCCAGTTGGAGTATCTGGGCGTCGACACCGGGGAATCCGCGCCCGGGGTCAGTGGGTTGGAGCACATGTGACCTGCCCCGTGTGTGGAACCGTTGCCGTTCCCGGCGCGCGGTTCTGCCACAACTGTGGCGCCGCGCTGCCGGCCGCCGCCACGTTGCCGGCGGCCGAGCGTCGGGTGGTCACCGTTCTCTTCGGTGACCTCTCCGAATTCACCTCCTGGTCCGAGGACCTCGATCCGGAACGCGTCGGCGCGGTCACCGACCGGGTGCTGGCCGCCCTCGCCGGCGCGGTCAAGACGTTCGGCGGGCACGTCGACAAGCTGACCGGTGACGGCATCATGGCGGTCTTCGGTGCCCCGGTGGCGCACGAGGACGACGCCGAACGCGCCGTCCGGGCCGCTCTGTCCATGCAACGGGCCGTCCGCCGGGTGCTCGACGACGAGCGGGGCGGCGGCGCGCCGCTCGGGCTGCGGGTCGGGCTGAACACCGGCGACGTCATCGCCGGCATCCAGGCCGCCATCGAGTACACGGTCATCGGCGACACCGTGAACACCGCGGCCCGGCTCGCCGACGCCGCCGCCGTCGGGGCTGTCTACGGGGGTGGGCGCACCGCTGCGGCCACCCGGCACGTCTCGTCCTGGCGGGCGCTGCGCCCGTTGCGGCTCAAGGGCAAACGGGAACCGGTCGAGGCGTACGAGCTGCTGGGTCTGCTGGACGCGCCGGGCACCCGCTCGGGGCTCGGCGACGAAGCGCCGTACGTCGGCCGGGAGACCGAGATCGGCCGGATCGCCGGACGGCTCGCCGAGGTGATCGACCAGGGTGACCCGCGGGTGCTGCTGATGACCGCCGAGGCGGGTATCGGCAAGTCCCGGTTCGCCGCCGAGGTGGAACGCCTCGCCGCCGGGTACGACGTCGGAGCCGGCCGGTACGCCGCACACACCGGGGCCCGGGTGCTCTCGGTGCGGTGCGCCGCGTTCGGGGAGCGGCGACGGCTGGCGCCCCTGGCCGACCTGGTGCGGGCCGCAGTCGGTCTGCCCAGCGACGCGTCCACCGCGCTGACCCGCCCGGCGGTCGAGGAGCGGCTGCGCCGGCTCGGGCAGCGGCTCGCCCGTTCCGGTACGGAGACCGCGCCGATCGCCATCGAGCAGTTGCTCGCCCTGCTCGGCTACGCCGAACTCCCGGCGCACGCCGGCACCGACGGCGGCGAGTGGGGTGGCTCGGGCACCCCGCCCGCAGACGCCGACGTGGTGCCGAACGCGGTCGCCGACCTGCTCAGCGGGCTCGCCTCGGAGGCGCCACTGGTGATCGTGGTGGACGACCTGCACGATGCGACAGCCGAGACGATCAGTGCCCTCGGGTTGGCCCTGTCCAGGCTCACCGGCCCGGTGCTCGTGCTGCTGCTCGGCCGGCCCGAGTTGGTGCGTACCGCAGGGGCGCTGACCCGGGTCGCGGACGCCGAGGTGCACTCGTTGCCGCCGCTGCGCGGTGCCGACGCGGCCCGGCTGCTCACCAGCTACCTCGGGGGCGGCAAGTTGCCGCAGGCCGACGCCGACCGGTTGCTCGCCACCGCGCAGGGCAACCCGTTCTACCTGGCCGAGCTTGTCACCCTGCTGATCGAGCGGGGAGCGCTCACCACCGAATCGGTGCGGGGTGCCGCTGCCGCATCGGTGCGGGGTGCCGCCGTGGAGCGGCAGGGCTCCGGCGAGCGGGAACAGAGCGGGCCGGCCGGTTGGCGGTTGGTGCCGGGTTCGCTGGGCAGCCGGCTGCTCTCCCGGGACCTCGCCGCCGTGCTGGCGGCCCGCATCGACGCCCTGCCGCCGGACGCCCGGTCGGTGCTACGCGACGCGGCGGTCACCGGTGACACGGTGCCCACCGGCGCGCTGGAGGCGATGCGTGAGCAGCGCAGCGGGCGCGACGGGCGGCCGTCGGCGGTGGTCGCCGTCGAACTCGACCGGGCGGTCGAGGAGCTGCTGCAACGCCGGATGCTGCACCGTTCGCGTACCGGCTACTCGTTCGCGACACCACTGATGCGGGAGGCCGCGTACGCCGGGGTGAGCAAGGCCGAGCTGGCTGAGCGGCACGCCGCGCTGGCCCGCTGGGCGGCACCGGCGGACGAGGCAACGGTCAGCACTGTGGGCGGGTTCACCGACGAGGCCCGCGACGACTTCGTGGCGATGCACGTCGAGCGGGCCTCCACCCTCGCCGACGCGGTGAAGCTGCGCCCGGACGCGCCGGCCCGGGCGGTGGTTCCGCTCGGCGTCGCCGCGCTCGGCCGGGCCGCCCGCCGGTCGCTCTCCGCCGGTGAGCCGGCGATGGCCGTCGAGTACGCCGAGCGCGCCGGCGAACTGGCAGGCGACGGAATGCCGGCAGCCGATCGGGTGGTGCACGCGAGGGCCTTGCTCCAGGTCGGCCGGGTCGCCGACGCCCTGGCGTACGCCGAGAAGATCGCCGCTAACGCGGGGGACGAGGCCACCCGGGTCGCTGCCCTGCTGCTGGCGGGGCAGGCCCAGGAGACCCTTGGCGACCAGGGCCGGGCGGTGACCGCCTGGCAGGAGGCGTTGCAGGTGGCCACCGAGGGTCGGCTGCCCACGCAGCGCGCCACGGCGATGCGCCGGCTCGGCATGGCCGACTTCGTGGCGGGGCGGCTCAGTCAGGCGAGCAGCAGGTTGGCGGCCGCGTACCAGGTCAGCCTCGGCGCGCAGGACCGGCGCGGGCAGGCGTGGTCGCTGCAGAACCTGGCCTGGGTGACCACCACCCGGGGTGACTTCGCCGGCACCGACGCGGTGCTCGGCCGGGCGGCCCGACTCTTCGCCGAGTTGAAGGACCCGTACGGGCGGGCCTGGCTGCGCGGCACCACAGCGTTCGCCCGGTTGCTCGCCGGCCGACTGCGCGAGGCGTGTCGGATGGCGCAGGTGTTCCTGCCGTTCGGTGAGCGGGTCGGTGAGGCGTGGGCGGTGGGAACGTTGCGCGCGGTGGCGGCGTTCGCCACGGCCGAGCTGGGTGACCTGGCCGAGGCGGACCGGGAGGCTCGGCGGGCATACCGGGAGTTCGCCGCCGCCTCCGACGACTGGGGGCGCGGGTTCGCCCTGGTGGTCCGGGCGGTGGTGGCGCGCGGGCTGGGCGAGCCGGAGCACGCGGCGGACCTGCTCACCGACGCCCTGGCGTACGCGGAGCGCACCTCGCATCCGCTGCTCACCGGGATGGCCGGCACGCTGCGCGGCTTCGTCGCGTTGGACATGGGCGACCGGGAGACGGCCGAGCGGGTCGCCCGCGCGGTGCTGACCACTGTGGAGCCGCACAATCCGCAGGCCCCGGCGCAGGTGGCGCCCCGGGTGTTGCTGGCGACCGCCCGTCTCGCCGCCGGTGACTCGGCGACCGCTGTCGGGCTGCTCGCCCCGGTGGCCACGGCCGCCGCGAACGCGCCGTCGCTGCTCTTCTCCCGTCGCCAGACGATGGCCCAGTACGCTGCGGCGCTGCTCGCGCACGGTCAGCGGGAGCAGGCGTTGGACTGGGCTCGCCGCGCGGTCACCGCACCGGCGGAGGACGTGCGCAGCCAGGTGATCGCGGCGAGCGTGCTGGCCGAGGCGCTGGCAGCCTGCGGGCATCCGGCGGAGGCGCTGTCCTGCGCGGAGGAGGCGGTCCGCCTGGCGTACGCCACCGAGCAGCGCAGCGAACGCGCCGCGGCCGACGCCCTCCACGCCCGCCTGACCGCCAACCCCGCCCTCCTGGGGTGATCAAGAGGTTCGGGTCAGAATTCGGGCTGGCGGTGACCGAAAGCTCTTGATCAACTGGCATCAGGGGTGGGGGCGCAGGTTTTGCCGGTTCTGGGGATGTGGTGGTCGGGGTGAAGGGCTAGCGTGTCAGCACCGCGATCGGGTCCACAGTGGTGACCGTCGCCGTGCCTGGGGAGGCCCTTCATGAAGCTGCCGCGATCCATCGCGGGCTGGACCATCGCGGTCTTCGGCGTGTTGGCGCTGGTGATGGGCGCGGTCGGTCTGCTCTGGCCGGAGGCGCAGCTGCGCATGCTCGGGTTCGAGGTGCCGGAGACGCGAGCCGTCGGTGACCACACCGGCACGTTCCTGCTGGCGTCGTCGATGGCGGCCTTCAACATGGGCGTCTACTACCTGCTCGCCACGGTGACCGAGTGGCGGGCGTTCTACCGGTTCACGGTGGTCTTCCGACTTGTCACGTTCACCGTCTTCACCATCGCGGTGCTTGCCGACATCGCTCCCGACCGGTTCTTCGGGGTGGCGGCGTGGGAAGGGCTCGGAGCTGTTGCCACCGCCATCGGTCTGCGCCTGGACTCCCGCCGGGGCACCCCGGCCGGTGGCGTCGAATCGTCCGACGGCACCGGGACGACTGCGGTCGCCGAGGAGGGTACCGGTCCCACCGGTGCGGCTCCGGCGGACGCGGTGCGCTGAGCCATCGGTCGGGTTGGGTATTTTCGAGCGGTGACCGACACCCCGTCCGGCGGCCCGCCAGTGCCGATCGTGCCTGGTCTGACTGATTTGCGGGTCTTTGCCCGTGGCGGGTACGCGACCGTCTACCAGGCCACCCAGATCTCCGTCGGCCGCGAAGTCGCCGTCAAGGTGGAGAACCGGACGCTGGACAGCGAGCGGGACCAGGCCCGCTTCCTGCGCGAGGCGCGGGCGGCCGGCCGGATGTCGTCGCACCCGCACGTCGTGGACCTGTTCGACGTCGGCGTCACAGTCGACCAGCACCCCTACCTGATCATGGAGCTGTGCGACGGCTCGTACGCCGAACGGATGCGCACCTCGCCGCTGAGCCCGGTGGAGGCCCGGGACCTGGGCATCAAGATCGCGGACGCGCTGGCCCACTCGCACGCCGCCGGGGTGCTGCACCGGGACGTCAAACCGGCGAACATCCTCTACTCGCCCTTCAACTCGGCGGTGCTCGCCGACTTCGGGCTCGCCGTCCTCGCCGAGCACCGGGACGCCTCGGTCACCCTGGAGGTGCTCACCCCGGCGTACGCGCCGCCGGAGATGTTCAGCCACAGCCCACCGTCGCCGGCCGTCGACGTGTATGCGCTCTGCGCCACCCTCTACGCGGTGATGCACGGCCGACCGCCACGGTGGCAGTCCGAACGCAATCCGAGCCTGGTGACAGTGCTGGAGATGTTCACCCAGCCGCTGCCCGCCCTGCCCGGGGTGCCGGACGAGCTGATCGACGTGCTGCGCGCCGGCATGGCCAACGACCCGGCCGGGCGTCCCACCGCACTCGAGTTGCACGACATGCTCAGCAGCCTGCCCCTCGGCTCGCCGGCGGCGCCGGTGAGCGGCGCTCCGGTCAGTGGTGGCGCGACGCTCGCCGGCCCGTACGCGGCCACCAAGCCGGTGCCCCGCCCGCCCGTCGAGGACACCCAGCGGGTTCCTCCCACCGTCAGACGTTGGCGGCGCTGGCTCTTCGGCGGTGCCGGGGTGCTCGCGCTGGCCGCCTCCGCGACCGTCGGGGCCTGGGTCGCCGACCGGGCGCCGCCACCCGCCCCGTACCCGTCGGCCACCCAGATCGCCGCACCGGCGACCGGGCCACTGCCCGGCTGTGCGACGGGCACCGGCGCGCCCACCGCGCTGCCCGAGGGTGCCCGGTGCCTGCCCGAGCTGGAGTGCTTCGGCCCGGTACGGATCCGCGGCAGCCGCGCCGAAGCGGCCCGGCTGTCCTGCACCGGCCGACACACCTGGGAGACGTACGCCGAGGGCATCCTGCCGGTGTCGCTGGTCGGCGCCGGCTACGACGAGGTGGCCGCAGCGGAGCCGGTGCGGCAGGTGTGCAGCGCCGTCACGTTCCGCCTCACGACCGGGATCGCCCAGACGACCGGCTGGCACCTCGAGGTGCTACCGCCCGTCGACGGGAGCATCGACCGGGCCTACCGGTGTCTGGCGGGACGCGGAGTGGACGCACTCACCGCGCCGACGCTCACCGGCCGCTGAGCCCGTCCGACCCGCGTCGACGATCACGCACCGCACGCAACGCGTCCCGGCTGTCGAGGGCGTCGAGGGTGTCCGCGTCGATCCCGTACGGCATCAACTCGGGCGGCCCGACGGCTGCCGACCGGTCCGCCGGTTCCGGGTCGTCGCCCTGACGGGCTGCCGAGACGGCCACCCCGGCGACCATCGTCAGGAGCACGCAGAGCAGCGCGAGAACCACGCCGAGTAAATCCTGTCGGCGCCACACGACCAGCATGACCAGCGGCGCAAGGGCTCCCAGCGCCGCGAGCACCGCCACCGTGCGCGCATCGGGTCTGGACAGTCGACTCACCCGTCCAGCATGTCGTGACGGGCCCGGCTGTCAACCGTAGAGCCGACCGCCGCGCCGACTCACGTCGATCCGGGCGACCGGCCCGGCACTGTCCACGGCATCCACACAGACTGGACGGGAACGGCTACTCTCGGTATCCCGCAGGCTCATCCGGCAGCGAGGTCGCCAATGAACTCAGGCAGTTCGCAACCCCGGCTCCGCTCGGTCGCGTCGACGCTGGCCGTCGCCCTCACCCTCGTACTCGCCGCTGCCGCCGGCTGCGACAGCAGAAAGGAACCCGACCTGCTCTCCGTGCAGGAGAAGATGCGCGAGACGCACATCTACGGTCAGTCGAAGCTGCGGGTCGGTGTCGCCACCAACGAGCCGTTGATGAGCGAGCTGCGCAACGGCAAGCCGGTCGGCTTCGACGTCGAGATCGCCAAGTACATCGCCGCGTCCCTCGGCTACGAGGGGGATCAGCGGCTGGAGTTCGTGCCGGTGGCCACCGAGGAACGGATCCCCGCCCTCCAGGGCGGGACCGTCGACCTCGTGGTGTCGAGCTTCTCCATCACCGAGGAACGCAAGAAGGTGGTCAGCTTCGCCGGGCCGTACTTCGTCACCACCCAGGAGGTGATGGTGCCAACACGGCTGAAAGGCAAGATCAGCACCATCGAGGACCTCCGCAACCCGGATTACAAGATCTGCACGAGTGGCGGCTCCACCTCCGAGGCCGAACTGGGCAGCCACCAGGTCAAGGCGCTGGTCGTGAAGACCGTCGGGGACTGCGTCGCCGGCATCCGGACGGGCCGCTACGACGCGGTCAGCTCCGACGAGACGATCCTCGCCGGTTTCCTGGCCCGCCACCCGAAGGAGTTCGAGATCGTCGACATGCCCTTCGGCACCAGCGAGTTGCTGGGCATCGGCGTGCCGATCGGCGACCCCGCGCTGCGCGACCTGGTCGCGTTCTTCCTGCAGCAGAGCTACCTGGACGGGCGTAACGACCAGGCGACCCCCTGGCAGACCGCGTACAACCGGACCCTGGGTCCGTGGCTGAAGGCCGAGAAGCGCCAGCCGCAGCCGCTGGAGGTGCCGAAGCTTGTCGACTTCGACGACAAGGCGCCCGCGAAGTGAGCGCGGCGCCGACCGCCACCGGCGGCGACGGGCCGGTCCCGCCGCCCCGCACGTCAGTGCCCGTCGGCGCCGACCCGACAATCGACGGTATGGCCGAGGCACCGGCTGCCGACCGCCCAGCGGCCGGTTCGGGGAATGAGGTTGCCTGGCCGGCCGCAGTGCCGGTGCCCGAGCCGGCCGAGCCGGTCGTCGCCGATGTCGAGCCGGGACGGGTGCGCTGGGATCCGGCCGAGCGACGCGCCCGGGCCAGCCAGTCGTTCTGGACCGCCGTGGTGGGCGTACCCGCGATCTTCTCGGTGCTCCGCCTCGGCGTCGAGGCCGGTGGTGAACTCCAGACCACGCTGCTGCTGGTGGCCAACGTCGGGCCGGTCAACCTGCTCGCCGGCTTCCTGACCACGGCGGCCCGACTGCTCTCCACCGGCCTGGTCGCCGTCTTCGCGCTCGGCGCGGTGTTGGCGGTCAGCGCGGATCGGCTCCCGCCGGGGGCCCGTCGCCGCCCGCTCTTCGCCCGCTGGGCCGACATCACCCCGGCCTGGGTGGTGCTGGCCAGCTTCCTGCTCGCCCTGATCACCTGGCCGTTGCTCTACCTTCCGCTGCTGCTGCCGGCGTTCGTGGCCGCGTTCCAACTGCGCCCTGGGCGGCTGCACGAGCGGGTCGTGCCTCGACTGTTGCTGATCGGCGTACTGCTCACCGGGTACGGCTGGCTGATGCTGCCCACGCTGCGCGAGGCGATGCAGCAGGGCGACGAGTGGCTGGTGCTGGCGCTCATCGTGGTGCCTCCGCTGCTGGCCCTGTTCATCGCTGGGCCGCTGCCGGGCATGGTGATCAGGCCGCTGGCGTCGGTGACCGAGGTCGCGGTGCTGGCCACCCTGGTCTGGGCGGCGGTGCCGGTGATCAGCACCCCGGTGTTGCCGCTCACCGTCACCACTGTGGGCCCGGAGAGAGGGCCCACGGAGGACGTACGCGGGCACGTGGTCACCACCGACGACGTCAACATGGTGATCCTTCAGGAGCAGGGCGGTGTCCGGTACGTCCCTGTCGGTCTGGTCCGCGCCCAGGTGCTCTGCCCGAGCGAGGAGGAGCTACCCCGGCACCAACTGCGCATTCACGACTTCCACGTCGAGGATTCCCTGTTGGAGGGCATGGGTCGCCGGGTCCGCCCGGTCCACCGCATCGACGCCGCCTGCCGTGCTCCAGCCTGACGACGGCGGCCAGATCGACTCGGTTTTCAGGAAGTCGGGGGGTGATTGATCCGTGGACCCCCCGACTTCAAGGAGACCGAGTCGATCTAGCAGCAGGCCGGCGGGACGGACGGGCGTCAGTAGGACTTGTCCTGGCCCAGGACGTGTTGGGCCACGAAGTTGAGGATCATCTCGCGGCTGACCGGGGCGATCCGACCCGCCCGGACCGCGCCGAGCAGTGTCGCCACCCCGTACTCGGTGGTCATGCCGGCACCGCCGAGCACCTGGACGGCGGTGTCCACGGCGAGTGCGGCGGCCTCCCCGGCCGCGTACTTGGCCATGTTTCCGGACACCCCGGCCTCCAGGTCGCGGCCGGCGTCGTACAGGGTGGCCGCCTTCTGGATCATGAGGCGGGCCAGTTCCACCTGCACCGCCGCGTGCGCCAGCGGATGCGACACCCCCTGGTGGGAGCCGATGCTCCGACCACCCCAGACCTTGCGGGTGGCGGTGTAGTCACTGGCCCGTTCGATGGCGTACCGGCCGGTGCCGGCGCCCATCGCGGCCACCGTGATCCGCTCCGGGTTGAGCCCGGCGAAGAGCGCCGGCAGTCCGGCGTCCAGGGACTCACCGAGCAGCGCGTCGGCGGGCACCCGCACGTCGTCCAGGTAGAGAAGGAACTGGTTCTCCGGAGACACGATCTCCATGTCCAGCTTGGACCGGGTCAGCCCGGCCGCGTCGGTCGGCACGAGGAACAGCGCCGGCTTCAACTTCTGCGCAGATGCATCCGCTGAGCCGTCATCGACGGCGACACGTGCCACCACGAGCACGTGACCGGCCTCGTCGACACCGGAGATGTAGCACTTGCGGCCGTTGAGCACCCAGCCGTCGCCGTCGCGGCGGGCCACGGTGCCGAGCCGGTGGAAGTTCGAGCCGGCCTCCGGCTCGGTGATCGCGAAGACGATCTTCTGCGAGCCGTCGGCGAGGCCGGGCAGGTGGCGCTTGCGCTGCTCCTCGGTGCCGTGCCGGCTGAGGACTGTCGCCGCGATGGCGGGGGAGACCACCAGCAGCAGCAACGGGCAACCCGCCGCCGCCAACTCCTCGCAGACGATGGCGAGCTCGGTGATGCCGCCGCCCCCGCCGCCGTACTCGGTGGGGATGTTGACCCCCAGGTAGCCGAGCTGGCCGGCCTCCGCCCAGAGTTCGGTGGTGTGCTCCCCCGATTTCGCTTTCGCTACGAAGTAGGAGTGACCGTACCGGCGGCCGAGCGCCCGCACGGCGTCGCGCAGTTGGTCCTGCTCAGGGGTGAGATCGAAGGTCATCGGGCGTCCTCTTCGTCGATAACGGCCAGCACGGCGCCCGTCTGCACCTGACCGCCGGTCGGCACCGGCAACTCGGCCACCACGCCGTCGATCGGGGCGAGCACGGGATGTTCCAGCTTCATCGCTTCCAGTGTGAGCAGCGGCTCGCCCGCGGTGACCCGCTGGCCGACCTGGACGTGCAAACGGGTCACCGCACCGGGCAGCGGCGCGAGCAGCGACCCGGCCGCCACCGCCGCGGTGGGCAGCGGGAGACGCGGCGGCTCGGCCAGGCTCGCCGCCCCGTCCGGGCCGTCCACGAACACAGCCGACCCCGCACGGTGTACGCGGTACGCGCGGCGAACCCCGTCGACGTCGAGCACCACCCGGGCCGGGGTGGCGTCGACCAGCGCCACTGTGGGTGCGCCGGGGTCCTCGCCGGTGGACGCGCTGGACCAGTCGGCGAGCCGGCCGGTCCGGTCCAGCCGGTAGCGGATCTCGATCTCGTCGCCGTCCGCCCCGACGAAGCGACTGACCTGCGGGACGGCTGGCACGTTGCGCCAGCCGGAGGGGAGCCCGGCAAGCACCGGTGCGGTCGCCCGGCGGTGTGCGGCGCCCGCCAGCGCGGCGGCGAGGGCGGTGACTGGAACCTGATCGGCGGGGAGGAGCGGGACGAAGACCTCCGGGTGCCGGTCCAGGAAACCGGTGTCGATCTCCGCCGCCGCGAACTCCTGGCTGCGCAGCACCCGGACCAGCAGGTCCCGGTTGGTGGCCACCCCGTGCACCTCGGCCCGGGTCAGTGCGCCCGCCAGTGCCCGGGCCGCCTCGGACCGGGTCGGCGCCCAGGCGATCAGCTTGGCGAGCATGGAGTCGTAGTGCACGCTCACCTCGGAGCCCGTTTCGACGCCGGAGTCCAGCCGCAGACCGGCCCGCTGGAGGCCACCGAACCGCCTGTCCACCCCCGGGATCGTGAACCGGTGCAGCACGCCTGTCGCGGGTCGCCAGCCCTGCGCGGGGTCCTCGGCGCACAGGCGCACCTCGATCGCATAGCCGCGTACGCCGGGCTCGTGCAGGCCCTCTGGAAGCGGCGCACCCTCGGCGACGAGAAGTTGCCACCGGACCAGGTCGAGCTCGACGGGGACGGTCAGCTCGGTGACCGGGTGCTCCACCTGCAAACGGGTGTTCATCTCCAGGAAGAAGAACTCACCGCTCGGGGCCAGGAGGAACTCCACGGTGCCGGCGCCCACGTAGTCGACTGCACGTCCGGCGGACACTGCCGCCTCGTGCAGCGCCGCGCGCAGGTCCCCCGGAACCACCCCGGGGGCCTCCTCGATGATCTTTTGGTGTCGGCGCTGGACCGAGCAGTCCCGCAACCCGAGGGCAGCCACCGTGCCGTGCGAGTCGCCGAGGATCTGCACCTCGACGTGCCGGCCGCGCTCGACGTACCGCTCGATGAAGACAGTGCCGTCGCCGAACGCGGCAGCGGCCTCGCGGCGCGCGGAGGCGACCGCCTCGGCCAGGTCGTCGGCGGTCCGCACGATTCGCATGCCCCGGCCACCGCCACCGGCGGAAGCCTTCACCAGCACCGGGAAGTCAGTGATCCCGCCGGTGTCGGTCCAACTCGGCAGCATCGGCACGCCCGCATCGGCGAGCAGCGCCTTCGCCGCCAGCTTGTCGCCCATCGCGGCGATCACAGTCGCCGCCGGCCCGACCCAGGTCAGGCCGGCGTCGGTCACCGCCGCCGCGAACTCGGCGTTCTCGGCGAGGAACCCGTAGCCGGGGTGCACGGCGTCCGCGCCGCTGCGCCGGGCCGCGTCCAGGATGAGGTCGATCCGCAGGTACGTGTCGGCGGGCGTGACACCGGGCAACCGGACCGCCTGGTCGGCCTCGCCCACGAACGGCGCGTCGGCGTCCGCGTCGGAGTGCACGGCGACCGTCTCCACGCCCATCGCGCGGCAGGTGGCGAAGACCCGGCGGGCGATCTCGCCCCGGTTGGCCACGAGCAATCTGTTGATCATGGGTGGCCCTCTCTACATCCGGAAGACGCCGAAGCCGTCGGCGCCCTTCACCGGTCCGTTGTGGATCGCCGAGAGGCAGAGCCCGAGGACGGTCCGCGTGTCCCGGGGGTCGATCACCCCGTCGTCGTAGAGCCGGCCGGAGAGGAAGAGCGCACCGGACTGCGACTCGATCTGCTGCTCGACCATCATTCGCATCGCCGCGTCGGAGTCCTCGTCGTAGTCACGCCCCCTTGCGGCAGCCGCCTGCCGGGCCACTATCGACAGCACCCCGGCGAGCTGCGCCGGGCCCATCACCGCCGACTTCGCGTTCGGCCAGGTGAACAGGAACCTCGGCTCGTACGCCCTACCGCACATGCCGTAGTTGCCGGCCCCGTACGACGCCCCCAGGTTCACCGTCAGGTGCGGCACCGTCGAGTTCGACACCGCGTTGATCATCAGGGCGCCGTGCTTGATGATGCCGCGCTGCTCGTACTCGGTGCCGACCATGTAGCCGGTGGTGTTCTGCAAGAAGATCAACGGGGTGTCCGAGGCGTTCGCGAGCTGGATGAACTGGGCCGCCTTCTGCGCCTCCGCGCTGAACAGCACCCCCCGGGCGTTGGCCAGCACACCCACCGGGTACCCGTGCAGCTCACCCCAACCGGTCACCAGCGCATCCCCGTACGCCGGCTTGAACTCGTCGAAGTCGCTGCCGTCCAGAACCCGGGCCAGCACCTCCCGAGGGTCGAACGGCACCTTCAGGTCGGCGCTCGTGATGCCGAGCAACTCCTCCGGGTCGTACTTCGGCGGCTGCGGCACCGCCGTACGCGGCGACGGGCCCTGCTTACGCCAGTTCAACCGGCGGACGCACTGCCGGGCCAGCCGGATGCCGTCCCGTTCGTCGACGGCCAGATGGTCGGCCAGCCCCGACGTGCCGGCGTGCATCGCCGCGCCACCAAGCGACTCGTCGTCGGTGACCTCACCGGTCGCCATCTTCACCAGCGGCGGACCGGCCAGGTAGACCTGCGACCGGTCCCTAATCATGATCACGTGATCCGACATCCCCGGCACGTACGCGCCACCGGCCGTGGCGTTGCCGAAGACCACGCTCACAGTCGGAATGCCGGCCGCCGAGAGTCGGGTGAGGTCACGGAACACCCGACCACCGGGAATGAATATCTCCGCCTGGGTGGGCAGATCCGCCCCGGCCGACTCGACCAAATTGACCATGGGCAGCCGGTTGGCCAGGGCGATCTCGCCGGCCCGCCGGGTCTTCGCCAGCGACCACGGGTTGACCGCCCCACCGCGTACCGTCGGGTCGTTCGCGACGATCAGGCACTCCACGCCCTCGACCACCCCGATGCCGGTGACCACGCTGGCCCCGACCGGGAAGTCCGAGCCGTACGCGGCGACCGGCGACAGCTCCAGGAACGGGCTGTCGGCGTCCACCAGCAGCTCGATCCGCTCCCGGGGGAGCAGCTTGCCGCGGGCGTGATGCCGCGTCACGTACTTCTCGCCACCACCCGCCCGTGCCTGGTCCAACGCGGCGTCCAACTCGGCCAGCCGCTCCAGCAACGCCTCCCGGTTCGCCAGGTGTCCGGGCGCCGTCGGGTCGACAGCACTGTCCAGGATGCTCACAGCGACTCCTTCGTTCGCGACTGCGGGGCTCGCAAAACCGGCTCACTCCTCGCGCTCACAGCGACTCCTTCGTTCGCGACTGCGGGGCTCGCAAAACCGGCTCACTCCTCGCGCTCACAGCCCAATGCCTTTCGCGATGATCTCGTTCATGATCTCGGTGGTGCCGCCGCCGATGCCGAGGATCCGCGCGTCGCGGTAGTGCCGCTCGACCTCGGCGTCGCGCAGGTAGCCAAAGCCACCGTGCAGCTGCAACGCCTGGTCGACGACGTGGTCGCAGGCGGCCACCGCCACGTTCTTGGCCATCGCCACCTCGGTCACCACCGGTTCGCCGGCCGCGACCCGAGCCGCGACCGTGTGCACGTACGACCGGGCCGCCTCCGTCCGCGTGTGCATCTCGGCCAACCGGTGCCGGATCAACTGTCGACTGGCCAGCGGACGTCCGAAGGTCTCCCGATCCCGGCACCAGCGCACCGTCAACTCGACACAGCGCTGCGCTGTCGCGTACGCCTGGGTCGCCAGCGAGAGGCGTTCCGCCGCGAAGTGCTGCATGATCGCCAGAAAGCCGGTGTTCTCCGCGCCGATCCGGTTGCCTACCGGCACCCGGACGTCAGTGAAGGACAGCTCGGCGGTGTCCGAGCAGTGCCAGCCCAGCTTCTCCAACCGGCGCCCGACGGTGAACCCGGGAGAGCCCTTGTCGATGACCAGCAGGGTGAGTTCGCCGCTGCCGGGGAAGTCGGTACACACCGCTGTGGTCACGAAGTCGGCCCGGTGGCCGCTGGTGATGTACGTCTTCGTCCCGTTCACCACGTAGTGGTCGCCGTCGCGGCGGGCGGTGGTGCGGATGCCAGCCACGTCCGAACCGCCGTCCGGCTCGGTTATGCCGAGCGCGCCGATCATCGTGCCGGACAGGGTGGGCCGGACGTACCGTTCGATGAGGCTGTCATCGGCCGGTGCCGCGGTGCCGCCGAGCCGACCGCCCAGCGAGCCGCCGGTGCGGGCACCCGCCGCCGCGACCATGTGCGGCAGTGCGATCCCGTGCGTGAACAGGGCCGCCACCAGCCCGGACGAGCCGCCGGAGCGGATCAGCTCCTCGGTCACGATGATCGAGTCGAGCAGGTCACCGCCGCTGCCACCCACCGACTCCGGGAAGCCGATGCCGAGCAGGCCGAGCTTCGCCGCGGTCGCGTGCAGCGCCCGCGGCACCTCACCGGCCCGCTCCCAGTCGTCCAGGTGCGGCAGCACCTCACGGGTCACGAACGCCCTGGTCAGCTCACGGAGCTGGCGGCGCTCAGGAGTGTCCACGATGCTCACGGCAGCACCTCCGGCCGGGACGGCGCACTCCGCGCGGTCATGCCAACACCTCGACGGGTAGGTCGACGATCCGGGCGCGCAGCAACTCACCGAGGGCCTTGGCCTGCGGGTCGAACCGGGTGGACGCGGCCACCCCCGCGCCGAGCAGACCCTCGATCACGAAGTTGACCGCTCGCAGGTTCGACAGCTCGTAGCGCCGCACCGACAACGAGGCGGTCTCCGGCAGCAGTTCGCCCAACCGCTCGACGGTCAGCCACTGCCGCAGCCACGCGTACCCCTCGTCGGAACGCGCCCAGACACCGAGGTTGGCGTCCCCGCCCTTGTCTCCGGAGCGCGCGCCGACCACCTCGCCGAGCGCCCCGCGCCGGGTCGGGCCGGAGCCCGCCGCCTCGCCGCCCGGGGCCGGCTCGTCCCGCACGGTGGGGGCGGTGCGGATCGGCGGGGCGATGGGCACCCGTTCGCCGCCGGGCAGCACCGCGACGTGCGCCACCGCGCCCTGCGGCACGGCGTCGGCGGTGAAGACGCCGTACGGTGTCGCGTCGCCGGGCAGTGTGGTGAGCGTGCAGCCCGGGTACGAGGCCAGGGCCAGTTCCACAGCGGCGGCCGAGAACGCCCGCCCGGCCCGCGTCTTGTCGCCGTCACGCAGGTGTACGTGCAGCAGGGCGCTTGCCGTCTCAGTGTCGGCGGCGTCCTCGTGGTCGGTGCGGGCCAGTGTGAATTCCAGCCCGTCCTTGCCCACCGACTCCTCCACCTGCCCCCGGACCAGGGCCGCCTTCGCCTCGATGTGCAGACCGCAGAGGACGAACGTCATCGAGTTGCGGAAGCCGCCGAGGTTGTTGACGCCCACCTTGAGCGTGGCCGGGGGCGCCGTGCCCCGGACGCCGGAGACCCGGACCCGGTCCGGTCCGTCGGGGTGCAGCGTCACCGTGTCCAGTCGGGTGACGACGTCCGGCCCCAGGTACGCGGGCCCGCCGATCTCGTAGAGCAGTTGCGCGGTGACCGTCTCCACGGTGACCGCCCCGCCGGTGCCCGGATGCTTGGTGAGCACCGATGAGCCGTCGGGGTGCACCTCGGCGATCGGGAAACCGGGCCGGTGCCCTCCGTCCGGCAGTTCGATGAAGAAGCTGAAGTTGCCGCCGGTGACCTGGGCGCCGCACTCGACGAGGTGCCCCGCCACGGTGGCCCCGGCCAGCTCGTCGAGGTCGTCGCGGCCCCACCCGTACCGGGCGATGGCCGGACCGACCACGAGCGACGCGTCGGTGACCCGGCCGGTGACCACCACGTCCGCGCCATCCTCGAGGCAGGCGGCGATCCCGAACGCGCCGAGATAGGCGTTCGCGCTCAACGCGTCCGGCCGTTGGATCGTGTCGCCCTCGACGTACCCGATCCGGGCCGGCAGGCCGAGCCGGGCGGCGAGCTTCTCGATGGCGGTGGCCAGTCCGGCCGGGTTCAACCCGCCGGCGTTCGTGACGATCCGCACCCCTCGGTCGAGGGCGGTGCCGAGGCAGGTCTCCAGTTGCCGCAGGAACGTCTTCGCGTAACCCAGATCGGGGTCGCGGAGGCGGTCCCGGGCCAGGATCAGCATGGTCAACTCGGCGAGGTAGTCGCCGGTGAGCACGTCCAGCTCACCGCCGTCGAGCATCTCCTGCCAGGCGGTGAACCGGTCACCGTAGAAGCCGGAGGCGTTGCCGACGCGGATCACGCCCGTACCCCGTTCCGGCCGGTCGGCTGCCGGCCGTCGCCGGGCGGCCCGGCGAATGCCTGTGCCACGTCGAGCCACTCGTCGGCGACCGGCCCGGTGGCGACCAGAGCGAGGTCCGCGCGGTGCCGGCGTTGGGTGACCAGTTGGCAGAAGTCCCGAGCTGGGCCGGTGACCCGGTCGGCGGCGTCCGCCGGGCCCCAGCTCCAGGTGTCGCCGCCCGGCCCGACCAGCTCGACCCGGACCGGTGCCGTCGGTGCCTCCCGGCCGTGCGCGGCGAAGCCGTGCCCGAGAGTACGTACGCCCAGGTGCGCCACGTGCCGAAGCCGGTCGCTGTCGGGACGGACCACACCGAGGGCGTCGGCCACGTCCGCGCCGTGTGCCCAGGTCTCCATGATCCGGGCGGTCGCCATCGAGATGGGCGACATCCGGGTGCCGTACCAGGGCAGTTTTCCGCCGGCCGGAACGGCGGCCAGTGCGTCGACGAGTGCGGTTCGGCCCGCCCGCCAGCGGGCGAGCAGTTCGGTCGGCGGGGCGAGGAACTCCTCGGCGCCGACGTCGACGAGGCGGGTCACGTCCGGCGCGCCGGTCACCGTCGCGTAGAACGCCTCGGGGTCGGTGGCGGCCAACAGCGCGACGTGGTCGGTCCAGGCGAGGTGGGCGATCTGGTGTCCGATGCTCCAGCCCGGCGCGGGGGTCGGCCTCGCCCAGTCGGCGGTGGGCAACGGCGCCACCAGGGCGTCCAACTGGGCGGACTCGTCGGCCAGGTCCGTGAGCAGGTCGCTGAGGTCGACCATGGTGCCTCCGGTCGGTGGTGGCCGGTGCGGCCGGCGGTCAGGGCGTGAGCAGGGTGGCGAGCTGGCGCTTCCAGGTGGCCAACAGGGCGGCGCGCCGGGCGGAGTCGTCGCTGAGCAGGTTGGCCACCCCGAGCCCACGCAGCAGGTCGAGCGTGGCCTGCACTGCCTCGCGGACGCCGGGTCGACGTTCGTCGACACCGAGCAGGGCAACGGTGAGCCGGTGCATCTCCCGCCCGACTGTCGCTTCCAGCGGCACCAGCGCGTCCCGGAGCTCCCGATCGGTGCGGGCGGCGACCCAGAGTTCGAGCGCGGCCACGAACAGCGGCCCGGTGAACGCCGCGGCGAGCAGGTCGACGACCCGGTCCAACCGTTGTGGGCCGGCCGGCAGTGCCTCGGCCTCGGTGCGCAGCTCGTCGGCCCGCCGCTCGGCCAGATGGGCCACGGCGGCCGTCACCAGCGCCGCCTTCGTCGGGTAGTGGTGCAGCTGGGCCCCTCGCGACACTCCGGCGCGCGCCGCAACGACAGTGGTGGTGGTGCCGGACCAGCCGTGCTCGATCAGGCAGTCGACAGTCGCCTCCAGCAGCCGGGCCTGGGTGGCGCGGCTGCGCTCCTGCTGAGGGATGCGTGTCGATGCGGGGGGCACGAGGACAGCCTGAGCGCTACGAAACAAACAGTCAAGACTGACTTTTTCTGGGCCCCGCAGCGCTCGGGTGGGCCTGCGGTGGGACGGCGCCGGGGAGTGGGCTTGGGTGGTTGGTCGCGCTATGGAGCTGATGTCACAAACGAATCGCCCGTCGACCG
>NZ_JBEXYP010000002.1:13189-362315 GCF_040630995.1 Micromonospora sp. NPDC005710 | reverse complement strand
CGTCCGCGCCCGTCGACCGCGCCCGTCGACCGCGCCCGTCGACCGCGCCCGTCGACCGCGCCCGTCGACCGCGCCCGTCGACCGCGCCCGTCGACCGCGCCCGTCGACCGCGTTCGAAGCCCTGCCCGCCGATCACCTACGGCTGATGCCGTAAACGATTCAACTCCAAAGGCGTCCTGGCCGGTATCCCGCCTGCCGCCCTGCGGCCCTGCCCGCCTGCCGCCCTGCGGCCCCGCCCGCCTGCCGCCGGCCCAATGCCCGCTCATCGGCCGTCGCGGGGGCCAAACACGGCCAGCGCGTCGGCGTCACTGTGCTGGGAGCGCAGGTACTCATCGGCCCAGGCGGCGGCATCCGGAAAGGTCGACTCCGCTGCCACCCGGGCGCAGGCCGCGTCCACGTCGAAAGCGGTTCTGCGCAACTGGACGCCCGGCCCGAGCAGCGCCCACCACGCGCCCGCGCCCCCGTACGGCATGCCGATACTGCCCGGGTTGACCACCAGACGCCTGTCGACCAGCCGGGTGAAAGGCATGTGCGTGTGGCCGCAGACCACGGTGGCGACCTCGGCGGGCAGACCGTCGAACACCTCCGCCCAGCGCGCCATCCGGGAGTCGACGAGCACCAACTCCTCGTCGTCGCGGGGGGTCGCGTGGCAGAACAGCGTCCGGCCGAGACCGTCGATCTCCAGCGTCGCCGTCGGCGGCAACGCGGCGAGCCGGGCCACCTGGTCGTCGCGCAACTGCCCGGCGGCCCAGTTCGACACCTCGAGCGACGCCGGGCGGCCGGCCCGCGCCTCCACCAGCTCGCGCTCGCAGTTGCCGCCGACCCAGCACACCCGGTCGCCCAGGTCGGCGAGCACGTCCAGCACCTCGACTGGTTGCGGACCCGCGGCGATGTCGCCGGTGAGCACGATCAGATCGGCGGCGGCGACGTCCGGCTCGGCCAGCACGGCCTCCAGCGCCGGCAGGACGCCGTGGATGTCGGAGAGCACGGCAACACGGTTCACCATGGCCCCACAGTCACCGCCGGTGCCGCCGAAAAGCCAACGTTTCTGCGCCAGGCAGACGACAACGTCCCCGCCCACCGTCAGAGGACGGCAGGCGGGGACGGTGGGTGCTGCTCAGACGCGGGCGCGGCGGGCCAGGCGCTCCGGGTCCAGGATGATGATGCTCTTGCCGTCCAGCCGCAGCCAACCGCGGGAGGCGAAGTCGGCCAGCGCCTTGTTGACCGTCTCCCGGGAGGCGCCGACGAGCTGGGCGATCTCCTCCTGGGTGAGGTCGTGGGTCACCCGCAGAACGCCGCCGTCGCGGGTGCCGAAGCGACCCGCCATCTGGAGCAGGTTCTTGGCGACCCGGCCCGGCACGTCCGTGAAGATCAGGTCGGCCAGCGAGTCGTTGGTCCGACGCAGCCGCCGGGCGAGCACCCGGAGCAACTGCTCGGCGATCTCCGGGCGGTTGTTGAGCCACGGCCGCAACGCCTGCTTACGCAGTCGCACCAGCCGGGTGTCGGTCACCGCGGTGGCGGTCGCCGTACGCGGACCCGGGTCGAAGAGCGACAGCTCACCGACCATGTCCGACGGCCCCATCACCGCGATGAGGTTCTGCCGGCCGTCCGCTGCGCGGCGACCAACCTTGATCTTCCCGGACAGCAGGATGTAGAGGCTGTCACCGGGCTCGCCCTCATTGAAGACGATCTCGCCCTTGCGGACCTCGATCGTCTCCATCTCCTTGGCGAGCGCCTCGGCAGCTTCCGGGTCAACACCCTGGAAGATCCCGCTGCGGGCCAGTACCTCGTCCATTGCGCACCTCCGGTTGCGCGTGCCGTCCGTCGGCCGGGGCCGCCGTCCGCTGATCCCCTCGCGCGCCGCCAAGTCTAGGCGCACGTGAGCTCGAATCAGAGGTCGCCCCTGGAATCTTGATCGGTGGGCGTAACCTGCCCGACGTGCTGAGCGAGCCGAGTCTGACCAGCCGCGCCGAAGATGGGCGGCGCGTCCCGCTGCTCGTCTGGCGCACCGACGTGCCTCTGCGGGCGATCAGCAGCGGCCCGTTGGGCGGTGGCATCGGGCTCCGGCGGTGGGTGCTGAACGCGACGGTGCCGATGTCGTACGACCGGGAGGACCCGGCGGCGCACCTGGCCTCGCTCGCCGCGGAGCTGGCCCTCGACGGGCCCGGGGTCGGTCTTCTGACCGGCGTCGATGTGACAGAGGTGGTGGCGCGGACCGACACCGGGGTGCGGGCCTGGGCGACTGTCGGGTTGGGCACGCCGGTGCCCGCCGCCGCGCCGACGCCCACCGCGCTCGCCGGCCGCGTCGGCACCGTGAACATCGTGGTGTACGTGCCGGCCCGGCTCGCCGACTCGGCCCTCGTCAACGCGGTGGCCACCGCCACCGAGGCGAAGACCCAGGCGATCACCGAGCTGGGGGTGCCGGGAACCGGAACGCCCACCGACGCGGTCACAGTGCTCTGCCCGGTGGCCGGGATGGAGGCCGCCTACGGCGGGCCGCGCTCCACCTGGGGTGCCCCGCTCGCCCGGGCGGTGCACGCGGCGGTGCTCGCCGGCGGTGCCCGGCCGGTCGTGCCGTGGTCTGAGCAGCAGCTCACTGGCGGAAACTCCAACCGATCGGCTGTCGTCGGCGCGTTTGACGACCGGTAGGGTCGCGGGCGATGTATGCTCCCGCCCCCCTCGCGTCCCGCCCGCGCCGCCGCGTCGCCCTCGGCCTCGCCGCGCTGCTGGCCGCCCTCCTCGTGGCCGGCTGTGCCGACTCCGCCGCCGAGGCACCCGTCTGGCAGCCCGGCGCGGGAGGTGGTGGCACCGGCGCACCGGTCTCCACTGCCGGCCCGAAGGCCACCGGTCCGGCATCCCCAGGTGCGGGTGGCGCGATATCGCTCTCCGCCACCGGGGACATCATCATGGGCAACGCGCCCGGTCGGCTGCCCGCAGCCGGTGGCAAGGGCTTCTTCACCTCGGTCACCGAGGCGCTCAAGGCCGACGTGGTGATGGGCAACCTGGAGGAGCCGCTGACCGTCGACACCGGCACCGGCAAGTGCGGGGCCAACTCCACCCGCTGCTTCCAGTTCCGCGCCCCGCCGGAGTACGCCGCACACCTGCGCGAAGCCGGCTTCGACGTGCTCAACCAGGCCAACAACCATGGGTACGACTACGGGCCCAAGGGCTACGAGAACACCCAGCAGGCACTGAAGAAGTACGACCTGGAGCACACCGGCGCCCCGAACGAGATCACCGTGGTGGACGTCAAGGGCGTCAAGGTCGCCGTCGCCGGCTTCTCGTCGTACGTCTGGTCCAACAGTCTCGTCGACATCGCCAAGGCGAAGGCGGTGGTCGCCAAGGCCGCCACCATGGCCGACCTGGTCGTGGTGCAGGTGCACATGGGCGGCGAGGGTGCCGACAAGACCCGGGTGAAGCCGGGCACCGAGATGTTCCTGGGCGAGAACCGGGGCGACCCGGTGAAGTTCTCCCACGCCATGATCGACGCGGGCGCCGACCTGATCGTTGGGCACGGTCCGCACGTGCTGCGCGGCATGGAGTTCTATCAGGGGCGCCTGATCGCGTACAGCCTCGGCAACTTCGCCGGCGGTGGCAACTCGCTGAGCAACACCGGTCGGCTCGGCTGGGGCGGGGTGCTGAAGGTGTCGCTCAAGCCCGACGGCACCTGGGCCGGTGGCTCGTTCACCTCCACGTACATGAACTCCGCGGGCAAGCCGACGATGGACCCGGACGACCGGGGTCTGGGTCTGGTCACCGAGTTGAGCCGCGCCGACTTCCCCAAGGGTGGCGCCCGACTCGACGGGAAGGGCAAGATCTCGCCGCCGACCGCTGGCTGACCCGAGCAGGACCGTCCGGCGTGCGACGTAGGCTGACCGTCGTGACCAGTAGCCCTCCCGGTGCCAGCGAGACCGATCTCGGGCGCAAGCGCCGTGCCCGCAAGATCGGCCGGGTGCTGGCCGAGACGCACCCCGACGCGCACTGTGAGCTGGACCACTCCAACGCCCTGGAGTTGGCAGTCGCCACGATCCTGTCCGCCCAGTGCACGGACAAGAAGGTCAACGAGGTCACCCCGAAGCTCTTCGCCCGCTATCCGAACGCGGCCGCCTACGCCGGCGCCGACCGGGGCGAGATGGAGGAGCTGATCCGGCCCACCGGCTTCTTCCGCAACAAGACCGACTCGCTGCTCAAGCTCGGCCAGGCCCTCCTCGACAGGTACGACGGCTCGGTCCCGGGCCGGCTCGTCGACCTGGTGACGCTCCCCGGCATCGGCCGCAAGACCGCGAACGTGATCCTCGGCAACGCCTTCGACGTCCCGGGCATCACCGTCGACACGCACTTTCAGCGGCTGGTCCAGAGGTGGCGGCTGACCACCGAGACCGACCCGGTCAAGATCGAGCACGCGATCGGCGCGCTGTACGACAAGCGCGACTGGACCATGCTGTCGCACCGGATCATCTTCCACGGGCGACGGGTCTGCCACGCGCGCAAGCCGGCCTGTGGCGCGTGCACCCTCGCGAAGCTCTGCCCGTCGTACGGCACCGGCCCCACCGAGCCGGCTGCCGCCGCCAAGCTGCTCAAGGGCCCCCGGGCGCGTGACCTCGCGGTTGCCGCCGGGGTCGACCCGGAGCTGGTGCCGGCGCAGGCGATCACGGCGGAGGTGCCGTGAACCGCCGCCTCGCCCTCGCCGTCCTGCCGCTGCTGCTGGCCGTCGCCGGGTGCACGAGCGGCGCCGCCGAGGACGAGCCGGCCCCCCGCCCGGCCGCCGCCCAACGTCCCTCCCCGTTCCGGGACTGCACCACGCTGAGCACGGCACCCACGCCCGCGTCTCCCACCACTGTCACCCCCGCGTCGCCGCGCACTGACACCCCCGCTTCGCCCGGCTCGGGCTCGGCGGCCCCCGCTTCCGGCGGGTCGGTGCTGCCCGAGCTGACGCTCTCCTGCTTCACCGGCGGTGCCCCCGTCGTGATGCGGGAGGTGGCCGGGCCCGCGGTGATCAACGTGTGGGCGTCCTGGTGCCCGCCGTGCCGCAAGGAACTGCCCGCCTTCCAACGCCTCAGCGAGCGCGCCGCCGGTCAGCTCCAGGTGATCGGGGTCAACAGTCGGGACAGCCGCAGCGGCGCCCAGTCCATCGGTGAGGACTTCGGCGTCCGCTTCCCGATGCTCGTGGATCAGGGCGAGGCGCTACAGCGCGAGCTGAAGCGCAACGCGATTCCGCTGACGCTCTTCGTCGCCGCCGACGGTCAGGTCCGGCACATCGACGCCACCGGGGCTCTCGACGACGCCAAGCTCGCCACGCTGGTCCGCCAGCATCTCGGCCTGGCGGTGCCGGCGTGACCCGTCGGCCACCAGAGTGGATCGAGCCGTTACTGACCCGCCTGGGCACCGCCCGCGCCGAGGACTTCACCAGACTGACCACCCCGGCCGAGGGCGGCCGGGAGAGCGCCGTGCTGGTGCTGCTCGGCGAGCAGCCCGGCGCAGGCCCGGACGTGTTGGTCCTGCAACGCGCCGCCACCCTGCGCAACCACGCCGGCCAGCCCGCCTTTCCCGGGGGCGCGGCCGACCCGGAGGACGTCGACGTCCGCGCCACCGCCCTGCGCGAGGCGAACGAGGAGGTGGGCCTCGACCCGGCCAGCGTGACGGTGCTGGCCGAGCTGCCGAAGCTGTGGATCCCGGTCAGCGACTTCGTCGTCACGCCGGTGCTGGCCTGGTGGCACGACCCGCACCCGGTGCACCCCCGGGAGCCGGCCGAGGTGGCACACGTCGCCCGGCTGCCGGTGAGCGAGCTCGTCGATCCGGCCAACCGACTGCGGGTCCGCCACCCGAGCGGCTGGATCGGGCCGGCATTCTCGGCGCGCGGGATGCTCGTCTGGGGCTTCACCGCCGGGGTGCTCGCCACCCTGCTCGAAATGGGCGGCTGGGCCCGTCCGTGGTCGCAGGACCGGGTGGTGGAGCTGCCGTCGACCAGGGCGACACCGGCACCGTCGGCCGGCACCGACGAGGCCGACGAGAACGCCCTGCGCTGACCCCACGGTCACCATCCGCAAGCGATGGTCATCCCAGGGGCACACTGCCCGTACGCTTGACCCCGTGTCCGTCGTGGATCTCGTCCTGCTGCTGCTCATGCTCGTGTTCGCGATCAGCGGATACCGCCAGGGCTTCGTCATCGGCGTCACGTCGTTGTCCGGCTTCTTCCTGGGTCTGCTGCTGGGTCTCCAGCTCGGGCCACTGTTCGCCAGACAGTTCGCGGACGCCGGCACCCGTGTGCTGATCTCGCTGGTGGCCATCTTCGGGCTGGCGGTGATCGGGCAGGCACTCGCCGGTTGGCTCGGCTCGCACCTGCGCAAGACGATCACCAGCGACGTGGGCAAACGGGTCGACGACGTCGGTGGGGCGCTCGTCTCGTTGTTCGCGGTGCTCCTGCTCGCCTGGCTGGTCGCCGTGCCGCTCGGGTCGTCCTCGGTGCCCTGGCTCGCCGCCTCGGTCCGCAACAGTGCGTTGATCACGGTGGTCAACCAGGTCCTGCCGGAGCGGGCCCACCAGTTGTCCACGGCGTTGGAGGACACCGTCGACACCGACGGGTTCCCGGACGTCTTCGGTGACCTCGCGCCCACCCGGGCCCGGCAGGTCGACCCGCCGGACCCGGCGCTCGCCCGCTCGCAGGTGGTGGTCAACGGACGGCAGTCGGTCGTCAAGGTGCTGGGCTCCGCGCCCAGCTGCTCACGGCGGATCGAGGGTTCTGGCTTCGTGTACGCCGACGACCGGGTGATGACCAACGCGCACGTCGTGGCCGGCACCCGCTCGGTCGCCGTGGAGTTGGGCGGCGAGCGGTACGACGGCAAGGTGGTGGTCTACGACCCGGACCGGGACCTGGCGGTGCTGCTCGTGCCCGGGTTGCCCGGGCCGTCCCTGCGGTTCGCCGCCGGCAACGCGGGCAGCGGCTCCGACGCCATCGTGCTCGGCTTCCCGCTCGACGGCCCGTACAACGCGCAGTCGGCGCGGATCCGCGACGTCGACCGGATCAACGGTCCGGACATCTACGCCGCGACGAAGGTGACCCGGGAGGTCTACACGATCCGGGCGCTGGTGCGAAGCGGCAACTCCGGCGGGCCGCTGCTCTCCGCGAACGGCCTGGTGCTCGGCGTGATCTTCGCGGCGGCGACCGACGATCCGAACACCGGCTTCGCGGTGACAGCTGCCGAGGCCCGTCCGGTGGCGTTGGCCGGGGCCGAACGCAATCGGCAGGTCGGCACCGGCGACTGCACCTGAGCGTCGCCGTGGGTCGGCTCAGCCCTGGGCCGGTTGGACCGGCCGCCCGGCGGTCGGCAGCTTCGCCCGGCCCCACCGCAGCCCTCGGTCCAGCACGGCACGAGCCATGATCGCGACGCACGTGCCGCCGTTGATGAAGGACGCCGCGACGTCGCTCGGGTGGTGCATGCCCCGGTACATCCGGGTCACCGCCACGCCCAGCGGCACCATCAACAGCAACGTCCACCAGGCGACCTTCGCTCCGGTGCTGCGTGCCCGCAGTGCCATCAGCACGGCGATGCCCACGTAGAGCGCCACCGCAGCCGAGGTGTGCCCGGACGGGAAGCTCGACGTCGGTGGCGAGACGTCCATGTGTTCCACAGCCGGCCGCTGTCGGTCGATCGCCAGCGTGGTCAGCAGGAACACGAGCGCCTGGGCGGTCACGGCCGCGCACAGGAACAGCGGCTCGCGCCAGCGCTTCAACCAGAGCCGCAGCGCCAACGCCACAAGCACGGTGACCACCACGATCATCTGGGTGCTGGCCAGCGTGCTGAACACCAGCGAGACGTTGTTCCAGTCGCCGGTGCGGTCGGCGGCCAGTTCCCTGTTCACCGTGTCCTCCACGGTGAACGGCCAGGTTCGGTTGAACACCCGGGTGACAAGCACCCCGAGCAGCACCATGAACCCGAGGAGGAGGGACACCGGCAGCAACACCCGCCGGACGATCTGGAGCACGGTGTCGGACATGGGTGGGCCAGTACCCGCCCGGCCTCGTCGTCACTCCTCAGGCTGCCCCGGGGTGCCGCTCGACCTCGGGAGCGACGCCCTCGCGGGTCGGCCGGACCGGCCGCAGACCGGTGTGTGCCCGCCAACTGGTGAACGCGGCGGTGGTGGCGGCGACCACCGCCACCCCCAGCAGCCACCCGCCCACCACGTCGCTGGTGAAGTGCACGCCGAGCGCCACCCGGCTCAGCCCGGTCACCACTGTGATCAGCACCGCCACCACCCAGAGCGCGGCCCGCGCCGCCCCCCGACCCACGTACGGAAGAAGCACGAGCAGCAGCACCCCGGCGGCCAGAGTGGCGTTCAGCGCGTGCCCGGAGGGGAACGAGTAGCCGGCGGCCCGGGCCACCGGGTCCAGCAACTCCGGTCGGTCCCGGCCGACGAGCAACTTGAGCAGCGGACCGACCAACCCGCCGACCACCATGGTGGTGGCCGCCCAGAGGGCCAGACGGCGGGCTCCCCGGCGCAGCAGCCAGAGCACCACGAGCAGGACGACGGCACGCAGCGGCATCGGTGCGAACACCTCCGACCAGACCCGCATCAGGACCACCCAGGCCGGGTGGTCCTCGGCGTAGCCGTGCAGCGCGTCGGTGACCGTCGCGTCCAGCCGGTGCAGTGGCGCCCAGGCGTCGAGCACCAGCAGGGTGAGCAGCGCGAACGGCACCAGCACCAGGAACGCCGCCGTCGCGGCCAGGGTGAGTCGCAGCCCCAACGCGTGGTCGCTGTCGAATCGGCGACGCCGCCAGGACGGTTGGCCGGTGGGCGCGAGGGTGGGCGGCCGGTGCGTACTCATTGGTTCGTTCTACCCGGTCGGGCGCTCGGTCAGGCCTGCCGGGTGGTCGCGATCATCGGGATCGCTGGCGGAGCCGACGGACCATCAGTGCCGCACCGCCGACCAGTGCGACGAGAAGAACCACAGTCGTCCACACCTGCTCCGGCGCGGACGTGTCCTGACCGCCGGCCGCCCGAGCCGTCCACCGGCTCTGCTGACCGGATGCGGCGAGACCGAGCGGGTCACTACCGGCACCGGCCACCGGATCGTCATCGGCCGTGCCGGGCGCCGGACCGAAACCGGTGACGCCCGGCGACGTCTGGTCGTCCAGCGGGTTGGCGATCACCGGAGGCACCTGCGCGGTCAACGCGGCCACCGGGTCGACCACCCCGTACCCGAAGCGGTCGTCCCGACCGGTCGGGCCCAGGTCCCGGGCCGTGGCCACCAACCGGTTGACCACCTCACCCGCTGGCATCTGCGGATAGCGGGACCGGACCAGCGCGGCGGTCGCGGCCACCAGCGGCGCGGCGAAGCTGGTGCCCTGCACCCGCCAGTACCCGCCCGGAGGCTTCGCGCCGACCAGCCCGCTGGCGGGTGCGGTGAGCACCGTCGCCCGGCCGGTGATCGAGCCGGACCAGAGGTTGTCACTGCTGCGCTCGAGACCCGACACCGCGATCACACCCGGCTCACGGGCCGGGTACCAGACCTTCGTGCTGTTGGAGGTGGCCAGGTTGCCGGTGCAGGCCACCACCACCACGTCCCGGACGAAGGCGTAGTCCAGAGCGGCGGCCAGGGCCGGGCTGTCACCGCTGCCGCCCAGCGACAGGTTGATCACGCGGGCACCGTTGTCGACAGCCCAGCGGACCCCCTGGGCGACGATCAGCGCGTCGTCGTAACGGTTCTCCTCGTCGAGCACGCGGACCGGCAGGATCCGGGCGTCCGGGGCCAGACCGACCACACCCCGCTTGTCGTCGCTGCGCCCGGCGATCAGGCCGGCGACAGTGGTGCCGTGCCCCACCGGATCCGGACCCGGCGCACCACCGGGGCCGACCAGGTCCTTGCCCGGCAGCACCTGACCGACCAGGTCGGGGTGGTTGCCGTCGACTCCTGAGTCGACCACCGCCACCGTCACGCCCCGGCCGGTCGAGCTGCGCCACGCTGTCTCGGCCTGCAACTCGTCGAGCTGCCACTGCTCGTCGCGGACCTGGTCGGTGCGGGCGACGGCGTCACCGGGGGCGAACGCCATCGGCGCGCCGGCGAGCTGTCCACCGTTCGTGGGCGCGGCGACGGGCACGGCCGCCACCGTCGGGGCCACCACGGCAAGCGCCGCGGCAACGCCGAGCAGCGCCCGGCCGGTCGCCCGTCGAGCCGCTGACGGACCGCTGTACCGCACCCCAGTCACATCCTCAGTCATCCATCCCGACGGAACCATGACGATCGGAGATTACCGGTTTCCCCACCCGTCACGGGAAGAACCGGCGACTCAGGTCATTGCGGCGGCAGTTGCGCCAGCTGAACGAGACGCACCCCCTCCCGCCGGGTGACCAGCCGGCCACGCCCCGGCGGCAGCGGTCCAGGTCGCACCGGCCCGACGAGTGCGCCCTCCTCCGGGCTGCCCGCCATCACCAGGCCGGCTGTCGACAACTCCCGCAACCGCTGCACGAGCGACTCGTACTGGGCGCGGCCCGCCCCACCGGAACGACGGGCCAGCACCAGGTGCAGCCCGATGTCCCGGGCGTGCGGCAGGTGCTCCTCAAGTGCACGCAGCGGGTTCGCCGGGCCCGCCGCCACCAGGTCGTAGTCGTCCACGAGCACGAACAGCTCCGGCCCCGACCACCACGACCGGTCCCGCAGTTGCTGCGGGGTGACCTCCGGCCCGGGGGCCCGCCGCTCCAGGTAACCGGCGGCCGACTCGATCAGGTCGGCGGTGTGTGCCGCTGCGGTGCCGTACCCGATCAGGTGTGGTGTGTCGATGGCGCCGAGCAGGCTGCGCCGGTAGTCGACGAGGATCACCCGGGCCTGCTCGGGAGTGAACCGGGTGATGATCGACGTGGCCAGCGCGCGCAGGAACGACGACTTGCCGCACTCCGAGTCCCCGAAGACCACGAAGTGCGGCTCGGTGGCGAAGTCGAGCAGCACCGGGCGCAGGTCCGCCTCCGCGATTCCGATCGGCAGCCGCAACCCGGTCGTCGAGGTGAGGTCCAGATCCGCGTACGGCAGCACCGGCGGGAGCAGCCGCACCCGAGGCGCCGGGGCTCCCGCCCACCCGTCGGAGGCCCTCTCGACCAGGTCGGCGGTGTCCGTGCCGGCGGTACCGAGCTGAGGCAGCGCGGTCAGGAAGTGCAGGCCCTCGGCGGTGACCCCCCGTCCGGAGCGCTCCGGCACGTTGGCGGCGGCACGCCGAGCCACCAGCGAGTCGGACGGGTCACCGAGGCGCAGCTCCAGCCGGGAGCCGAACAGATCCCGGATCGCCGGACGGAAGTCCATCCAGCGCAGCGCCGTGGCGACCACGTGCAGCCCGTACGACAGACCACGGGTGGCCAGGTCGGTGACGAGTGGCTCCAGGTCGTCGTACTCGCCGCGGATGGTGCTCCACCCGTCGATCACCAGGAACACGTCGCCGTACGGGTCGGTGCCCGGCTGACCAACCGCCGCCGCTCGGCGCTGCCGGTACGCCGCCATCGACTCCACGCCCAACTCGGCGAACCGACGCTCCCGGTCGACCAGCAGGGTGGTCATCTCGCCGACGGTGCGTCGGACGGCCGTCGGGTCGGCGCGGCCGGTCACCCCACCCACGTGCGGGAGGTCGCGCAGCGCGGCCAGCCCGCCGCCACCGAAGTCGAGGCAGTAGACCTGCACCTCGGCCGGGGTGTGGGTGAGCGCCAGCGCGCAGATCAGCGTGCGCAGGGCGGTGGACTTGCCGCTCTGCGGCGCACCGACCACCGCGACGTGCCCGGCGGCACCGTCCAGTGTCAGCCAGAGCAGGTCCCGGCGCTGCTCCAACGGTTTGTCCACCACCGCCATCGGCACTCCCAGCGCGCCGTGCAGTTCCGGGTTGCCCACTGTGAGCCCGCGCTTCGGGTGCACCTCGACCGGGCCGAGCAGCTCGTCCAGGGTCGGCGGCTGACCGAGCGGTGGTAGCCAGACCTGGTGCGCCGGTGGACCCTGTCCGACGAGACGGTCCACCAGCAGGTCGAGCAGTGTCCTGCTGCCCTCCTCCTCCGCGTCCACTGGCACGACCGGGGCGGCCGGCTCGGGCACCGGTACGACGTGGGTGGTGAAGGTGAGCAGCCGTGCGCCCCCCTCGGCGGCGACGTCGCCCGCCGCGGTCCGACGGCGGACGGCACCGGAGACGTACGCGGCCTTGAACCGGGCCAGCGGGTCGGTGCCGGCGCGCAGGTAGCCGTGGCCGGGCGAGCGGGGCAGCTCGTGTGCGTCCGCCACCCCGAGCACCGTCCGGGACTCCAGGGCCGAGAAGGTGCGCAACCCGATCCGGTACGACAGGTGGGTGTCCAACCCGCGGAGCCGGCCCTCCTCCAGACGCTGGCTGGCGAGCAGCAGGTGCACGCCAAGTGACCGGCCCAGCCGGCCGATCTGCACGAACAGATCGATGAAGTCGGGCTTGGCGGAGAGCAGTTCCGAGAATTCGTCGCAGATCAGCAGCAGGGACGGCAGCGGGACCAGCGGGCTGCCGGCCGTCCGGCCCCGCTCGTAGTCGCGCAGGCTCGCGAAGTTGCCGGCCCGGCGCAGCAACTCCTGCCGGCGGACCAGCTCCCCGTTGATGGCGTCCACCATGCGGTCGACGAGGGGCAACGCGTCGGCCAGGTTGGTGATCACGGCAGCGGTGTGGGGCAGCCGTTCGAACGAGGTGAAGGTGGCACCGCCCTTGAAGTCGACGAGCACGAAGTTGAGCTGTTCGGAGCTGTGCGTGGCGGCCAGCCCCAGCACCAGCGTGCGCAGCAGTTCGGACTTGCCGGAGCCGGTCGCCCCGATGAGCAGGCCGTGCGGGCCCATGCCGTCCTGGGCGGACTCCTTGAGGTCCAGCTCGATGGCGCCGCCGTCCGCGCCCACCCCGATCGGCACCCGCAACCGGTCCCGGGCCGAGCGCGGCAGCCAGCCCTGTTCCGCAGTGAAGTTCTCCGGGTCACCGATACCGAGCAGCTCGGGCAGGCCCAGGTCGGCCTGGAGCGGGGCGTCCGGCCCGCGGGCCGCGCCGGCGAGCCGCAGTGGGGCCAACCGTCGGGCGACCGCCTCGGCGTCGGCCAGGTCCAACTGGTCGGCGGTGCCCACCTCGGCGTGCCCGTCGGACGACAACGAGTGCAGTCGCCGGCCGTGCAACTCCAGCAGCAGCGCGTACCTGTCGAGCAGCCGGGGCGGTGGGGTGTCCAGGTCCAGCACGGTGACCGCGTCGATGCCGCCGTCGCCGGTCAGGTCGCTGGCACCGGTCAGGTCACCCCCGTCGAGGACCACCACCACGTGTGGACCGTCGGTGGCCGGGCCGGCCGGGCTGAACCGGGACCTGGTGGCCAGCACGTCGGCAAGCAGCGACTCCAACTCGGCGGCGGCGCTGGTGACCAGCCGTACCGGGCCGAGCGCGTCGGTGCGGCTGGGATGGTGGGCGTGCGGGAGCCACTTCACCCACTCCCAGCAGGCGCGGCGTTCCGGTCCGGCGCAGACCGCCACGAGCAGCTCGTCGGGGGCGTGGAAGACCGCCAGCTGGGTCAGCACGGCCCGGACCAGCGCCTGCGCCGCCGGGTCGCCGGTGGGCGGCCCGGCGGTGGTCGGGGTGGTGGTCCGGCCGCGACCGGCGGGCCGCACGTGCACCCGGGCGAAGCTGCGCAGCGACAGCGCCACCGGCAGGTCCGGCACCACCGAGTACGCGTCCAGGAAACGGCGGAGCGCGCCGGCCGTCATCGGCTCAAGCTCCTCCAGCGGCCTGGTCACCGGAGGGACCAGCGGGGTGGCCAGGGTCTGTGGCCCGACGGCGACCCGCACCACGGCGAAGTCGGGGTCGGCGGGACGCCGCTCCCAGACCCGGTGGCTGTCGACGGTCGACCAGAGACGCGCCGGATCCGGGTGCCGGTAGTAGAGCCCGGATCGTTGCTGACCCGCGGTCCGCCGGACCCTCCGTCGCAGCGTGGCCAGGTGGCGCAGGTACTCCCTGCGGGCGGCCATCATCTCGGACTTCTTCGGGGTGCCGGAGGCGCTGCCCCAGGACGTGACGAGCATCGCCAACGAGGAGAGCCCGAACATGCCGCCCACCACGTACGAGTAGGCGCCCCCGCCCCGGCCGAACATCATCGCCATCGCCACGGTGCCGCCGAGCATGGGCAGCAGCATGAGCATCTGCTGCCACCGTCCACCGGTCACCGCGGGGATCTCCGGCGGCGCCTCGACAGGCAGTTCACCGCCGGGAATCTCCGGCGCCGGTCGGCGCGGTGGGCGCTTGATGACGACTGTGGACACTCGGCCTCCTGACAGCGCTGGGTAACCCGAGCCTGGCTCATGGTAGGTAAAGTCCTGTCGTCCGCGCAGCCTCCGATCCCCCTCAATATGGAGACCAGTCGATGACATCCGGGCTGGCACGTGTCACCATCAGCGCGCCGCAACGACGGCTGGACGTCGCCCTGCCCGAGCAGGTGCCACTGGCCGAGCTGCTGCCCGACGTGCTCCGGCACGCCGGTGTCGGGCTGGCCGACGACGGCGAGCAGCACGGCGGTTGGGTGCTCCGACGCACCGACGGGGCGGTGCTCGTGACCGCGCAGGCGCTGCTGCCGCAGGGGGTCCGCGACGGTGAGGTGCTGCACCTCGTACCGGCCCGTGCGCACTGGCCCGAGTTGGAGTACGACGACGTCATCGAGGCGATCGTCGACGGCGCCCGCCGCCGCGGCGGCGCGTGGTCGCCCACCGCCACCCGGGCAGCCGGTCTGGCGGGTGCCGCCGTACCGCTCGCGGTCGGACTGCTCGCGCTGCTCGCCGGTGGCCCGACGTACCGGGCCGGGTGGCTGGCGGCCGTCGCGGTCGCGCTGCTGCTCACCGTGGCCGGCACGGTGGCCTCCCGCGCCAACGGCGACGGTGCCGCCGGGGCGACGCTGGGTGGGTACGCGCTGCCGTACGCGTTCACTGCCGGCGCTCTCGCGGTCGGCTCCGGCGACCCGGTCGGGCCGTTCGGCCCGGTCCGTTGGGTGGGTGCTCCGGAGCTGCTTGCCGGCTCGGTCGCGCTGCTGCTGGTGGCGCTTGTCGGTCTCCTCGGGGTGGCCAGCCGGCTGCGGGTGTTCGTGGCCGGTGTCACAGTCGGCCTGATCGGCGCGGGTGCCGCGCTCGGTGGGCTGCTGACGACCACTGCGGGTGCCGCCGCGGTGCTGCTCAGCGCACTGGTCTTCGCCGTCGGCGTGATCCCGCTGCTGGCCATCCGCCTGGGCAAGCTGCCGCTGCCGCCGATCACCCTGCCGGCCTCGACAGCAGTGGCGGAGCCGGAGCGGGCCCGGGATCTGCCGGACCGCGGCCGGGTGCACGCCGCGGTGATCCGCACCGAGGAGATGCTCACCGGGATGCTGATCGGCCACGCCCTGCTGGTGGTGGCCACCGCTGTCGTCCTCGTGGTGGCCGGTGGCACTGCCGGTCGGGTGCTGGTGGCGGTCACCTCGGCGGTGCTGCTGCTGCGGTCACGGCTGTTCGTGGCGTTGCGACACCGGGTGCCGACGGTGCTCGCCGGGCTGGCCGGCTACGCGGTGCTGGGCGCGGTGCTCGTCGGTCGGGCCGACGACACCGGGCGGACGGTGCTGGTCCTCGGCGGGGCGGCACTGGCCCTGGTGGCGGTCGCCAGCGGCACCGGGTACGCCCGCCGGCCCGTCTCGCCGTACCTCGGAAGGGTCGCGGACCTCACCGACACGGCCCTGGTGGTCGCCGTGGTGCCGATCGCCTGCGCGGTGCTCGACCTGTACGACAGGGCCCGAGGGTTGCTCGGTTGAGCGACCCTCGGGCCCGGTGCGTCAGCGGTCGTCAGTGGGCGGACTCGCCGCGCGCCTCGGCCTCCCGGGCTCGCCGGTAGGAGTTGTGGACCTCGGCCTCGGCCTCGGTGCGGCCGACCCAGGTCGCGCCCTCCACCGACTTGCCGGGCTCCAGATCCTTGTACACCTCGAAGAAGTGCTGGATCTCCAGGCGGTCGAACTCGCCCAGGTGGTGGATGTCGCGCAGGTGCTCCTGGCGGGGGTCCTCGTAGGGCACGCAGAGGACCTTGTCGTCCCCGCCCTTCTCGTCGGTCATCCGGAACATGCCGATGGTGCGGCAGCGGATCAGGCAGCCCGGGAAGGTCGGCTCGGGGACCAGCACGAGGGCGTCCAACGGGTCGCCGTCCTCGCCCAGCGTGCCCTCGATGAACCCGTAGTCGGCCGGGTACTGGGTGGAGGTGAAGAGGGTGCGGTCCAACCGGATCCGGCCGGTCTTGTGGTCCACCTCGTACTTGTTCCGGTGACCCTTGGGGATCTCAACCGTCACGTCGAAATCCATCTGCACGCTCCCTCGTCTGCCCACGCTGGCTAACGGAACCAATGGCGGCCCTCCGGACAGGTGAATGCCCACCCGCCGACTCCGGCCGCCGCATAGTCTTCGGACCGAAGTAGTGTCACCCAAGCCGTTTTTCGCTGGGGGAGGAGGGGGTCGTGGGGAGGGAAGATTCACACTACCGCCCGGACGGGAGCTCCGCGCACGGTACCGGACGATCCGGCTCCGGCAGTGCCAAGGGGCGGGTTCCGGTGCCGGAGGCGCACCTCCCACGCGCTCCCGAACCAGCGGCCCCGACACCGGAGACGGTGCCTGAGCGCCCCCCACCATTGCCCTGGCGGCCCCCGGCCGGTGCCCCGCCGCCCACACCGCAGACCGGGCACGTGCCGGCCGACGGCGAGCGGCCGGTGAGCGGCCCGCCGCGCGGCAGCGCCAGCGTCCCGGTCAGTCCCGCGCCGGTCAGCCCGTCCTTCGCTCCCGGCCCAGCCGCCCCCGGCGAGGTCCCCCCGTTGGGCCCGCCGATCTCCGCGTTGCCGGCACCTGCCGACGCCGCACCCGCGCCCGCGCCCGCCGCGCCGCGCCGCCGGAGGCGGCTGCCGGTGCTCCTGGCTGTCGTGCTCGTGCTGGTGCTCGCCACTGTCGGAGTCGTGATCACCCGTCCCGGGCCGGTCGCCGGGTGGCTGGGTGACGAGGCCGGGGCCGGCCCGAACGCGGCCGGTGTGACCCCGGAACCCGCTGCGTCGGAGGTGCTGGCCGGTCCGGACTCGAATGCCCCGGTGCCCACCCCGGACGGGGTCCGTGCCGTGCTCGATCCCCTGGTCGGCGTCCCCGTCCTCGGCGACCGGGTGAACGTCTCGGTCGCCGACGTGATCACCGGTCAGACGCTGTTCGCCAAGGGGGCGGACGACGGCACCGTCCCGGCCTCGGTGACCAAGCTGGCGACCGCCGTGACGGTGCTGGCCGCCCGTGGGCCCGGCTACCGGATCTCCACGCGTGCGGTGGCCGGTGCGAAGGCCGGCGAGGTGGTGATCGTCGGTGGCGGCGACCCGACCCTCGCGATCGACAAGAAGAGCTACTACCCGGGTGCGGCGCGCCTCGACGACCTGGCCGCCCAGGTGCGCACCGCGCTCGGCGGCACACCCCCGACCAGTGTCACTGTCGACGGCTCGGTCTACTCCGGCCCGGTCTACGGCCCCGGCTGGGACGACGACATCCCCACCGGCGGGTCGGGCGGCGCGGTGACCGCGTTGATGACCGACGGCGCGCGTACGGACCCGGGCGTCGCGCACGGTTCCGCCCAGCGGTTCGCCGAGCCGGACCTGGCTGCCGGCAAGGCCTTCGCCCGGCTGCTCGGGGTGCCCAACGACGCCGTGCGGCGGGGCACCGCCCCACCTCAGGCGGCGACCGGTGCCAGCCCGGCACCGGGTACCGAACTGGGCGTGGTGCAGTCCCCGCCGCTGATCCGGCTCGTCGACGTCATGATCAGCGAGAGCGACAACCTGGTGGCCGAGGCGCTCGCCCGGCAGGTCGCGTTGGCCCGCAACCAGCCCGCCTCGTTCGACGGGGGCGCCGCCGCGATGGACGCCGAGGTGGCGGAGTTGGGCCTACCGGCGGACGAGATCGACGTCTCCGACGGCAGCGGTCTGTCCCGTCGTAACCGGATCAGCCCGTCGCTGCTGACCGACCTGATCCGGTTGGCAGCGAGTCCGGACCATCCGGAGCTGGCGGGCGTCTTCGGTGGTCTGCCGGTGGGTGGCTGGTCCGGCACGCTCAACGAGCGCTACCGCGACACCGCGGGCACCGCCGCGGGTGCGGGCAGCGTCCGGGCCAAGACCGGCACCCTGACCGGCGTGCACTCCATCGCGGGCCTGGTCACCACCGCCGACGGTCGGCTGTTGACCTTCGCGGTGCTCACCGACAAGGTGCCGGGTGACCGGGACACCGCCCAGCCGGCGCTGGACCGGATCGCCGCCGCGCTGGCCGGCTGCGGCTGCGGCTGACCGTCGCCGGTCCGGGGTGACACCGGGCTCCATCGGTGTCGATCGGGGGCGCGAGGCCGGGCCGAGGTGTCGCGGCGCGGGTACGGTGGGTTCATGGCGCAGTTCGTGGACTGGGATCTGGCCGCCGCGACGGCGGGGGCGTTGAGCAAGTCTGGCCCCCGCGTGTCGTACGCCGAAGCCACCGACGTGGTCGGCGACCTCCGCCGGCTGACCGAGGAGGCGGCCGGGCACGTGGCCGACTACACGGGGCTGCGGGCGCAGGTGTCGCACCCACCGGTCCGGGTGGTCGATCGCCGCGACTGGGCCGCGACGAACATCGCCGGGCTCCGCGAGGTGATCACTCCGCTGGTGAGCCGGCTGTCCGGCGACAAGCAGCCGGGCGCGTTGACCGAGGCGATCGGGTCCCGGCTGACCGGGGTGCAGGCCGGCACGGTGCTGGCCTACCTTTCCGGCCGGGTGCTCGGCCAGTACGAGGTGTTCTCGGCCGATCCGGGTCAGTTGCTGCTCGTCGCGCCGAACATCGTCGAGGTGGAACGCAAGCTCGGCGCCGACCCTCGGGACTTCCGGCTCTGGGTGTGCCTGCACGAGGTCACCCACCGCACCCAGTTCACGGCGGTGCCATGGATGCGGGCCTACTTCCTCAGCGAGGTGCAGGCGTTCGTCGACGCCTCGTCGAGCGGCAGTGACCACCTCGTCGAGCGGTTGCGGCACGGGGTGTCCACGTTGTCCGAGGCGGTCCGCGACCCGGAGAGCCGCACGAGCGTGCTGGACATCGTGCAGACCCCGGCGCAGCGGGCCGTCCTGGACCGGCTGACCGCGTTGATGACCCTGCTCGAGGGGCACGCCGAGTTCGTGATGGACGGCGTCGGCCCGCAGGTGATTCCGAGCGTGGAGCGGATCCGGGCGTCCTTCAACCGCCGCCGGGAGGCGGGTAACCCGCTGGAGAAGGCGATCCGCCGGCTGCTCGGGGTGGACGTCAAGATGCGCCAGTACGCCGAGGGGCGCAAGTTCGTGCACGGCGTGGTGGAACGCGTCGGCATGGAGGGCTTCAACTCGATCTTCAATTCGCCGCTCACCCTGCCCCGGCTCTCGGAGTTGGGCGACCCGGACGCGTGGGTCGCCCGGGTGCACGGCCCGGCCGGCACCATCCCGGCCGCTGGCTGACCACCCGCCGGTGGCCGCGCTCGCTCCGCCGGTGGCCGCGATCCGGGTGGCGGTCCGGCGGGCCCTGACCGGTCTGCCGTCCGGCGGGCCGGTGCTTGTCGCCTGCTCCGGTGGTGCCGACTCGCTCGCGCTCGCGGCAGCGACCGTCTTCGTGGCACCTCGGCTGGGCCGCGACACGCTGCTCGTCACAGTCGACCACGGCCTCCAGGACGGCTCCGCGCCGCGTGCGGAAGCGGTGGCCGCCTGGGGGCGGGACGTCGGGTTCGGCTCGACGACAGTGGTTCGGGTGGAGGTGGCCGGGCGTCCCGGCGGGCCGGAGGCGGCTGCCCGCGAGGCCCGCTACCAGGCACTGACCGAGGTTGCCCGGCAGCAGGACGCGGTGGCCGTGCTCACCGGGCACACCCGTGACGACCAGGCGGAGACGGTGCTGCTAGCCCTCGCCCGGGGCTCCGGCCCACGCGGCCTGGCCGGGATGCCCGCCCGGCGCGATCTGGGCGGGGTGCCGCTGCTGCGCCCGCTGCTGGAGATCGGTCGGGATCAGACGCGCGCCGCCTGCGCGGTGCTCGGGCTGAGCCCGTGGCAGGACCCGCACAACACCGATCCGTCGTACGCCCGGTCGCGGGTGCGGGCCGACCTGCTGCCGGCGCTGGTGCGGGCGCTCGGACCCGGTGTGGTGGACAACCTCGCGCGTACCGCCCGGCTGGTTGCCGCCGACAACGCCGCGCTCGACGAGTTGGCGGGGACGGCGCTGGCGGAGGCCCGGTGCCCCGAGGGAGGGCTGTCCGTTCCGGCGCTGCTCGGCCTGGTCCCCGCCGTGCGCGGCCGGGTGTTGCACTCCTGGGCCCGCGAGCTGGGCGCGCTGCCCGGTGCCCTGTCGCATCGGCACGTCGCCGCCCTGGACGCCCTGGTGACCGATTGGCGCGGTCAGGGCCCGGCCGACCTGCCCGGCGGTGTCCGGGTGCTCCGCCGGGACGGCCGGTTGGCCCCCGTGGTCCCCGGCTGAGACCTCTGGTCAGCCGCTGTGCGCCCGGTCCCGGAAGGTGGTCCGGTAGCTGTGCGGGGTCGCCCCGACCCGACGGCTGAAATGGTGCCGCAGCGCGGCCGCGTCGCCGAACCCGGACTGGTCGGCGACCGCCTCCACGCTCAACGGAGTCTCCTCCAGCAGCCGCCGGGCGAGAAGCACCCGCTGGTTGGTGAGCCAGTCGTGCGGGGTGGTGCCGGTCTCGGCGCGGAACCGACGGGCGAACGTACGGGGTGCCATGCCGGCGCGGGCGGCCAGCTCCTCCACCGTGATCGTCCGGTCCAGGTGACCCATCAGCCACTCGAGCACCGGTTCGAGGGTGGGTGCCTCGGGCGCCTTCGGGATGGGCGCCTCGACGTACTGGGACTGGCCGCCGTCGCGGTGCGGCGGGACCACCATCCGCCGCGCCAGCCGGGTCGCGGTGGCCGAGCCGTGTTCCTGGCGGATCAGGTGCAGGCACGCGTCGATGCCGGCCGCCGTGCCGGCGCTGGTGAGCAGCCGCCCGTCCTGGACGTAGAGCGAGTTGCAGCGCACCCGGGCGCGCGGGTGCCGGCGTTGCAGCTCATCCACGTAACGCCAGTGGGTGGTGCACTCGCGGTCGTCCAGCAGCCCGGCCTCGCCGAGCAAAAAGGCCCCGGAGCAGACGCTGAACAGGTGCGCGCCGCGGGCGTCGGCCCGGCGGAGGGCGTCGAGCACCGGGCCGGGGACCGTGGTGCCTTGGCTGTGCGCCGGGATGGCCACCAGGTCGGCCTCGTCGACCGGGCCGAGGTCGGCGTGCGGAGTGAGGTGGAAGCCGGACGAGGTACGCACGGAAGCCCCGTCGGGGCTGCACACCTGGAAGCGGTAGGCGGGAAACCCGTCGGCGGTCCGGTCGGTGCCGAACACCTCGGCGAGGACGCCGAGCTCGAAGGGAGCGACCTGGTCGAGGGCGAGGACGGCAACGGACCGCAGCATGTGACGAGGGTAACCCGACAGGTGGCAGTAAATCGATGACCAATGGCATTCCTGCCACTGTCCGGTCGGTTGAAAGGCGCGCAGACTGGTCTCAGTCCGGTGCGCACCGGCGGCGAAACCGACAGCAATCATGCGAAAGTGAGCGCCGCCATGGAGTTCCTGCTCTTCCTCCTGTTCCTCGTCCTGCTCGTCGCCGCGTCGGCGACCGGCCTCACCGCCGACAGCCACGATTCGGCCGACTGGAAGCCCAGCGACGACGGCCGCCGCTGGCAGTCCCGCACCAACTGATGTGATTAGCGTTGTTTGCGCAGAAAATCCTTGGCGGGACCGCGCCAAAAGGTGCGGCCCCGCCGACGGAGGCCATCCGACGTACGGCAGGCTAGGAGTCATGGCTGACGGCTCCTGGTACGACGCCGACATCGACCACGTGATCATCTCTGAGGCGCAGATCCGCGAGAAGACGGCGGAGCTGGCCAAGCAGGTCTCCGCCGACTACTCCCACGTGGGCGACGGGCTGCTGCTGGTGTGCGTCCTCAAGGGCGCGGTGATGTTCATGGCGGACTTCGCCCGGGCGCTGGGCCGCAACGGCCCGCCGGCGGAGCTCGACTTCATGGCCATCTCCTCCTACGGCCAGGGCACCACCTCGTCCGGGGTGGTCCGCATCCTCAAGGACCTGGACCGGGACATCGCCGGTCGGCACGTGGTCGTCGTCGAGGACATCGTCGACTCCGGGCTCACGCTCTCCTGGCTGCTGCGCTACCTCGAGTCGCGTTCGGCGGCGAGCGTCGAGGTGGTCGCCCTGTTCCGCAAGCCGGACGCGGTGAAGGTCCCGGTCGGAGTGAAGTACGTCGGCTTCGACATCCCCACCGAGTTCGTGGTCGGGTACGGCCTCGACTTCGGTGAGCGCTACCGCGAGCTGCCCTACGTCGGGGTGCTCAAGCCCGAGGTCTACGCCCGCTCCTGACACCGGGGCAGACCCGTCGGGGTGACCCACCGGTCGGCATGAGCCCGACTCGCATCGGTATCCATCAAGCCGACGTTCAGCGCGCTCTCAGCTGTTGCGGTTACCGTGTAACCCGGTGGCCCGGAGGCAACTCCGCGCTCGACCCTCTCGATCGCGTGACCGGGCGCTCGGGTGGCCGAGCCGGACTCCCCGCCACGCCGGCTTCCACCCGGACTCGCCGTACGTTGGCTGCTGGGCTGGTGGGCCTGCCCACGGTGCGTGTCGTCGATGTCGAAGGCACGCCCGGTGCGCAGGCTCGCAGGCACTCTGCTGGCGTACTGGGTCGTTTGATGGTGCACGACTGCGGGGCTCGCAAGCTCACTCCTCGCGTACACGGTGTACCGTCGAATGACCGCGGCGCGGCAGTTTTCGCGCCCCGGGGTCGAGGCCGGCCCGCACGGCGGCTCCGGCCGCCGCTCACGCGGCGACACCATCAGACGGTCAGGACGTCGATCAGGAGGATGCGGGCGCTCCGGCGCTCGACAACAGTATGGAACGTACGCGTTTCTTCCGCCGACCGGTGGTCTGGATCATCCTGGTCATCCTCGGCGCCGTTGTGCTCAGTCAGCTGTTCACCAGTGGTCCCAGCTACCACCGCGTGGACACTTCCGTTGCGCTCGATCAGCTGCACACCGCCAAGATCAACAAGGTGGTCTTTCAGGACAAGGAGCAGACGCTCCAGCTGGACCTGGCCCAGAAGACCAAGTTCGGCAAGACCGAGACCAACAAGATCGAGGCCCAGTTCCCGTACCAGGCTGGCGACCAGATCTGGAACGAGGTGCTGGACGCCAAGGCGGCCAACCGGGTCACCGGCCCGGCCGACGCCAAGGTCTCCTCGGACAGCATCTGGGTGAGCCTGCTGGTCAACCTGCTGCCGATCGCGCTGCTCGTCCTCCTGCTGCTGTTCTTCATGTCGCAGATGCAGGGCGGCGGCTCCCGGGTGCTCAACTTCGGCAAGTCCAAGGCCAAGATGATCACCAAGGACACTCCGAAGACGACCTTCGCGGACGTCGCGGGTGCCGAGGAGGCCGTCGAAGAGCTGTACGAGATCAAGGACTTCCTCCAGAACCCGGCCAAGTACCAGGCCCTGGGCGCCAAGATCCCGAAGGGCGTGCTGCTGTTCGGCCCGCCCGGCACCGGCAAGACGCTGCTGGCCCGCGCGGTCGCCGGCGAGGCCGGGGTGCCCTTCTACTCCATCTCCGGCTCCGACTTCGTCGAGATGTTCGTCGGCGTCGGCGCCAGCCGGGTCCGTGACCTGTTCGAACAGGCCAAGACGAACGCCCCGGCGATCGTCTTCGTCGACGAGATCGACGCCGTCGGCCGGCACCGTGGCGCCGGCATGGGCGGCGGCCACGACGAGCGGGAGCAGACGCTCAACCAGCTGCTCGTCGAGATGGACGGCTTCGACACCAAGGGCGGGGTCATCCTGATCGCGGCCACCAACCGGCCGGACATCCTCGACCCGGCGCTGCTGCGCCCGGGCCGGTTCGACAGGCAGATCCCGGTGGACGCCCCCGACATGGAGGGCCGCAAGGCCATCCTCCGGGTGCACGCCAAGGGCAAGCCGTTCACGCCCGACGTCGACCTCGACGCGGTGGCCCGTCGTACGCCGGGCTTCAGCGGCGCCGACCTGGCCAACGTGATCAACGAGTCGGCCCTGCTCACCGCTCGTAAGGAGCAGCGGGCGATCTCCAACGACTCGCTGGAAGAGTCGATCGACCGGGTGGTCGCCGGCCCGCAGCGACGGACCCGCGTCATGAGCGACAACGAAAAGAAGATCACCGCGTACCACGAGGGTGGCCACGCGTTGGTCGCCTGGGCGCTGCCGCACGCCGCGCCGGTGCACAAGGTGACGATCCTGTCCCGTGGCCGCTCCCTGGGCCACACCCTCGTGCTCCCGACCGAAGACAAGTACACCCAGACCCGCGCCGAAATGATCGACACCCTGGCGTACGCGCTGGGCGGTCGCGCCGCCGAGGAACTGGTCTTCCACGAGCCGACCACCGGTGCGGGCAACGACATCGAGAAGGCCACCCAACTGGCCCGCGCGATGATCACCCAGTACGGCATGAGCTCCAAGCTCGGCGCGATCAAGTACGGCACCAGCGGGGACGAGCCGTTCCTCGGCCGCAACATGGGCCACGAGCGGGACTACTCGGACTCGGTGGCCGCCGAGATCGACGGCGAGATGCGGGCACTCGTCGAGCTGGCGCACGACGAGGCCTGGGAAATCCTGGTGGAGTACCGGGACGTCCTGGACAACATCGTGCTCGAGCTGATGGAGAAGGAAACTCTCTCCACCGCCGACATGGCGCGCATCTGCTCCCGGGTGGTGAAGCGCCCGCCGCTGGCGCCGTACAACGGCTTCGGCAAGCGCCAGCCCTCCACCGAGCCGCCCGTCCTCACCCCCGCGGAGAAGGACAAGCTCAAGGCCCAGGCCCAGGCCGACGGCGCGCAGGCGTCGATCGGTGGCGTGGCGCCGTCCAACAACTCGGACGGCACGCACTGAGCAACGACCCGACGGCCAGCTCCCCCCACCGGGAGCTGGCCGTTTCCGCGACCGAACCCGACGGCGACGACGAGCTGGACTACGTGGCCGCGCGGCTGATCAGCGGCAAGCTGACCGGCCGCCCCGTCGAGGACGTTGTCGACCTCGGCCGGATCGAGAAGGCCGTCCGCGAGATCCTGATCGCGGTCGGCGAGGACCCGGACCGTGACGGTCTGCAGCAGACCCCGGCCCGGGTTGCCCGCGCGTACGCCGAACTCTTCGCCGGCCTGCGGGTCGACCCGGCCCAGGTCCTCACCACCACCTTCGAAGCCCACCACGAAGAGCTGGTGATCGTCCGGGACATCGACGTGATGAGCCTCTGTGAGCACCACCTGCTGCCCTTCCGGGGCAGCGCGCACATCGGTTACATCCCCGGCCCCGACGGGCGGATCACCGGCCTGTCCAAGCTGGCCCGACTCGTCGAGGTCTTCGCCCGGCGGCCACAGGTGCAGGAGCGACTCACCTCACAGGTCGCCGATCTCCTGATGAGCAAGCTCGCACCACGGGGCGTGGTGGTCGTCCTCGAATGCGAGCACATGTGCATGGCGATGCGCGGCATCCAGAAGTCAGGTGCCAAGACCATCACATCCGCCGTACGCGGCATCCTGCAGAGCGACTCCAAGTCGCGGGCCGAGGCGATGGCACTGATCATCCCCCGCTGACACCGGACGCACCACGGCCGGCCGCCCCCTTCCGGGACGGCCGGCCGTTGCGATCCCGCAGGGGTGTCAGCCAGCGAGCATGGCGAGCAGGAGGCCGGCCGTGGCCAGCACCGCCGGCACCAGGCACACCAACGCGCCGAAACGGACAGTACGGTCCAGCCGCTCGGTGGGGCTGACCCGGAAGAACCGCCCGATGCCGATCCAGCCGGCGACGAACGCGACAGCAGGCATCGGCAGCCCGCAGATCAACGCCGCCACGGTCGCCGGTCCCACCCCCGTCGCCGACAAGACCGCGACCTGGATCAGTGGCACCAGCAGCGCAAACGGGCCGTACACCAGGAGGTTTCGCGCTCGCGCGGGCCACGACCCCGGCCGGATCCCGCGGCGCGCCGACAGCGCGGCGTCCGCCGCCTCGGCCCAACCACGCGCGGCCCGCAGCGCCGCCAGCACCGCCGCCGGGCCACCCGCCATCGACCGGGCCGCCTCGGTCAGCTCCGGCGGCGACGGCACCAGCGAGATCGCCGGTACGGCCAACTCACGCAGCCGTTCCTGCTGACTCACCAGCCCGGTACGGACCACTGTCAACTCCTCCCGGGCGGCCTCCGCCGACCGGGCCTGCTCACCGGCGGCGGCAGCCGCACTCCGGCGTACCCCGTCCAACTGACGGGCGGCCGCAAGGTACTCCACCCAGGCCGCGCCGGGCTCGGCCACCGGCGCCGTCGCCTCCCCGGACGCTGCGGCGGCGCGCTGCCGCCCCGGCCCGGTGACAGTTACGTTCGGATCCACCTCGACACTCCCCACCCGCGCCACCCGATCAGCCGGCCTCGTCCGCGAACGGCACCAGAACGGTGCCCCGCTCGTCCGGGCCGTCCCACAGCACCGCCCGGTCGGGACGCGTCTGCCACTCGACCGGCCGACCGAAGACCGCAGTGAGTTGCGCAACCGGCACGTCCAACACGACCACCGCGGCCAGCTTGTCGACCTCGCCCGCCGGCTCGAACAACGCGGCGAACGGTGGCACCGCCCGCCACCAGCCCAGCAGATGCCTCCCCGCCGGAGGGCCGTCCCGCAGGAGCGACCGCAACCGGTCCACCGGCAGCTCCCGCGGACCCGGCCGGTCCAACCCGAAGACCACCAGGTACGTCGGCAGATCGTCGTCACTGTCCGCGAGCAGCGCCGGCAGATCCACCAACTCCGCCGGATGCCGGGCCGCCAACTCGGCGGTCAACGCCTCCGCCAGCGCCCGGGAACCCGGATCCGGTGCCGCCACCAGGAAGCGCGCTCCACCCGGCGCGTGGTGAGCCGACGTGCTCCGGGCCGCCGTGGCCAACAACCCACCCGCGGCCGGGCCCGAGCCCAACACCGCGAGGTTACGACCAGCCGCCGGCCCCAACGGCACGGCCACCGTCGAACGGGCCACGTCCAGCGCCCGACCCAACAGGGCGGCCGGCCCGTGCGCCTGCCCCGCCAGGGCCGCCCGGTGACGCGGATCGTTGCCCAGCAACGGCCTGGCGTAACCCGCGAAGACCACCGGCGGCACCGACCCGGCCGGACGGGCCCCCCACAACTCGTGCCGCAGAGCCTCCACGACCTCCGGATGATCCAGCGGGTCCGGGTGACGGAGCAACCGTTCGTGACCACGGATCGCACCGCGAGGGCCGCCGAGCCCACCGGCGGTGTTGACCACCGCGCTGCCCACCGGCAGGCCGGCCGCCGAATCGTTCGTCGGCTCCAATACCGGACCACCACCCGGCAACGCCACCCGCACCGGAAACTGCCCGAGCACCGAATCCCGATGACCGGCCTCCGCACGCGCACTCAGCCCCAACTCACCAGCACCCGCCAGGACCAGGTGCACGCCGTACGCCCGACCGGCCCGGGCCAACCCGTCCAACTGGGCGGCCACCTCGGCGGCCAACCGGTCCCGCTCGGCGAAGAGCAGCGGCACATTGTCCACCACGCAGACGATCCGCGGCAGCGGCTGGTGCTGCCGCAACTCCCCGAAGCGTTGCCCCCCGGCCCGGGCACCCGCCTCCGTTCGGCGCTGAACCTCGGCCGTCAACTCGTCCAGCAGGTCCCGGACGTACTCCCGGTCGGCGGCCATCGCGGCCGCGCGCACCTGCGGCACCCACGACCGGTCCCGCTCGGTCTGCAGGAACTCCACGAACGACTCACCGTCGCTCAGATCCACCAGGTAGAACGCCAGGTCATCCGGGCCGTACCGGGCGGCCAGACCGAGCAGCGCGGTCGTCAGGAACGCGGCACGCCCCGCCGCGGACCGGCCACTCACCAACCAGTGCGGAGTCAACTCGGTGAACCCCAACGACACCGACCGGCCCCCGGCATCACCGACGGTGGTGGTCAACCCGTCCGCCGAATCCGACTCCCACAGGCTCTCACCCGTCGGCGGCAGCAGAGCACCCAACGCCAACCGGGAACCCGCCTCCACCTGCTCGGCGAGCCTCCGACAAACCGCGTCGACCAACTCGGCCGGCGGGTCCGACTCGACGAAGACCGGCGAGTTCAAACCCCCCGGCGGATCGGCGCCCGGCCCGGCGAACGACGCCCCCGGCGGGTTACCCAGCAGCGCGTACGCATTACGCAGCGCCAACGGCGTGGCACGCGGCAGTGGCGCCCGCGCCGAGTACGGGCCAGCGGGCGGCCAACCCGCCACCACCAGATGCAGCCCAGCCGCCGGCCCCTGCTCGGCCAACGTCTCGATGCGAGCCAGATCGCTCGGGCCGGTCGACTCCGGTAGCGCGGCAACCACCAGCAACAGCGTCCGATCGTGCCGACGCCGACCACTCGTCCCCGGCGTGACCCACTGCTCCGCCTCGGTCAGCACCGCCCGCAAACCCGCCACGTCCACCGCCGGCGGTGGCAGCAGACCAGCATCAGCGAGCGCCCCGAACGGCGTCAGCACCGCCCCGGTGGCATCCACCGCCCGAACCAACAGCGCACCCGCCGGTGCCGCACCCAACAACCGCAGAAGTACGGCCCGGAGCAACCCGGCCACCCGTGGCTCCCGCGCGTCTACGTCCACACTCAGATGACCCGTGCCGACAAGTGGCACCAGCGCCGGAAAACGAGCATCGTCCAACGGCGCCGCGGTGCCCACCCGCACGAACGACGGCGGACCATCACCAGCCGGCGAATCCACAGTCAGCGAGTCCAGTGCCGCACCAGCCCAACCCGGAGCCAGCACCGCCGCAGCCGTCCGCAACCGGTCGGCCACCTCGTACTGACGGCGCTGATCAGCCGGAGCCGGCCGCGTCTCGTCCAAGATGCCAGCAGCAGCGGTCGCCACCGCCGTCGCCCGACGATGCAGGGCTGCGGCGCGGTTGGTACGAGCCTTCGGACCGGCCACCGCGTCCACCCCCTCTACCCGAGGTTGGCAACCCTTCCCCGAGCAGAGACGGTATCCCAGCCGGGGGCGCCCCTGCGGGAGGTGCCTCGGCGCTGCGCCGGTGTTGTCGTGGATCTCACCGGTGGGGAGGGGTCCGTCACGATCCGCTGGATCTGAGGCATTGGCTCCGGGGCTTCCAGCCGATAACTTCAGGAGGTGGAATCAGTGCAGCCCCCCGCCGGTTCCCAGGTCTCCCGCGTACCGGCCCAGCGGACACCGTCCGAGCCGCTGCCACCCGCCCAGGCACCGCCGGCACCGCAGCCGCCACGCCGCCGGATGCGGACGGTGCTCACTGTCGTCGCAGGCGTACTCGCGCTGCTCCTTCTCGGCGGCGTCGCGACGGCCTACGTGTGGTACACCCGCGCCTCAACCCCGGACCGCAGCGCACCCGACGTGGTCGTGGACAACTATCTGCGCGCATTCCTCGTAGATCGCAACGACGCAAAGGCAGGAAATTTCACCTGCGAGAGCGGGGCGGAATTGCAGGCCGTCCGAGACCTGAGGACTGAGATTGAGCAGCGTGAGGTGAAGTTCGATGTCACCGTAAGAGTCAGTTGGGGCCAACTGACTCGCGCGGCGTCTAATGACGGGGAATCGGTCCGTACCACACTGACCATTTCCGGGTCTGCTGAGGGTGTTGTCCGAAGCAGTCGCCGAGAGGACTGGACGTTCACTGTCGTCGAAGACGATGGTGGTTGGCGAGTATGTGGCGGCGCGCAGGTTAGCTGAATCATTCAATCCACAGCAGGTGTACCGGCACCTCCAAGGTGGTGGGTGACTGGCCGCGCCAGGCCCAGCGGTACCACTCCACCTCCGGCGCAATTCGCACGCAGATGTCCCCCTCGGCACCCGAGTAGGTTTCGGTGACCGCTCGAAGGTCACGGTGTTCCAGGCCGCCCTCGACGTGTACCACCCGTCGACCGGTGACGGCGTCCGCCTCGAAGACCGGTGTGGGGGTCCGGTGTGCCGGACCGTCCAGCGAGACCAGCCGGATACCGGTGTCAGGCGTACCGTCCAGTCCCGCGCGGCTACCAACGGTCTCCACCCACACCCGCTCCACCGGCACCAGCGGCGCGAAGACCTCGACCTGGTCGGCTTCGGCCCGGTACCACTCGTGTTCGGGGATCACCGGCACGTAGGTTCGGGCACTCTGCACCACCCGGTCGTCCGCGCGCAGGTCGCCGCGCCAACCCATTCCGGGTAGCCCGACCAGGACCCGTTGTCCGCGGAGTTCCACCCGCTCGGTGGCGGGGATGATGGCCAGAGGTCTCGGTGGTTGCGGTGCCCAGTCGGGCTGGTCAGCGAAGGGGTCGGGTAACGGTCCGGTCATATCGGTGGTGGCTCTACTCAGCGGCGCGCAGCGGGGCGCCCCGCTCGCGCATGAACGGGACCGGATTCACCGCGCCGGACGCGTGGCGGTTGTTGCGCAGGTGCACCTCGAAATGCAGGTGTGGGCCGGAGGAGTTGCCACTGCTGCCGACCTTGCCGATCACCTGGCCGGCCGTCACCATCTGATTCTTCTTGACGAAGGGTTGGACCACCATGTGGCAGTACCGGGTGATGTAGCCGCTGGCGTGCAGCAGGTCGACGAACCAGCCGCAGCCGCCCTTACCGGGGTATCCGTCCACGTTGCAGTCTTGGCGACCGCGATGGTCCTCGTCGCAGGTCGAGACCAACACCCGGCCGGTCGCTGCTGCGTGGATCTCGGTGCCCTTGGCGGCGCCGATGTCGACTCCGTTGTGGCTGGGCCGGCTGGAGGTGCGGAAGCCGGAGCCGACTCCGCCTGGGATCGGCGCGGTCCAACCGGAGGCGGCGATCCGGCCGCCTTCGGCCGCGTTGCACACCGCCTTGCCGTTGAGCTCGACGGTGCGGGCCGCGCCGCCGGCCAGGGCGTCCACAATCCGGCTGGCTACCTCTTCATGTTTGGCGTACGCGTCCGGGTAGGCGCTGACCTGCACCCGCTGCGCTACAGCGGTCAGCGGACGGCGTTGCCAGCTCTCCACCTTGAGGAGCTTCTCGTAGAACTTGCGGGCCGCGTACGCGGGAGTCAACCGCTCGGCGACGGTGCCCCATCCCGGCCGCTGCTGGAACAGGCCCAGCGAATCGTGGTCCGCCCCAACGCCCTCGTGCGGCAGAGCGAGGGACGCGGGTACGCCGGTGTTCGCCAGGTTGCGGAGAGCCGACTCCTGCATCGCGGTGGCGAGGGCGACCACCCAGCCCCGCGACGGCACGCCCATGTCCTGGCCGACCTTGATGATGATCGCCGCATTGCGGACCTGGGTGTCGCCGTACTCGGTGAACCGCGGCAGCTTGCCTGCGACGTTCACCGCTCGGACCGGTCCGCACTCCCTGCCCGTCAAGGCATCCACGTTCTCGGCGTCGTCGCCGCCAAGCCCGGTGAGGAAGAACGCCGCGGTGCCGCCGGTGCAGCAGAGCAGGAGCAGCAGGCCCGTGAGCATCGCGGCGACCATACCGAGCCGGAGGGGCCCGCGGGTCTTGGCGCTACCAGCGTCGTTCATGGCCGCTCCCAGTCCAGAACGTCGACCAGCCAACCATCGTCGGAGGCGACCAACTCCAGCCGGAGCCCGCCGTCATCAAGGGGCAGCAGCAACTCGACGAATGTCTCGGTCCGCTCCCGCAGGCTCGGCGGGCCGGCAATCTTTTCGGCGGGCACACTCTCGGGCTCGACGCCGGTCAACTTCTCCCGCAGCGCCGGCGTGGAGAGTGGCCGTAGGCCAGCCTGCCACTCTTCGGTGGTCATTCCCGGACGTCCCAGCCAGGCCTTGGCGAAGCGGTCGGCGGTCTGTTCGGGGGTGCGGGCGCCGGGGGGTGTGACGGGCGACGGCGGTGCCGCGCTGTCGAGCAGCCCGTCGTCGCCGGCCGTCGGATCCACTGTGATGATCGGCCCATCGGGACGGCTACTCAACCCTTCGGATGAGTCGACCGGGCTGGAGATCAGCCGGGTCGCTCCGAGCACGCCGACGACCACCACCCCGATGAGCAGCGCCACGCCCAGCCGGGACCGTAGCGCCCGGGTAAAGAGGAATTCCAACGCCCGTCGCATGACCGTCACCTCGCTTCTGAGCGCACCCGAGGTCCGGTGCGATCCGGTGCTCGCTCGGTGGAGCCCGGGCGGTAGACCACGAACGACGGGTTCTCAGCCGGTACATCCGGCTCGGTCCAGGTCGCCGGCTGTCGACGCCGTGGCTGCGGGGCGACCGGACGGTTCCGACCCCTGCCATCCTCAGTCGGCGCGTCGTCGGGCCGCTCTCGACCGTCCGGGCGCACCGAGTCGGCGCGTCGGCCCTCGGCCGCAGCGGTCGGCACCGGGGCCGGATCCTCCCGCCGCGCCTCCGGACGCAGCCGGGTCTGCTCCGCGTTGGGTGACCGTCGACGTCCGCCCACCGGCTCGGCGGTGCCGCCCGGCTCGGCCACGTCCAGCCGAGCGGCGGTCCGCATGTCGCGGAAGAACCGGCGGTGCCAGGACCCGGCTGAACTGACCGCTTCGCTGCTGTCCTTGCCTCCCAGTTGGGTGATCCGCCGGTACGGGCGCAGGAGCAGCCAGCCGACCACCCCGCAGAGCCAGACCAGCACCACCTGAAGCCAACCCGGCAGGGTGGGCGTACTCATGATCAGATCCACCGCGAAGAGGTAGATCGCGGCACCAGTGCCAAAGATGGCAATGTTGAAAACTGCGGCGACCACGGCGTTCGCCAACCGCCGCAGACCGGCGCTGGCTGGCCGGAGCAGACCGATTGTGCCCAGGATGGGTGCCGCGATCACCGCCCACCGGAAGATCAAAAAGCCCAGCAGTACCAGCACTGACGCGGTCAGGTCGAACATTGCGAAGAGCACCGCCGCGAGCACGGCGATGAACCCGGAGCCAATTCGGTCCATGTCTCGGGAACCCGTCAGGAACTCGTACGCCTCCGGGTCTTCGATCTCGATCTGTTCCGCGATGGTCATCCACTGCTGCTGCTTGGCCTTGACCGTCGCTCCCCGGGTGCCTGGGTTGGCACGCAGCTTCTCGGCCTCCTCCCAGGAGAACGCCTTGGCGTCGTACAGGGCAGGGCCATACTTGCGGGCAGTCTCGCTGTCTGCCGAGCCGAGCACTCCACGCAACCAGTTGCGGTAGAGCATGGCCTCGGTGGCGGTGTCACTGGCTCGAACAGCGGGCGGTCGGTTGTCCTTGCATGCATTGGGATCCGGATCATCGCACTGATCAGGCGGGGTGTCTCTAGAAGCCGGGCCGATGGCGTCGTGCACGACGCCGAGCGAGGTGATCAGGGTGCCGTCGGCGATGTTCGCCGATTTGACCGGCCAGGCCGCCAGTGCGGTGACCGCCACCATCACCAGTAACGCCCATCCGGCCGTCGTCATCGCATTGCTCATGTCTGACTGGCGGGAGCGCCAGAGAAGGTAGAGACCCACCACGCAGAGCGTGACAATCCCGAAGACGCTGAAGACCTTCTGGTAGACGGCTTTGGTGGCCTTCTCCACCAGCGGGTCGGCCCAATCCCACATGGAGCGAGGGTCCCAGGCCCGTTCCCGCAGGGCGTTCGAGGCACCTACGACGGCTGTGGCAATCATGAGCTCACCATTGGCGACGGTAGTGGTGAACTTGTAGTCGGGATGGAGGACGGCGGAGGCGCAACCACCATCCGGTCGATACGTGTTGAAGCTGTATCCGCCGTAGCCGTAGTCGCTGTAGATGCCCTTGGGCCCGGGCAACTTGGACGAGTCCGGGCGGGAGGCGAACCAGCCAGCGAGGCCCGAGTCAGGCGCGGACGGCACGGGCGGCTTTCGACACTCGATCTCGCCCTCGCCAATTTGCTTCAGTTTCGCCACGCAGGCGCGGAAGTCGGCCTGCCATTCGGCAGTCGTGCACAGGTCGGCGCGGGCCTGGGCGGCTGGCGGTGCTGCGGCTGCGGCCGCCGCGCCGATCAGTGGCCAGGTGAGGGTGGCCCCGGCCAGGACGCCAAGGGCGAGCAGGAACGACGCGATCCTTGCCCAGGCCCTAGCCATGTCACGCCTCCAGATCGGGCAGGGGGATGCTCGGAAGGACTCCGGCCGCCGCGGCGATCGCGGCGGGAGTGGTGTCGAGGTGGTCCAGCAGCCCTTCGACGTAGGAGACGTCGACGCGGACCTTCTGCACCCGGCCGTCGACGTCGCGCATGACGAACTCCCGGAAGCCGAGGCGGGAGGCCGAGTTGGTGTCGGCGGCGGAGAGCGAGGCGAGTGTCGCCTCGTATCCGTCGTTGACCGGCACCCGGAGCAGCCGGAGGGCTTCGGAGGCGATCTCGGCGTCCTCGGCGATGCGGCCGACGAAGACTGTGGAGACGAGGTTCTGCACGTCGAGGCCGAGGATGTCGCGGGGGTTCTGGGAGGCGACCAACGCGGCCAGGTTCCACTTACGGGAGTCGCGGGCGAGTCGGACCAGGAAGGATCGGCCGGACCGCCAGCCCTCCATGAAGTGCGCCTCGTCGAGGCCGACGAGTTTGCGGGACGACATCGAGCCGCCGTAGCAGCGCCGGACGGCGAGCCGGTGCGCGGTGTGCAGCATCGGCAGGGCCAGGGCCTCTTCGGCTGACCAGTACTCGCGTTCGATCTTGAGGTCGGGCAACCGTAGCCCGGCCATGGTGATCACGGTGAGGGCCGCGTCGGCGCCGAGCAGCCCTTCCGGTGGTCGGCCGAAGAAGAGCATTGCCAGTGGCATCTCGGCGGTGTCCAGCAGGAGGTTCGCCAGTTCCTTGCCGGCGTCGTCGTCGAGCCGCCCGAGGCAGCTGACCACGTCGTCGAGGGTGGAGGTCTCCTCGGCGGGGACCTGGCGGACGGCGTGCCGGAACAGGGTGGCTGTGGACGCCTCCCTGGCCACCTGCGGCGGAACGAGCATCATGCAGATGTCCTGGACCAGCATCCGCCGCTCGGCTCGGGCGTTGGAGACCGCGATCTCGAACTCCCGGTCGCCGGCGGCCCCGATGCCGAACTCGGAGCGCAGCGGCGTCGGGATGAGCGAGTAGGGCGCGAGGGTGCCGTGTTCCGAGCCGGTCAGGTTCAACACCCGGGAGTACGGCCGCAGTTCGGGCATCGCGCAGAGGCGGGCCAGTGGCCCGGACGGGTCGAGCAGTGTCACCTGGACACCTCGGCGGGCGGCCAGGTAGCCCAGGGCACCGAGCAGTGTCGACTTGCCACCGCCCGGTTCGGCGACGAAGACCGCGAGCCCGGAGCGTTCCCGGACCTCCATGGGGAAGTGCAGGTCGAGGAAGACCGGGCGGCGGCAGGTGCCGGCGGTCCGGCCGATCAGATCACCTCGCCGGTCGCCCACGTTCGACGCGGCCTGGGGGAGTGCGGCGGCGAGCAGTGGCACCGGCATGCGGCGGACATAGCCGGTGTTGGCGATCGGCTCGCCGGGGATGAACTCGCGGGCCAGCCAGTCCTGGTTCTTCGGGTGCTGGAGCGAGATGCGCAGTTCCCGGGAGTAGAGCTGGATGAGCCGGCGGGCCCGCTCCAGGCACTCCTCCCTGGTCCGGCCGCCGACCGCGACCCGGTGCCAGCCGTGGGCACGGGCCGAGTCGACAGGCAGGCCGGTGGTCATCTCGTCGCCGATCACCAGGGCGCGCTTGGCCAGTCGTTCCAGTTCCGGAGGGGCGTCGATGCCGTGTTCGGCGTAGTCGAGCTGTTGGGAGCGGATCATCCGGAGCCGGTGTTCGAGATTGCGGAAGGAGTCACCGGACCCGAGGATGTCGACGCGGGTGGAGATCTCCATCGGCCAGGGCAGCCGCTCGTGGAAGTGCAGCCACGGCTCGTGCCGTTCCGGGATCTCCAACGGTTCCATCCGGCCGACCGCGAGCACTGCCACGTGCCGCTCTTCGCCGGTCATTCGATTGACCAGCTTGACCGTCGAGCCGTACGGGGTGCGGTAGCGCTCGACCTGCTCGGTCATGGCGAGCAGGTCGCCGCGCTCCCAGCGCCCGTCGGTGACCGGGGAGAGCGTGCTCGGCGGCGACATGCAGAGCGCCACCGAGCGGTACAGCAGCCACTCCAGCTCCTGGGCGGTGACCCGCCGGCCGCGCATGCCGAACGCGCCGAGCACCTCGTCGAACTGCTCGACGGTGCGGCCGAGCTTGCGGCGTTCGCCGTCGGCGGTGCCCCGGCCGAAGGTGCGCAGTAGCCGCTCGGTGAGTGAGTCGCCGAGGGAGCGGCGGGCGAAGGTGACACCGAGGTAGGTCTGCCCCTCGGCGTGGTTGACGGCCATCAGGTGCCGTTGGGCGGCGACCAGGTGGTCGGCCCAGCCGGTGGTGCCGGGCACGTCGGGCAGCGGTGCCGAGGTGTGCCTGTCGATGGTGCGTGCCCACTCGTCGGCGGGGAACGGCCGGGTGGTGCGGCGTAGGTGCAGTCGGAAGCCGGCCAGGCCGGCGTACTGCTCGGAGATCGCCGACAGCAGCGCCTCGCGTTCGGCATCCGGCCGGAACGCCCAGCGGACCTCGGGCAGCCAGTACCAGGCTGTGACGGTGTTCGGCGTGAAGGTCAGGTGGCCGGCGATCTCGGTGATGGCCAACTCGACGGACGGGTCCCGGTCCCCAAATTTGATCTTTGGAGCGCGTACCCGGGTCGGCTTGACCGGACGGTCCGATCGGCTCGTGGCCCGCTGACGGGACGGGGCGACCTCTTTGCCGGTGGGCCGGCGAGCCGTGCGTTCCAGAGCTGGCCGGTCGGCGGGGGTGATGCTTTCCGGCTGCTCGACCGGTGCCGTGGGCCGGGCCGGCTGAGCTGGCGGTGCGGCCGAGGGTCGTCCGACAGCAGGCGTGCCGGCCGTCCGTCCGGCCGGGCCGGTCGACGTCGCGGATGGGCCGCGCCCGGCACTGCCGTTGGTCGTCGCCGATGCGCCGCGCCCGGCAGGGTTGGTGGTTGTCGCGGATGAGTCACGGCCGGTGGACGGGTCCGGCTCGTCCGTTGGACGGAGCATCGGGCGTCGATCACCGGCCTGGTGCGGCACCCGGGAATCGGTGCCCGGGTGACCGCCTTGCCGGGGCTCGACGTGCCGGCCACTGCTGTCGGGCTGGTCGGCGGGCGTCCACTGTGGCTTGAGTTCGGGAACCATGCGGGCGGGTGGCGGGCCGGCGGTGGGTGGCGGCTGATGCGGGATCGTCGGCTGCTCACTGGTGCTCGGGCCGGACGTGAGGGCTCGGGCCGTGCCGGGTCGCCCCCCGCCGAAGAGGTCGAGGAAGGGCGAGTCGATGTCGGCGTTCTCACCGGCCGACACGGCGGTCGGCTCGGGTGTGGGCGTCCGTCGGGAGACCGGGCGGGGTGCCTGGAACACGCCGACGGCACCGTGACCGGGCGACGTCACCAGCGCTGGGTCGAGGGCGACCTCGTCCTCGTCCTCGGTGTAGTCGAAGGAGTGCGTTCGGTGACCGGTGGGTGCGCCCGGCCGGCCGGCCGGGGAGCCCGGCGTGGAGGAGCGGCTCATGCGATCGCCTCGGTGACCCTCGGCAGACCCTTGCCCGCGCCCCGCGACGGACCGTTCGACGTACGTCCGGTCATGCCAGCTCCTCCCGAATCCTGATCCGGCTGCCGACCAGACGCGGATCGCGCTGCTCGACCGCCGGCTCCCGGGTGCGTCGCCAGTCGGTGAGCGCGGTGCGGATGACCACCCGCGCCGGCCGATCGGGGTCGACGTGCCGGAAGATGAACGACGTGGTCACGATGGCGAGCGCGATCTCCCAGGCGGGGAACAGCTCGACAGTGAACGTGAACAGCCAGTGGATGAACATGTAGAGGGGGACCAGCAGGATGAAGAGCCCGTACTGGGCGTAGGGCAGGTGGACCGGAAGGGTGTAGCCGGGCGGCCCGAGGTAGACCAGGCGGGCCCGGTAGATGTCGTCGTCGGTGCGCAGCCGCATCTGGTGAACGCGCCTATTCGAAGATGAGGTCGATCAGGTAATCGCCGACGAAGAAGAGTGTTGCCGCGCCGGCGATGAAGGCGAGCCCGACGATGGCGATCGCGGAGCTGGTCAGCACCTTGGAAATCTCGCCTCGGCTGGCACGGCCGATGAAGATGACGCCGAGAACGGCGAGCAGGATCGGCGCGATCTTGCTGGCGAAGAAGGTGACGACACTGTTGGTGTCGATCCCCTTCGGTGCCGGCTCCGCCAGCGGAGCCGACGCCAGAGTGGAGAGCGCGTGGGCGACGCTTGACGACGCCGTCTCCATGAGCTCGAAGGCGATCACTGGAACCTCCCCATAGCGCGGCCGGCGGTGCCGCGGTGGTGCAGTAGGTGAGCCTGGCGGGAAAAGTGCTCCACAGGGCATGGCGTTCTTGACCCTGCGTTCGTTACTCACCACGGAGGGTGGCGAGGTTTGGGCGGTTTTCCCCCGCTTCGGCCCTCCCTCCAAGCTTCGCCATCTCGATGCTGGCCAATTCCAAAGCGTACGGGCCGGCCCGGATTGCGACAAGCCGCGAAGGGACTGCCTGATGCTGCCCGGATGACCGATCGTACACCTGTTCTAATCGGCACGTCAGGGGTGGTGGTGCCGGGCCGACCCGGGTCGCTCGGCACCGCTGCCGCGACCGGTACCGTCTAGCCGTGACCGATCTGGTGCGGGCTTCGGGCCCGGTGGTGATGGGCGTCCTCAACGTCACACCGGACTCCTTCTCCGACGGCGGACGGTACGCCGACCTGGACGCTGCCATCGGACACGGCGTCCGTCTGCGCGACGCCGGTGCGCACCTGGTCGACATCGGCGGCGAGTCGACCCGCCCGGGCGCCGAGCGGATCGACGCCGCGACCGAGGCGGAGCGGGTGTTGCCGGTGATCCGTGAGCTGACCGCGGCCGGCGTGACGGTCAGCATCGACACCAGCCGCGCCCGGGTGGCGGAGGCCGCCCTGACCGCCGGCGCGGCGGTGGTCAACGACGTGTCCGGTGGCCTGGCCGACCCGGACATGGCCCGCGTGGTCCGCGACGCGCACTGCCCGTGGGTCCTGATGCACTGGCGCGGGCACTCCCGGGCGATGCGCGAGCTGGCCACCTACACCGACGTGGTGGCCGAGGTCCGGGCCGAGCTGGCCCAACGGGTCGATGCGGCGCTCGCCACCGGGGTGGCCGCCGACCGCCTCGTCGTCGACCCCGGGCTCGGCTTCGCCAAGACGGCAGCGCACAACTGGGAGCTGAGCGCCCGTCTGCCGGAGCTGCTGGACCTGGGCTACCCGCTGCTCTTCGGGGCCAGCCGCAAGTCGTACCTCGGTGGGTTGCTGGCCGCCGCGGACGGCACACCGCGTCCGACCGCGCAGCGGGAGGCGGCCACCGTGGCGACAAGCGTGCTGGCGGTCGCTGCCGGCGCCTGGGGCGTACGAGTGCACGACGTGCAGGCCACCGCCGACGCGTTCGCCGTCTGGGCGGCGACCGGCAGCCCGCGCCTGGCCGTGCCGGCACCCGGCACGAACTGCCCCCACCACGATCACGAGCATGAGGTACGGCGATGACGACGGATCGGATCCAGCTGACCGGCCTGCGGGCGCACGGCCGGCACGGGGTGTACGACTTCGAACGCGCACAGGGGCAGGACTTCGTGGTCGACGCCGTTCTGGAGTTGGACCTCGGGCCGGCTGCCGCCAGCGATGACGTCACCGCCACTGTGCACTACGGCGAACTGGCCGAGCGCCTGGTCGAGGTGGTGACCGGCGAGCCGGTGAACCTGATCGAGACCCTCGCCGACCGGCTCCTCGCGGTCTGCCTGGCCGACGAGCGGGTCGACGCGGCGACGATCACCGTGCACAAGCCGGAGGCTCCGGTGCCGCACACCTTCACCGACGTGGCAGTCACCATGACCCGGACGCGTGACCGGTGACCCGGGCGGTCCTCTCGCTCGGCAGCAACCTGGGCGACCGACTGGAGCACCTGCGGACAGCCGTCGCCACCCTCGGTGACACGGTCCTGGTGCTCTCCGGGGTGTACGAGACTCCACCGTGGGGCGACACCGACCAGCCGGCGTACCTCAACGCTGTGGTGCTCGCCCAGGACGAGAGCGCGACCCCGCGCGACTGGCTGGTGCGGGCCCGCGACGCGGAACGCGCGGCCGGCCGCGAACGTGACCCGCAGCGGCGGTTCGGCCCGCGCACCCTCGACGTGGACGTGATCGCGGTCTGGAGCGACGACGACGAGCCGGTGATCAGCGACGACCCGGAGCTGACCCTGCCGCACCCGCGGGCCCACCTGCGCGCCTTCGTGCTGCGTCCGTGGATCGACATCCAGCCGTACGGTCGGCTGCCCGGTCACGGCTGGCTGACCGACCTGCTGACCACCGGCCCGGCGGCGGACGAGGCGTTGGAACTGCGTCCCCGGCCGGAGTTGGCGTTAGAGTCGACGGCATGACCGAGCGGAACCGGCCGGCATGACGCAGGCGAAGCCCCCACCCCGCGGGTCGGGCCCGGACGGGTCCCGGATGGGTCCCACCCGGATCTCGACCCTGGTCGTGGCCGGCCTGGCTGCGGCGGCGGTGGCCTGGCTGCTGATCAGCAGCCTCTACTACAGCGGAATTCCCCGGTTGCCCTGGCTTCCGGTGGTGACGCTGGCCGGGCTCGCCGTGCTGGAGGCGTACGCCGCGACCAACACCCGCGGTCGGATCGAGCGCAAGCCCGGCCGCGAGCCGGTCAATCCGCTGCTTGTCGCCCGTTTCGTGGTCCTGGCCAAGGCGTCGGCGCTGGCTGCGGCGATCTTCGCGGGCTTCTACGCGGGGCTCACCGGCTGGCTCTTCGCGGAGACCACCCGCGCCGCCCTCGACGATCGACCAGCCGCTGCCGGCGGCCTGCTGGCGTCCCTTGCCCTGGTCGGCGCAGCGCTCTGGCTCGAGCGCTCCTGCCGGGTGCCGGAACGTCCGGACGACGAGCACGAGCAGGACCCACGGGACAGCCGCCCCGGCCAGCGCTGAGCAGGGGGTTACGCCCAGCTGCGGGCGCGGGTACGGTGCCTGCGATCGGAGAGCAAGGGCCGCCCAGGGTCCGTCCGCGCGCCGGACTGGGGACGGTCGGCCACTGGGGAGGCGGCGTCATGGGGTACGAGGAAGCGGGCCGGGACCGGTCGGCCGAACCCTCGCCGGGGGTGCCGGCCGCGGTACTGGAGAACGTCTTCGACGACCCCAGCCACGGCGAGCCCGGCCGGGACCGGATCGGCGTACACCTGGGGTGGGAGCTGCTGCTGCTGGCCGGGCTGGCGGCCGTGAGCTGGCTGCTCTGGCAGGAGGATCCGGGTGCCGTGCGCGACGGCAACCTGCGCACGCTGCTGATCGACGCGGTCGGGTTGGGGTTGCTCGTCCTGGCCGCCGGGCTGAGCCTGCGGACGGCGGCACCGAACCTGGCCGTCGGCCCGATCGCGGTGGCGGCGGCCCTGCACTACGCCGAGCAGGGTGACCGGGGCCTGCCGGCGTCGATCGGCCCGGCCGTGGCGGTCGCCGCGGTGGGCGGGCTCGCGCTGGCGCTGGCAGTGGTGGTGCTGCACGTGCCGGGTTGGGCCGCCAGCCTCGCCGGCGCCGCCGCGGTGGTGGTGTACATCGAACGCCGTTCGGCACCGGTGCTGGTGCAGGGCGACTACGACCCCAGCGGCAGCGCCGGATACCTCTTCGCCGGTTTCGCCGCGGTGGCGGTCCTCGGCGGGCTGTTCGGCGCGGTCCGGGCGATCCGCCGGCTCGTCGGCAGGTACCGACCGATGGCCGACCCGGCCCGTCGGCGGGGCGCGGTGGCCGCGGTGGTGACCGCCGTCGCGCTCGTCATCTCCACCGTGTTGGCCGCTCTCTCCGGCATGCTGCTCGCCGCCAACGACCGAGGGCCGGTGAGTCCCACCACGGGGCTGGACTGGACGGTGCTCGCGATCGGCGTGGCCCTGCTCGCTGGCACCAGCGCGTACGGTCGCCGGGGCGGGGTGTTCGGCACGCTGCTGGCGGTCGGTCTGGTCACCGTCTTCCAGGTGTACGCGCCGGAGCGTGGGTGGGAGCTGAGCAACTGGGCGGTCGGCGGGGCGGCGCTTGGCGTGGGGCTGCTGGCCACCCGGCTGGTCGAGACGCTCGGGCGGCCACGGTCGGGCAGCCTCGAGCCGATCGAGCCGGTCGGCGACGGCACGATCAGCTCGGGCTGGACCATGCCGCAGCCGCAGTCGGTCGACAACTGGCCGCCCACGTTGCCGACCCAGGCCGCGCCGCAACCGGTCGACCCGTGGCGGGATCCGCGGTGGGAGGACGGCCCGCGGCGGTGGGACACCGACGAGCGGTGAGCCGTGTCGCGTCCGCCGAGCCGGAGCTGATCTCGACAGTTAGGCTCGGCGGCATGACCGACACACCTGCCGCCACCCCGGGCGGAACCTCGTTCCAGGAGCTTGACGCGCTGTCCACCGAGGAGTTGCGGGAGCGGGCGTTCGCCCTGGCCCGGGAGCGGCGCGACGTGGGGTTCTACTGGTCGGTGCTGCGTCGCCTGCCGAACGCGGACGAGGCCACGGTGCTGGACGGCGCCCCGAACTCGATCGGCCCGACGATCGACGAGGCCAACGCGTTGTGGCGGGAGTTGACCGGTCACGGCTACGAGGAGTCGGCGCCGCTGCTGCGGGCCGCGTTCATCGACTACCTGATGAAGCACTGAGCCGCCCGGTGCGGCCCAGGTCGGCCCGAGCCACCGGTTCGGGGCCTGGGCGGATCGCGTCGCTCATCCACCGCTCCGGCCCGGTGAGCCGCTACGGCACCGCCGCCGGCACCGGCGCGCTCGCCGTGTTGCTGCTGGTCGGCATCTGCGGCAGTCCGGCGTACACCAGGTGGGCCGGCACCCTGACCGACTCGGAGTCAGCCGGCGCCTTCTACGCGCGGCTGCTCGCCTGGCCGGCGTGGCGGCTGGACGCGGACGGCCAGGCCGGTGGGCTGTTCGCCGCCGACCTGCGGGCCGTGCTGCTCGTGGTCCTCGCCGTCGCCCTGCTCTATCTGCTGCCCGCCGCCCAGGTCGCCAGGGTGCCCGGCCCGGTCAGCCAGTTCTTCTCCGGTTGGGCCGCGTACGTGCTGGCCGGCGGGCTGGCGGCCGTGTTGGCGGCACTGCTCGGCCCGGCACCGTCGCTGCTGGGGGCACTGCAGGACGCCAGCACCGGTGCCGGCTACGGCTTCCTCACCGGGTGGATCATCGGCATCGCGAGCCTCGGCGGTCGCGCCTGACCAGTCCGGCGCGGGGCCAGGCGCGACTGTCGTGCCTGGCCCGACCGGGCCGGTTCAGCTCGTGGGGTGGCCGAGGTCGAGAAGGCGCTGTCGGCTCAGCGTGCCCACCGGCCGGCCGGCGTCGGTCACCAGGAGCCGGTCGCCACCCGAGGTGAGCAGGACCGCCAACGCGTCGTACGCGGAGCCGTCCACCGCGACGGTGGGCAGGTCCGGTGTGGCGTCCGCCGGCACCGGCTCCAGCGCCTCCCGGTCGAGGGGGGTGACAGCCAACCGTCGGATGCCCCGGTCGGCGCCGACGAACTCCCTGACGAACGGGGTGGCGGGCGCGCCGAGCAGCGCGGCGGGCGTGTCGTACTGCTCCAGGTGCCCGCCCTCGGAGAGCACCGCGATCCGGTCGCCGAGCCGGACCGCCTCGTCGAGGTCGTGGGTGACGAGCACTATCGTCTTGCGTACCTCGGCCTGCAGGCGCAGGAACTCCTCCTGGAGGCGGCCCCGGACGATCGGGTCGACTGCCGAGAACGGCTCGTCCATCAACAGCACCACCGGATCGGCGGCGAGTGCGCGGGCCACCCCGACCCGCTGCCGCTGGCCACCCGACAGCTCGTGCGGGTAGCGACCGCCGAACTCGGCCGGGTCCAGCCCGACCAGGTCGAGCAGTTCGTCGACCCGGGCCCGGGTCTGGCCCTTGGGCCAGCGGAGCAGGCCGGGCACGGTGGCCACGTTGGTCCGGACCGTCTGGTGTGGAAAGAGGCCGACGTTCTGGATCACGTACCCGATCCGACGGCGCAGTCGCACCGGGTCGACGTCGGTGACGTCCTCGTCGCCGAGCGTGATGCGGCCGGCCGACGGTTCGATCAGGCGGTTGATCATCCGCAGCACTGTCGACTTTCCGCAGCCGGACGGGCCGATCAGCACCACCAGTTCGCCGGCCTGGACATCCAGGCTGAGGTCCCGGACGGCTTCGGTGCCGTTCGGGTAGCGCTTCTGGATGCCCTGTAGGGAGATCGACGCCGCACGAGGGGATTGGGCCACGCTGGCAGCCTCCGGGGTAACGTCCACGTATGTCCTTCCGCCTGAGCTACCGGGCCGACCCGGGTAACCCCTGGTTCTCCTGGCAGTACGTGCGGGACAACTCTGACACGATCCTCGCCGCGGTGCGCGAACACGCCTCCCTCACCGGGCGGGCGGTGTTGATAGCGGTGCTGATCGCGCTTCCGTTGTCCGTGCTGGCGTACTGGTTCCGGCCGCTCGCCGGGCCGATCCTCGCCGTCAGCGGGGTCGTCTACACCATCCCGTCGTTGGCGCTCTTCGCGTTCATCGCCCCCTACCTGGGCACCGGGGCGACCACGGTGCTGGTGGGGCTGGTCCTCTACGCGCTGCTGCTGATCGTGCGCAACGTGGTGGCCGGTCTCAACCAGGTGCCTCCGGAGGTCCGCGAGGCCGCCGAGGGCATGGGTTACGGCAGGTGGAGGCGCCTGTTCCGGATCGACCTGCCGCTGGCGCTGCCGGGCATCGTGACCGGCGTACGGCTGGCGACCGTCTCGACGGTGGCGTTGGTCACTGTCGGGGTGCTGGTGGGGCACGGCGGCCTCGGGCAGTTGATCTTCGCGGGCTTCCAGAACAACCTCTACAAGGCCGAGATCATGACCGCCGCGCTGCTCTGCGTGGCGCTCGCTGTGGTGCTCGACCTGCTGCTCATCCTGGTCGCCCGACTGGTGACCCCCTGGTCCACCCGGAGGGCACGGTGACCGTCGCGGCGAACCCGATCGGCCAGGCGGTCACCTGGATCAACGACCCGTTGAACTGGACCAACCCCGGTGGCCTGCTGGACCGGCTCGGCGAGCACCTGACGATCTCGGCCCTGGCGGTGGCGCTCGGCTGCCTGGTGGCCTGGCCGCTCGGGCTCTGGCTGGGGCACGTCGGCCGAGGCGGCGGCCTGGTGGTGCTGATCTCCAACGCCACCCTGGCCATCCCCACGCTGGCACTGCTGACGATCCTGCCGGTGGCCTTCGCCAGCGGCTTCGGCAAGACACCAGTGGTGGTGGCGCTTGCCGTCTTCGCCGTGCCACCGCTGCTGGCCAACGCGTACACCGGGGTGCGGCAGGTGGACCCGGAGGCCCGCGACGCGGCCCGGGGGATGGGCCTGTCCGGCGCGCAGCTGCTGCGCCGGGTGGAGTTGCCGCTCGCGGTGCCCTACCTGGCGGCCGGCTTCCGGACGGCGGCGGTCCAGGTGATCGCGACGGCGGCGCTGGCGTCCTTCGTCAACGGAGGCGGCCTGGGCCAGATCATCCGGACCGGCTTCGGCATCGGTATCGCGGCCGGGGGCGGGCAGATCGTCGCCGGCGGTGTGCTGGTGGCCGGGCTCGCGCTGCTGGCCGAGGTGGTCCTCGGCGGCGTCGAACGGCTGGTGACCCCCAAACCGCTGCGGCGCGGCCGCCAGCGCCTGGGCCGGCCCCGGGCCGCCGACGCCACCGGGAGCGCCTGACCCGTCCGGGTGAGCCCGCGTCGAGTCGGCGACCCACTTTCGTCCGATCGGTGACGATGAGGTGACGAAGTCCATCCCAAGTTGTCGGTCGCCTCCGGAGCATGTTGGGTGGACATTCGCGGGCGACCGACAGTCAGGATCGCCCGTCGGACACGCGGCCGGCCCGGAACGGGCCGCGCCGGGACACGGAAGGCGGGCACATGCGCGCACGTACACGTCTGGCGATCGGGGCTGTCAGCGCCGTCGCTGGGGCAGCGCTTCTCACCGGGTGCGGTGACGCCGGTTCGTCCGGCACCGACGCACCCCAGACGAGCGCTTCCGGCGCCGGGTGCGCCCCGGTCGCCGGTCAGCAGCTCATCGCCCTGCAGGACGACAAGAAGCTCCAGAACTCCGACAACGTCATCCCGGCGGTCAACAGCAAGGCGGCGAACCCGCAGTTGCTCGCCGCACTGGACAAGGTATCCGCCACGCTCGACACCCCGAAGCTGATCCAGCTCAACAAGGCGGTGAACGAGGACCGCAAGACCGCCAAGGTGGCGGCCGAGGAGTTCGCCAGCGCGAACAACCTCACCGCGGGCATCGCCAAGGGCCCGGGCGGCGACATCACAGTGGGCGCCGGCAACTTCGCCGAGAGCCAGATCCTCGGCGAGCTGTACCGGATCGCGCTCACCGCCGCCGGCTACCAGGTGAAGGTGCAGCAGATCGGCAACCGGGAGCTCTACGAGCCCGCGCTGGAGAAGGGCGAGATCCAGGTCGTCCCGGAGTACGCGGCGACGATGGCCGAGTTCCTGAACACCAAGGCCAAGGGCGGCACTCCTCCGCCGGTCTCGTCGCCGGACATCAACGCGACGGTCACCGCGCTCAAGGCCGAGGGCGACAAGGTGGGCATCACCTTCGGCACCCCGGCCGCCGCGCAGGACCAGAACGCCTTCGCGGTGACGCAGGCGTTCGCCGACAAGTACGGCGTTCGGACCCTGTCCGAGCTGGCGGCCAAGTGCTCCGGCAGCGCGACGGTGCTCGGTGGCCCGCCGGAGTGCGAGCAGCGCCCGTTCTGCAAGCCGGGCCTGGAGAAGACGTACGGCCTGTCGGTCGGCAAGTTCTCCTCGCTGGACCAGGGCGGACCGCTCACCAAGAGCGGGCTGCGTGACGGCTCGATCAGTGTGGGCCTGATCTTCTCCTCGGACGGTGCCTTCGCCACCAGCTGAGCCTGTTCCGCACGAGCTGAGGACGCCCCCGCCCGGACCGGGCGGGGGCGTCCGCGCGTCCGGGGACCCCGTTCCCTCCGATGGTTGTCGTCGGTAGGCTGCACACCCATGCCAGCCCCGGCCATCACTGACGCCCGGCGTCGACCATCGCTGCTGACAGTGCTCTTCTGGGCGGGCGTCGCTCTCGCGCCAGTGGCGGCGCTGATCCTGCTGGTGGCCGACGGCAACGGCCCGCTGCGTTTCGCCGCGGTGCTCGCCATCCTCGCGGTGGTGCTCATCGGTCTCTCCATCGCGCTGCGGCCCGACGGCGAGGGCGACTCGGCCCGCACCGACGAGCTGCAGGACGAGATCGAGGAGCTGCGTCGAGAGTTGCGCGGCGAGATCGTGGCCGCCGCCCAGCGCGGTAACCAGGCACTCGACCAGGCGCAACGGGCCCAGGAGGGGATCGCCGCGGTCCGCCGCCGCCTCGACGCCAGCGGTGCCGCGCTCGCCGGTGCGGCCCCCGCTGTCGAGCCGGCCGGCCCCGGGCGGGCACGGGTGCCTGCCGTCGAGCCGCCGGTGGACGACGCACCGGTCGCCCGGAGCCGGGTCCAGGGCGACGCGCCGGCCGGCCGGGCCCGGGTGTCCGGCCCCGACGAGGCGCCCCGCTGGGGGCACCCCGAGCACCCCGCCGACGACGAACAGAGGTACGCCCGGGAGGCTCCGGAGCCGGCCGCCGCCGGGATGTACGGCGGGGAACGGCCGGCCGCCACCGCGTACGGCTCGGCGCGCTCCCGGGAGCAGGACCGCCCCGAGGCGGCGCACCGGCCGGGTGGCGTGGTCCGACACACCGAGACCGTGCACGTGACAACGCGACACACTGTGGTGGACGGCGGCCCGGCCGAGTCGTCCGGGCGCTACGGCGGCGGGTACTCCGGGCAGTGGACCGCACCCGCGCAGGAGTGGACCCGGGGCGGCGACGCGGAAGACCGCCCCCGCCCAGCCGGCCGGGCGAGGAGCGAGCCGGAGGAGCGCCCCGGAGCCGGGTACGGCGACGCGCCGGGCTGGACGGGCCGCCACGACGAACCGGAGTGGACCGATCGGCGCGACGGCTACGCCCAGCGCGACGAGCCGGCACCGGCGGCCCGCTCGCACCGCAGCCCGGAGCGGCCGGCAGCGGAGTCGTGGGACAGCCCCGAGGATCGGGGCTGGTCGGAGCAGCGGGAGCGGGCGGGTGCCGCCGCACCGCAGCCCGGGCCGCCGCTGAGGGCCGACGACACCGGCGAGTACTGGTCGCAGTTGCGGACGGGTGACCGGTGGGCCGCCGTCCGCGACGACGAGAACGGGCGCGAATTGCGGGTCGGCGAGCGCCGGGCCGAGGTGCACGCCGACGCCACCGGCACCGAGTACCGGGTGGCCGACCGCTGGGCCGCCGTCCGCCACGAGGACCCGCGCCGTGCCGAGGACGCCGGCCGCTACGGGGACCCGCGCCGTGCCGAGGACGCCGGCCGCTACGGGGACCCGCGCCGTGCCGAGGACGCCGGCCGCTACCAGGAGTCGCGCCGCTACGAGGACGCCGGCCGGTACGAGGAGCGGGAGTCGTACCCCCGGGACGAGCCGGCGCGACGCCACGACCGCGACGGTGGCCGGCGGGCCGAACCGGCACCGCCCGCACTGCCGGTCGGTGGTGTGCCGGTGCCAGACGAGTGGCGCCCGCCGCGCCAACGCGGCCACCAGGCCGAACCCGAGCCGGAGCGGCCCGGCCGGCGGCGGGTCGAGGAGCGCTACGGCTACCCGCCCCAGGACGACGTACCGCGGGCCGGTGGCACGCCACCCGCCGACCGCTGGCGGTGACCGGTCAGGCGGTTCGGCTCACTTGTCGATGTCGCCGACCACGAAGAACATCGAGCCGAGGATCGCGATCAGGTCCGGGACCAGGCAGCCGGGGAGCAGGGTGGCCAACGCCTGCACGTTCGCGTACGAGGCGGTGCGCAGCTTCAACCGCCACGGCGTCTTCTCACCCCGGGACACCAGGTAGTAGCCGTTGATGCCGAGCGGGTTCTCCGTCCAGGCGTACGTGTGCCCCTCCGGTGCCTTGAGCACCTTCGGCAGCCGGGTGTTGATCGGCCCGGTCAGCCGGTCCACCCGGTCGAGGCACTGCTCGGCGAGGTCCAGCGACGCGTACACCTGGTCGAGCAGCACCTCGAAGCGGGCGTGACAGTCGCCGGCGGTCTTGGTGACCACCGGCACGTCCAGCTCGTCGTAGGCCAGGTAGGGGTCGTCGCGGCGCAGGTCCAGGTCGAGCCCGGACGCCCGGGCCACCGGCCCGGACGCGCCGAACGCGGCGGCGTCCGCGGCGGAGAGCACGCCCACGCCGACGGTACGGGCCAGGAAGATCTCGTTCCGTCGGATGAGGTGGTCCAGGTCGGGCAGCCGTCGGCGTACCTCGCCGATGGCCGCACGGGCCCGCCCGGTCCACCCGTACGGCACCTCCTCCTTGAGGCCACCCACCCGGTTGAACATGTAGTGGATCCGGCCGCCGGAGACCTCCTCCATCACCGCCTGGATGGTTTCGCGTTCCCGGAAGGCGTAGAAGATCGGTGTGATCGCCCCGATCTCCAACGGGTACGAGCCGAGGAACATCAGGTGGTTGAGCACCCGGTTCAGCTCCGCGAGGGCCATCCGCAGCCAGGTGGCCCGCTCCGGCACCTCCATGCCCATCAGGCGTTCCACGGCGAGCACCACACCCAGCTCGTTGGAGAACGCCGAGAGCCAGTCGTGCCGGTTCGCCAGCACGATGATCTGCCGGTAGTCGCGTACCTCGAAGAGCTTCTCCGCGCCCCGGTGCATGTAACCGACGATCGGTTCGCAGGCGACCACCCGCTCGCCGTCGAGCACCAGCTTCAACCGCAACACACCGTGCGTGGAGGGGTGCTGCGGGCCGATGTTCAGCACCATGTCGGTGCCGAGCTGCTGATCACCGGTGCCGGGGATCAGCCCGGCCCCGGTGCCGACGGTCAGTTCACGGAGGTCCCCGGCGTCGGTGGTCATGCCCGTCATCGTGCCACGGCCGTTCCGAGGGGGACGCCGACCGGCTGACGCAACCACAGGTGCCCGCCGAGGCCGGCCGGGTCGGTCAGTTCGGCCACCGCCGACGCGGCGGCCAGCGCCCGCACGTAGCCGACCGGGTCGGTGCCGGCCAGGCTGAGCGGCGGTCGCCCGCCGTCGGCCCCGAGCGTCCGCAGCGCCTCCCGCTGCACGACCAGGGAGTACGCGCACCGGGCGACCGCCGCACCAGCGGAGGCGACGGAGTCCATGGCGACGTGTGCGGTGACATCACCCGACCCGTCGGGCACCGGAGGCACCTGCCGCCCAGCCCGGTACCCGGTCAACGTCCCGTCGACGGGCCGTGCCTCCCGCAGGTGCCCGTAGTCGACAGCCACCGCGAGCCCTCGGCTGATCTTCCGGACCGCGTTGGCCCAGGCTTCGTCCCTGGTCCGACCGATCTCGGCCCTTCCCTGGTTGCGGTGGGGGGTTTCGGGGCAGCCCGGCCGGCTCCGGGCGGTCAGGCTTGATCCCTGCGCCGGCCGGGCTGCCCGGAAACCCGACTCGCTCGCGCTTGTCACGTCGCCCCGGGTAACCCCCGGATTCGGGTAATTGTCCGTACTGGGCGAGGCTCCAGGGCTGGGCCACCAGGTCGTCAGCCAATCAAGATCAGCCGGGCTGACCAGCGCACCGATCGACTCGGCACCGCTCTCGGGGTCGACAAGCACGTACCGCCAGCCGTCCTCGGCGTGCACCGCCACGTCGAGCGGGACGTTGTCAAGCCACTCGGTGGCGATCAACAGTCCGGTGATGCCGGCGGGGATCTCGGCTGTCCAGTTGATCTCTTCGGGCAGGTTCTCGGGGCGGTCTGCGTACTCGACTGCTGTAAGGCGGATCCGCGCCGCGAGCGACGGGCGGGCGGTGCCGGACGACGGCTCGTCGGGCGTCTGACCGGCGGAGGCCATGGGAGTCGGGGTTTCCGGGGAGCCCGACCACGGAGGGATCAAGCCTGACTGCCCGGAGTGGGCGGGCTCCCCGGAAACCCCCACCGCAACCCCGATGGACGCCAGGAGTTCCCCACGCCCTGCCCCGACGTCCACGACGTCGAGCGGGTCCGGGTGGCCGAGGGCGGCGTCCACCTGTTCGAGCAGCCGCAGCAGGGCGGTGGCGAAGGCCGGGGACGCGTGCACGCTGGTGCGGAAGTGGTCGGCCGGCCCGCTGCCGGCGACGAAGAAGCCGCCCGGCCCGTAGAGGGCGCTGGCCATGGCGTCCCGCCACCGGATCGGCCCCGGTTCATTCCCGCGTCGCGCGTCGGTCACCGTGCCGACCCTACGGTCGCCCGCGAGGTGCCCGCGTCGCCACGCCCGCGCCGGCCCCCGTCGATCAAGGAGTTGTGGTGGGCGACAATTGCCCTACCCGCTGCTAAAACAGGCACCACTACTCCATGATCGACGCGGGCTGGTCCGGCGTGCGGACGGGGCGTTCCGGCGGTGGTGAAGGTTTTCACACATGCTTGTCCGGGTTCGGTAGGGCGGGCGCATACTTGCGTCGACCGGTACCCCTTCTCGAGGACTGGATCGTCGTCATGAGCGCACCGTTGCGCCCGCGTCCGGCCGCCCCGCACGGGCCCGCCGCCTCGTGGGATCGCGCCGTTCCCGGCGCCCGCGCCACCTCTCGTCTGCTCACCGTCGGTGTCGTTGGCGCCGGTCGGGTCGGTGCCGTGCTCGGTGCCGCGCTCGCCGCCGCCGGGCACCGGGTGGTCGCCGTCTCCGGCAGTTCCGGTGCCAGTCGCGCCCGCCTCGCCCTTCTGCTGCCCGAGGTGCCCCGCCACCCGGTCGCCGCCGTGGCCCACGCCGCCGCCGACCTGCTGCTGATCGCCGTACCGGACGACACCCTGGCCGGTGTGGTGACCGACCTCGCCGAGCGGGGTGCGTTGCATCCCGGCCAGATCGTGGCGCACACCTCCGGAGCGCACGGCCTGGCGGTGCTCGGGCCGGCCGTCGCAGCCGGCGCCCGGCCGCTCGCCCTGCACCCCGCGATGACCTTCACCGGTACGCCGGACGACCTTTCCCGACTGGACGGCATCTCGTACGGGGTGACCGCCCCGGCGGAGTTGCGTCCGCTGGCCGCCCGGCTCGTTGCCGACCTCGGTGGCGTACCCGAGTGGGTGGCCGAGTCGGACCGCCCGCTTTACCACGCCGCGCTGGCCCACGGCGCCAACCACCTGGTGACCCTCGTCAACGAGGCGACCGACAGGTTGCGGGACGCCGGGGTGTCCCGGCCGGAGAAGGTGCTCGCCCCGCTGCTGCGGGCCGCCCTGGAGAACGCGCTGCGGCTCGGCGACGACGCGTTGACCGGCCCGGTGTCCCGAGGCGACGCGGGCACCGTGCAACGGCACCTGGACCGGTTGGCGGCCACCGCGCCGGAGTCCGTGCCCGCGTACCTGGCGCTGGCCCGTCGTACCGCCGACCGGGCGATCGCCGCCGGCCGGCTGCGGCCGGTGGACGCACAGTCGCTGCTCGGCGTGCTGGCCGACAGCGGTCGGGAGGTGGCCGCGTGAGGAGTGAGCCGGTTTTGCGAGCCCCGCAGTCGCGAGCCCAGGGTGACGCTGTGAGCGCGAGGAGTGAGCCGGTTTTGCGAGCCCCGCAGTCGCGAGCCCAGGTGACGCTGTGACCCGGGTGGTGCACACACGCGCCGACCTGACCGAGGCCCGGGCCGGGTTGAAGGGCACTGTCGGGGTGGTGATGACCATGGGCGCGCTGCACTCCGGGCACGAGACGTTGCTGCGCGCGGCCCGGGAGCAGGCCGACCACGTGCTGGTGACGATCTTCGTGAACCCGTTGCAGTTCGGCCCGAACGAGGACTTCGACCGCTACCCGCGCACTCTCGACGCCGACCTGGAGGTCTGCCGGCGGGCGGGTGCCGATCTGGTCTTCGCCCCGTCGGTGGCGGACATGTACCCGGACGGGCAGCCCCGCGTACGCCTCGATCCGGGTCCGCTCGGCGGTGAGTTGGAGGGGGCGAGCCGCCCCGGCTTCTTCCATGGCGTTCTGACAGTGGTGCTGAAGTTGCTTCAGCTCACCCGGCCGGACCTGGCGTTCTTCGGCGAGAAGGACTATCAGCAGCTCACCCTGGTCCGGCGGATGGCCCGCGATCTGGACGTGCCGGTCGAGGTGGTCGGTGTGCCGACCGTCCGGGAGTCGGACGGGTTGGCGCTCTCCAGCCGCAACCGTTACCTGAGCGAGCCGGAGCGGGCCGCGGCGCTGAGTTTGTCCGCCGCACTGCGGGCCGGTGCGCGGGCCGCCGACGACGGTCGGGACGCGGGGGCGGTGCTGACCGCCGCGCACGCCGCGTTCGGCGCCGGTACGCCGGGTGCCCGCCTCGACTATCTGGTGCTCACCGACCCCGAGTTGGAGCCGGGGCCGGTGTCCGGGCCGGCCCGGCTGGTCATCGCCGCGTGGGTGGGCGCCACCCGGTTGATCGACAACGCCGAGATCCACCTCTCCCCGCGCCCCTGACCCGGCCGCACCTACCTCCACCAATCCCGCGAAAGGCCACCCCGATGTTGCGGACCATGCTCAAGTCGAAGATCCACCGGGCGACGGTGACCCAGGCCGACCTGCACTACGTCGGTTCGGTGACCGTGGACGAGGACCTGCTCGACGCCGCCGACCTGATCCCCGGGGAGCAGGTGGCGATCGTGGACGTCACCAATGGCGCCCGCCTGGAGACGTACGTGATCCCGGGCGAGCGGGGCAGCGGTGTGATCGGCATCAACGGTGCCGCCGCGCATCTGGTGCACCCCGGTGACCTGGTCATCCTGATCTCCTACGGGCAGATGGACGACGCCGAGGCCAGGTCGTACCGGCCACGGGTGGTGCACGTCGACGCCGACAACCGGGTGATCGAGTTGGGTGCCGACCCGGCTGCGGCGGCGCCCGGCACGGCCGGAGATCCGGTGCCCAGCCCGCTGGCGGTGTCCGGAGTCTGATCCCGCGTACCGCGATTCCGGTCTGTTACCGGAAGGTCATTTCCGGTTACCCTGGGCAGGCTGGCGGAAGCCGGCCGGTGGCTGGGGGAGGCCGCGATGCGCCGTGCGATGACGTCAGTGTTCGCCGCTGCCGTGACGGCAGTGTTGCTGGTGGGCTGCGCCGGGTCCGGCGGCCTGGACGGTGACCTGACCGATGACTGGAAGGCGTTGCCGGCGGCGTCGGCGTTCACCCCGGCCGCCGGTGTGTGTCACGCCGCCGACTTCATCGACCTGGTCGGTCTGGCCAGCTACGAGCCGGTGGACTGCGCCGGGCCGCACCGACTGGAGACCGTTCACGTCGGAGTGTTCCCGGCGGAGCGGACGAAGGCTCCGGCGGGTGGTTCGCCGGAGCTGCGGGGCGCGTTCGCCGAGTGCGACACCCGGGCTACCGGTTACGTGGGTGACGAGTGGCGGGCGGGCCGGTTGCGGCTGTCGGTGGCGCTGCCGAACGGGCCGGGCTGGGCGGCGGGTTCCCGGTGGTTCCGGTGCGACCTCACCGAGTTGACCACTGTCGAGGCGACGGCCACAGTGGTGGTCCGTTCGGGCAGCCTGCGGGACGCGTTGAAGGGAGCCACCGGGCTGCGCCTCGGTTGCCAGCAGACCCGCGGGGGCGCCGGCCGGGGGTTGCAGACGCTGACAGCGATGGAGTGCGGCAAACAGCACGACGCCGAGTTCGTCGGGGTGTGGCGCGCACCGGACCGGGCGTACCCGACCCGGGATGCCGACTGGGCACCGCTCTACACGGGGTGTCGCAGCATCCTGGCTCGGTACGTGGGCGTTCCGGACGACACCGAGCTGCGCGTCCGCAGCGGGGTGGTGGTCCGACCGCCGGGGGCGGGGCGCTGGAAGGTCGGTGACCGGGGCGTCCGCTGCTACCTGTGGCTCAGCCACCGTACGGTGACCGCCTCGCTGAAAGGGGTGGGCCCGGCTGGCCTACCGATCCGGACGAAGTGACAGCGGCCTGACGGTAGGCGCGGCGGGGCGCGTGCCGGACGGGGTAGCCCACAACACTCGTCCCGCCCCCGCCGCCCCGAGCGAGGATGGTTCGGGTTGACTGAGGGCATGGATCTCCCGACCGTCGACCTGCCTGCCCTGCCCGCGCTGCTGGCGGCGCCCGCGCCCGGTTGGGTGGAGACCACCGACGTGATCGTGGTGGGTTCCGGCGTGGCCGGGTTGACCGCGGCGCTGCACCTGCGGGAGGCGGGTCTGCACGTCACGGTGGTCACCAAGGTCAACATTGACGACGGCTCGACCCGGTGGGCGCAGGGCGGCATCGCCGCCGTCCTCGACCCGGCGGACACCCCGGCGGCGCATGCCCGGGACACCGAGGTCGCCGGGGTGGGGCTGTGCGACAGCGCGGCGGTCCGGGTGCTCGTCGAGGAGGGCCCGACCCGGCTCCGTGAGCTGATGCGGATCGGCGCCGAGTTCGATCGCCACGCGGACGGCTCGCTGATGCTCACCCGCGAGGGTGGGCACCGGGCGGACCGGATCGTGCACGCCGGCGGGGACGCCACAGGTGCCGAGGTGCAGCGGGCCCTGCACGCCGCCGTGCAACGCGACCCGTGGATCCGGCTGGTCGAGCACGCCCTCGTGCTGGACCTCCTGCGCGCCCCCGGCGACGGCCCGGACGGGCTCGGCCCGGCCTGCGGGATCACCCTGCACGTGCTGGGCGAGGGCAGTGAGGACGGCGTCGGCGCGTTGCTGGCCCGTGCTGTCGTACTCGCCACCGGCGGAATGGGGCAGGTCTTCTCGGCCACCACCAACCCGGCGGTCTCCACCGGGGACGGCGTGGCGTTGGCGTTGCGGGCCGGCGCGGCGGTGACCGACGTCGAGTTCGTCCAGTTCCACCCGACCGCGCTGATCACCCCGCCGGGCGCGGGGGTGCCCGGCGCCGGGCACGCGCAGCAGCCGCTGGTCTCGGAGGCGCTGCGCGGCGAGGGCGCCTACCTGGTGGACGGGGACGGCAAACGGTTCATGGTGGGCCAGCACGAGTTGGCCGAGCTGGCACCCCGGGACGTGGTGGCCAAGGGCATCCACCGGGTGCTGCTGGCCACCGGCGAGGATCACGTGTTCCTCGACGCGCGGCACCTGGGTGGTGACTTCCTGGCCGGCCGGTTCCCCACCATTGTGGCGTCCTGCCTGGCGATCGGCGTGGACCCGGCGACCGACCTGATCCCGGTGGCGCCGGCCGCCCACTACGCCTCCGGCGGCGTCCGCACCGATCTGCGCGGTCACACCTCCATCCCCGGCCTGTACGCCTGCGGCGAGGTGGCCTGCACGGGCGTGCACGGCGCGAACCGGCTGGCCAGCAACTCGCTGCTGGAGGGTCTGGTCTTCTCCCGGCGGATCGCCGAGGACATCGCTGCCGGCCTGCCGGAGCAGGCCCAACCGGCGGACACCGGGGCGTGGCGGGGAGGTGCGGGCTGGGTGCTGCCCGCCGAGGTGACGCCGACCCTGCAACGGGCGATGACCAGAGGGGCCGGGGTGCTCCGGTCCGCGGCGACGCTGGCCGGGACGGCCGGGACGCTCACCGAGCTGGGCGTGGCCCGGGGTCGACCGCGCACCGCCGACTGGGAGGCGACGAACCTGCTGACTGTGGCGTCGACGCTCGTCGCCGCCGCGTACGCCCGGAGCGAGACGCGGGGCTGCCATTGGCGGGAGGACTTCCCGACGGCCGACGAGCGGTGGCTGGGCCACCTCGTCGGGGCGGTCGGGGCACAGGGCCGGGTGACGCAACAGTGGGAAGGACGGGCATGACGGAGTCGACGCAGGCGGCGTTGCGGGCGGCCGGGCTGGATCCGGAGCACGTACGGCAGGTGATCGAGGGCGCTCTGGTCGAGGATCTGGGCCCGGATCTCCTCGACGTCACGAGCGTGGCCACCATTCCGGCGGAGCAGACCGACACCGCCGAACTGGTGGCGCGCGCGGACGGGGTGGTGGCCGGGATGGCGGTGGCCGCCGCAGTGTTCGAGTTGGTGGGCGAGGTGACGGGCTTCGGTCGTACCGTCGAGGTGTCGGTGGTGGCCCGCGACGGCGAGCGGGTGGCCCGCGGTGACGTGCTGGCGACGGTGTCCGGACCGACCCGGCTGCTGCTGACTGCCGAGCGGACGGCGCTCAACCTGCTCTGCCGGATGTCCGGGGTGGCCACCCACACCCGTGCCTGGGCCGACGCGTTGGCGGGCACGAAGGCGATGGTGCTGGACACCCGCAAGACGACGCCGGGCCTGCGGGCGCTGGAGAAGTACGCGGTGCGGGCCGGCGGTGGCACCAACAAGCGGATGGGCCTCTACGACGTGGCCATGATCAAGGACAACCACAAGCTGGCGGCCGGCGGCATCACGGCGGCGTACCGACGGGTCCGGGAGGCGTTCCCGGAGGTGCCGGTGCAGGTCGAGGTGACGGGAGTCGACGAGGCGGTGGAGGCGGTGGAGGCCGGGGCGAACTTCCTGCTCTGCGACAACATGTCGCCGGAGGTGCTGGCCGAGGCGGTGACCGCGGTGGGTGACCGGGCGGAGCTGGAGGCGACCGGGGGGCTGACCCTGGAGGTGGCCGGCCGGTACGCGGCCACCGGCGTGGACTTCCTCTCGGTGGGTGCGCTCACCCATTCGTCGCCGATCCTGGACATCGCGATGGACCTGCGTACCGGGTAGTTGTCTAGGCTGCGTCCGTGCTGCTCTGCATCGACATCGGAAACACCAACACCGTGCTGGCGACCTTCGACGGCGACCGGCTGGTGCACTCCTGGCGGATCAAGACCGACGCCCGTTCAACGGCGGACGAGCTGGGTCTGATGTTCCGGGGTCTGCTCGCCGGGGACAACGTCGAGATCACCGGTGTGGCCGCCTGCTCCACGGTGCCGGCCGCGCTGCGATCGCTGCGTACCATGCTCAGCCGTTACTACGCCGACCTGCCGAGCGTCGTGGTCGAGCCGGGGGTACGGACCGGGGTGCAGTTGGCGATCGACAACCCGAAGGAGGTCGGCGCGGACCGGGTGGTGAACACCCTTGCCGCGTACACCCTCTACGGCGGGCCGTCGATCGTGGTGGACTTCGGCACCACCACGAACTTCGACGTGATCAGCGAGCGCGGTGAGTTCCTCGGCGGTGCGTTCGCCCCGGGCATCGAGATCTCCTTCGACGCGTTGGCCGCCCGGGCCGCCCAGCTGCGCAAGGTCGAGGCCACCAAGCCCCGCTCGGTGATCGGCAAGAACACCGTGGAGTGCCTCCAGGCCGGCCTGTACTTCGGCTTCGCCGGGCAGGTGGACCGGATCGTCGAGCGGATGACCGAGGAGTTGGGTGAGGTGCGCGCGGTGATCGCCACCGGTGGCCTCGCCTCTCTCGTGATCAACGAGTGTCGCAGCATCACCCACCACGAGCCGATGATCACGCTGATCGGCCTGCGGATGGTCTACGAGCGCAACCTCTGACCCCGGCCGCCGTCGGGCGCCGGCCTGGTGCGCACGTCAGCGCCGCCGGGCGCGCAGCACGAGCGTCCGGTACGGCAGTTCGACGGTGTCCCGGCCGACCAGGGCCGGGTGGGTGTTCAGAAGGTCCGTCAACTCCCGTGCCACGAGTTGCTGATCCTCGGTGGAGGCGGTGAGCCAGTACGAGCGGGTGCGGACCACGCCGAGCAGTTCCTCCGGCGTGAGCGTGGTGCGGTGCGGGAACTCGCGCTGCTCGACGGTGTCGAACGCGGGGCCGAAGTCGGGGCGCTCACCGATGAGCTCGAGGGTCGACCTGTCCCCGAAGTGCGCGATGCGACCCAGTTCCGCCACCCAGTCGACGCTGTCGTCCCGAATGTTCCAGATCGGGGCGAAGGTGCCGCCGGGGCGGAGCACCCGGGCGATCTCGGCGTGCGCGGGCTCCCTGTCGAACCAGTGGTACGCCGTTCCCACGAGCACCGCGTCCGCCCCCGCGTCCGGCAGGGGTACGGCCTCGGCGCTGCCCGCGAGCGCCGTCGTGCCCGGGGTGCTGGCGGCGAGTTGCGTCCGCATCCCCTCATCGGGCTCGACCGGTACGACGTCGTGGCCCAGGGCCAGGACGGCCCGGCTCAGGAGGCCGGTGCCCGCCGCGAGATCGACCACCCGGGCCCGGCTCAGCCCGTCGAGCGCCCAGCTGACCGCAGCCTCCGGATAACCTGGCCGAAACCGGTCGTAATCACTCGCGGCGGCGCCGAACGACAGGGCATGAGTGTGATCGACCATGACGGGCAGGTTATCCCGTAACGGCCTCCGGAGCGCTTGAGTACGCTCGGGCCTGACCCCTGTATCTCCGTGACGAGGAAGCGTGCCGTGACCGAGCAGAACCCCGTGCCAGTGGACCCCGCCGACGACCTTCCCGAGCAGATGAAGGTCCGCCGGGAGAAGCGGGACCGGATGCTCGCCGAGGGCGTCGAGCCCTACCCGGTCGGCTTCCCCCGCACCACCACCCTGGCGCAGGTCCGGGCGCGCTACGCCGACCTGCCGACCGACACCGCCACCGGCGACCAGGTCGCAGTCACCGGCCGAGTGATCTTCGTACGCAACACCGGCAAGCTCTGCTTCGCGACCCTGCGGGACGGCGACGGCACCGAGTTGCAGGCGATGCTCTCCCTGGATCGGGTCGGGCCGGAGCGGCTGGAGGCGTGGAAGCGCCTCGTCGACCTCGGCGACCACGTCGGCGTCACCGGCGAGGTGATCACCAGCCGCCGGGGTGAGCTGTCGGTGCTGGCCCAGCAGTGGGAGATGACCGCGAAGGCGCTGCGTCCGCTGCCGGTCGCCCACAAGCCCCTCTCCGAGGAGGCGCGGGTCCGGCAGCGTTACGTCGACCTGATCGTCCGGCCGCAGGCACGGGAGATGGTGCGCACCCGGGCCGCCGCGGTCCGCAGTCTGCGCGATTCACTGCACGGTCAGGGCTTCATCGAGGTGGAAACGCCGATGTTGCAACTGCTGCACGGGGGTGCGACAGCCCGACCGTTCGTGACCCACAGCAATGCGTTGAACACCGATCTGTATCTGCGAATCGCTCCGGAACTGTTTCTCAAGCGCGCTGTGGTCGGCGGCGTCGACCGCGTCTTCGAGATCAACCGCAACTTCCGTAATGAGGGTGTCGACTCTTCGCACTCACCGGAGTTCGCGATGCTGGAGACGTACCAGGCGTACGGGGACTACGACACGATCGGCGAGTTGACCCGCAATCTTGTGCAACAGGCGGCGATCGCGGTGAGCGGCTCGACGGTGGTGACCCACGCCGACGGTCGGGAGTTCGACCTGGGCGGTGAGTGGCGGTCCGTGCCGCTGTTCGGCGTGCTTTCCGAAGCACTGGGCGAGGAGGTCACCGTTCGCACCGAACGCTCCCGCCTGGTCGAGTACGCGGACAAGGTGGGATTGGCAGTGGACCCGAAGTGGGGCCCGGGCAAGTTGGCCGAGGAGTTGTTCGAGGAACTGGTCGTCCCCGGCCTTCAGGCGCCCACCTTCATCCGGGACTACCCGGAGGAGACCAGCCCGCTGACCCGGGCGCACCGCACCGAGCCGGGGCTTGCCGAGAAGTGGGACCTCTACATCCTCGGTTTCGAGTTGGGCACCGGGTACTCCGAGCTGATCGACCCGATCGTGCAGCGGGAGCGGCTGGTGGCCCAGGCGCAGCTCGCGGCTCGCGGCGACGACGAGGCGATGCGTCTCGACGAGGACTTTCTTCGGGCGATGGAGTATGGAATGCCACCGGCCGGCGGTATGGGAATGGGAATCGACCGGCTCTTGATGGCCCTCACCGGGCTGGGAATTCGGGAAACGATCCTCTTCCCGTTGGTCCGCCAGGAGTAGTCCCGTCCGGGCACACGCCGAGCCGTAACCGGATCCTATTGACGCGACGAGCGCCACGCGGGTTATTGTGCTCTCGTTAGCAGGAGCACCCTGCTCGAAAGGAATGTGGGACGTGGCCAAGCAGATCATTCACAAGCTGGTCGATGACCTGGACGGCGGGGACGCGGACGAGACCGTCAAGTTCGCCCTCGACGGCGTTCAGTACGAGATCGACCTGTCGAGCGCCAACGCCGCGAAATTGCGCGATGCATTTGCCTCGTACGTGGGTGCCGGCACCAAGGTCGGCCGGGGCGGCGTGGTGATCGGTGGACGGGCCGCCCGCGGTCGGGGTGGCGCGACCGCCGATCGGGAACAGAACAAGGCGATCCGGGAGTGGGCCAAGAAGTCCGGCAAGGACATCTCGGACCGGGGCCGTATCCCGCAGGAGATCGTGGACGAGTTCCACGCTAAGCGCTGATCCGCGAGCAACCTGGTGGCCAGCCGCCACCGCCTGGGCGACACCGACACCGACGCCGGGCCGGAGTACTTCTCCGGGCCGGCGTCGCCGTTTCCACGGCCGGCGCCCCCCGTGTCCGCGGCCGGGAAGCAATCCGTGTCGGCCGACGTTGTCCACAACCAGTGGACCGGTTTTCCACAGCCTGTGGACAACCTCCCCCGGGGCCGGGCGCGGCGCTCGTCGTGACCACCGGTCCACCCCTTCGGGGCCGTCCGGACCGCCTCCGGACCCCCGATCGGGCCTCCGTCGGGGCAGTCGGATTTCGCTCTGCGCGTAGCGACAGGGCTACCGGAACACCTCCTGAGCGCGGACGGTTGTGCAAAACGACGTGGAACCGACCCAGAGCAGAGACACACGACCTCAGCTGAGTCGGTCAGCGACGATAGAGTAAGGAGGCACGGACGCCCGTCCTGGACGTTCGTGCACCGGCCCCGCCAAGATCTTGACCATCAAGGCGCACGGCACGTGAGGAGCACGAGGGCATGTTCGAGCGGTTCACCGACCGAGCGCGACGGGTTGTCGTCCTGGCCCAAGAAGAGGCCCGGATGCTCAACCACAACTACATCGGTACGGAACACATCCTGCTGGGCCTGATCCACGAAGGTGAAGGCGTCGCGGCAAAGGCCCTGGAGAGCCTCGGCATCTCCCTGGAGGGCGTCCGCCAGCAGGTCGAGGAGATCATCGGCCAGGGCCAGCAGGCGCCGAGCGGGCACATCCCGTTCACGCCGCGGGCCAAGAAGGTGCTTGAGCTGTCGCTGCGCGAGGCGCTGCAGCTCGGCCACAACTACATCGGCACGGAGCACATCCTGCTCGGGCTGATCCGTGAGGGCGAGGGCGTTGCCGCCCAGGTGCTGGTCAAGCTCGGCGCCGACCTCAACCGGGTCCGCCAGCAGGTGATCCAGCTGCTCTCCGGCTACCAGGGCAAGGAGCCCGCCGCGGCGGGTGCCGCGCCGGGTGAGGCCGCGCCGTCGACGAGCCTGGTGCTGGACCAGTTCGGCCGCAACCTGACTCAGGCCGCCCGCGAGGGCAAGCTCGACCCGGTCATCGGGCGCGAGAAGGAAATCGAGCGGGTCATGCAGGTGCTCTCCCGCCGTACCAAGAACAACCCGGTCCTGATCGGTGAGCCCGGCGTCGGTAAGACCGCCGTGGTGGAGGGGCTGTCCCAGAAGATCATCAAGGGCGAGGTGCCCGAGACCCTCAAGGACAAGCAGCTCTACACGCTCGACCTGGGCGCGCTCGTCGCCGGTTCCCGCTACCGCGGTGACTTCGAGGAGCGCCTCAAGAAGGTGCTCAAGGAGATCCGCACCCGCGGCGACATCATCCTGTTCATCGACGAGATCCACACCCTGGTGGGTGCGGGTGCCGCCGAGGGCGCGATCGACGCCGCGAGCATCCTCAAGCCGATGCTGGCCCGTGGTGAGCTGCAGACCATCGGCGCCACCACGCTCGACGAGTACCGCAAGCACCTGGAGAAGGACGCCGCTCTCGAGCGCCGCTTCCAGCCGATCCAGGTGGGTGAGCCGTCGCTGGCCCACACCATCGAGATCCTCAAGGGCCTGCGTGACAGGTACGAGGCTCACCACCGCGTCAGCATCACCGACGCCGCTCTGGTGGCTGCCGCAACCCTGGCCGACCGCTACATCTCCGACCGCTTCCTCCCGGACAAGGCGATCGACCTGATCGACGAGGCCGGTGCACGGATGCGCATCCGTCGGATGACCGCGCCGCCAGACCTGCGTGACTTCGACGAGCGCATCGCCCAGGTGCGTCGCGACAAGGAGTCCGCGATCGACGCGCAGGACTTCGAGCGCGCGGCCCAGCTGCGCGACAAGGAGAAGCAGCTCCTCGGGCAGAAGGCTCAGCGGGAGAAGGAGTGGAAGGCCGGTGACCTGGACGTCGTCAGCGAGGTCGACGACGAGCAGATCGCCGAGGTTCTCGGCAACTGGACCGGCATCCCGGTCTACAAGCTGACCGAGGAGGAGACCTCGCGCCTGCTGCGCATGGAGGACGAGCTGCACAAGCGCGTCATCGGCCAGGAGGACGCGGTCAAGGCGGTCTCGAAGGCGATCCGGCGTACCCGGGCCGGCCTGAAGGACCCGAAGCGCCCGTCGGGCTCGTTCATCTTCGCCGGCCCGTCCGGTGTCGGTAAGACCGAGCTGTCCAAGGCGCTCGCCGAGTTCCTCTTCGGCAGCGAGGACGCCCTCATCCAGCTGGACATGTCCGAGTTCCACGACCGCTACACCGTGTCGCGGCTCGTGGGTGCCCCTCCCGGCTACGTCGGCTACGACGAGGGCGGGCAGCTGACCGAGAAGGTGCGGCGTCGGCCGTTCTCGGTGGTCCTCTTCGACGAGATCGAGAAGGCCCACCCGGACGTGTTCAACACGCTCCTGCAGATCCTCGAAGACGGTCGGCTCACCGACGGCCAGGGTCGGATCGTGGACTTCAAGAACACGGTCATCATCCTGACCACCAACCTGGGCACCCGAGACGTCGCCAAGGCGGTGTCGCTGGGCTTCCAGCAGTCGGAGGACTCCGAGTCCAACTACGACCGGATGAAGCAGAAGGTCAACGACGAGCTCAAGCAGCACTTCCGGCCTGAGTTCCTCAACCGGATCGACGACACGATCGTCTTCCACCAGCTGCGTCAGACCGAGATCCTCTCGATCGTGGACATCATGATCCAGCGGATCGAGGGCCAGCTGCGCAACAAGGACATGGGTCTGGAGCTGACCGACAACGCCAAGAAGTACCTGGCCGCGAAGGGCTTCGACCCGGTGCTCGGTGCCCGTCCGCTTCGTCGCACGATCCAGCGCGACATCGAGGACAACCTCTCCGAGCGGATCCTGTTCAACGAGCTGACCCCGGGTCAGATCGTCGTGGTCGACTGCGAAGGCGACCCGGACGACATCGACAACTCCAAGCTCGTCTTCCGAGGCTCGGACAAGCCGGTTGAAGTTCCGGACGCCGTCCCGGCCGACCTCGGTGGCACCGCCGCTGGCACCGCCGCCGCAGGCGTGGACGAGTAACAACGATCAGCGAGGGCGGGGCCCCGGTGGCGCAACAAGCCACCGGGGCCCCGCTTTGTCACGTCACCCACCGGCCAACCCCGCCGTTTCCCCGCTCGTCGTCGCCGATCCCACCCGGCCGCGCCCACCTGAGGCCCCGCGCCCACCGAGCCAGGCGCCGTGTTCGCGCGAAGCGCCGTGCTCGCCGAGCCGTGTGCCGTGCTCGAGCCGCGCAACATCAGGGAAGGTGTCGCCTCGCGGCGTTCGGAGGCAGCACTTTCCCTGATGTTGCGGGCCGGCGCAGGGAGGTGGCCGCAAGATCGCACTACATCCTGGTTGTAGTGGCATCCCAGGCGCTTGACACCACTACATCCAGGATCTAGCACGATCTTGGGAGGAAGGGCCGTGGGGCGCGAGCATGCGGGGTGTGCGGGGGCCCGTGTGTCTCCGCTGGATGGGCGGGAACGGGTGCGTCAGGAGGTGAGGTCGGCGGTCGGGAGGGACGGGCCGTCGCCGACCAGGCGGAAGGAGTCGGTGCCGGCCGGTTCGACAAGCCCGTCCTGCACCAGGCCAGCGAGGGCGCGGGCGCGTTGCACGTCGTCGGTCCAAACCTGGTCCAGCCGCTGGTGGGGGACCGGCCCGGTGCTGTCCCGGAGCACTCCGAGCAGCAGGCCGCGTACCTGCCGGTCGGTGCCCGCGTACCGCTGGGGTCGGCGGGTCGGTCCCGCCGGCGCCACCTGGCCGGACGCCCGCCACGCGCACACCGACTCGACGGGGCAGGCGGTGCAGCGAGGTGACCGGGCTGTGCAGATCACCGCGCCGAGTTCCATGAATGCTGCGCTGGCCAGCGCCGCCGCGGCCGGTTCCGGTGGAAGCAGCTCCTCGGTGGCGACCAGGTCGGCTGGTCGGGTGGCCGGTCCAGCGTCGGGTTCGCCGGCAACCGCCCGACACACCACCCGGCGGACGTTCGTGTCGACGACCGGGTGTCGCTGCCCGTACGCGAAGGCGGCGACGGCCCGTGCCGTGTACGTGCCGACGCCGGGCAGTGCCAGCAGTTGCTCGAGCCGGTCCGGCACCTGGCCGCCGTGCCGCTCGACGATCGCGACCGCGCAGTCGCGCAGCCGGACGGCCCGACGGGGGTAGCCGAGGCGTCCCCACATGCGGATCGCCTCGGCGGGGGTGTCCGCCGCCAACGCGGCGGGGTCGGGCCAGCGGGCCAGCCACGCCTGCCAGGCCGGCACGACCCGGACCACTGGTGTCTGCTGGAGCATGACCTCGCTGACCAGGATGGCCCACGGGGTGACCCCGGGTTCACGCCAGGGCAGGTCACGGGCGTGTTGTTGGAACCACCGGCTGACCAGTGTGGCGAAGTCGGGTTGAGTCATGGCGTCGTCGATGATGTCACGTTCGGCGTTCCCGTTGGGTGGGCGGCTCGGGCGGGGTGCCACGTGCTCGTCCGGTGGGCGGGGGAGAATGCGCGGATGAACGAGCTGGCGATCACCGTCATCGGTCGGGACCGGCCGGGCATCGTGGCCGACGTCGCGGAGGTGCTGGCCCGACTGGGTGCGAACCTCACCGACAGCACGATGACGCGGCTGCGGGGACATTTCGCGATGACCCTCATCTGCACCGGCCCGGCCGCCGCTGAGGTCGAGGCGGCACTGGCGTCGCTGGCCGCCGAGGGTCAGTTGTTGGCGACGGTACGCGCTGTCACGCCGGACGGTGATGTGCCTCCGGCGGGTGAGCCGTACGTGATGGCGGTGCACGGTTCGGACCGGATGGGGATCGTGGCGGCGATGACGCGGGTGCTGGTGGACGCGGGTGGAAATGTCACCGACCTGAGTACGCGGTTGACCGGGGCGCTGTACGTGGTTCTGGCGGAGGTCGAGTTGCCGGCCGGTGTGGCGGACACTCTGATCGACCGGTTGCACCGGACGGCTGCCGAGTTGGGCGTGGAGGTCACTCTCCGGCCGGCGGACCCGGATCTGTTGTGAGCGGCGAGGAGCGCGGGCCGGACGTCGGCCTGGGGGACTGGACGCCGGAGTCGCTGGATGTGCCGGGCGAGGTGCGGGCGGTGGTGTCCGCCCCGCATCCGGTGCTGAGTCGGGCTGCGGACGAGGTTGATCCCACGGCCAAGGAGACGGTCCAGCTCGCTGCCGATCTGGTGGCCACGATGAGGGTTTCCCCGGGTTGTGTGGGTTTGGCCGCGCCGCAGGTCGGGGTGGGTGCTCGGGTCTTCGTGGTGGATGTGACGGGGCACCCGAAGGCGGTGACCGTGCACGGCGCCTTCGTGCTGTGCAACGCGCGGGTGGTCGAGGCGACGCGCTGGAAGCCGGGCCGGGAGGGCTGCATGTCGGTGCCGGACCTGACCGGGGACGTGAAGCGGGCCAGTCGGCTGGTGGTGGAGGGTGACCTGCCGGGCAGTGGGGAGCCGGTCCGGTTGGTGACCGACGGGTTCGAGGCTCGGGCGTTGCAGCACGAGATCGACCACTGCGCGGGGCTACTCTTCCTGGATCGGGTGGCCGGTGCGCACGCGGTCTATCAGCGCAAGGTCTACCTGTGATCGGGTGCCCGGCCGTCCTCAGTGGACGCTGTGCTGAGCGCCCCGGGGTGGCTCCGGCGCGTCGCGGCGCACTGCCGGGTACGGCGCGGCTACGGTGGAGGGCATCATGCGTCTGACGGTCGGCCCCCTGCCACCCGCCGTGTACTGGCGGCGTCGCGCCGTCGTACTCGGAGCGGGCTTTCTGTTCCTGATTGTTCTGCTCTATTCCTGCACCGGTTCGGATCGTTCCGGTAAGGAGCCGAAGGCGGGAGGTTCGCCGTCGGCTGCGACGCCTGGTCCCGCCGGGCCGTTGCTGACACCGCAGACCGGGGCCCCGTCATCGTCGTCGTCCGCTGACTCGGGTGCGACGAATCCGAGCCCGGCGATCACCAGCAACACTCCGCCGCTGGGCGCGGCGGCCGGTTCGGAGGACGACGGCACCTGCACCGACGGGGAGATCAGCGTCGTCTCGTCGGCGAGCCCGACGTCGGTGCAGCGAGGCACGGTGGCCGAGCTGCAACTGAGGATCAAGAACACGTCGAACCGGACGTGCAGTCGCAACGTCGGCGCCGACCTTCAGGAGATCTTCATCAAGTCCGGTGCCGAGAAGATCTGGTCGTCGGACACCTGCGCCAAGGTCCAGGGCTCGGACGTGCAGACCTTCACGCCGAACTTCGAGCGCTCCTACGAGGTGCCCTGGAACGGGCGGGACACCAGCCGTTGCGACGGTGCGCTGGCCGGCGGCCCGTTCCCACCGATCGGGTCGTACCAGGTGTTCGCCCGGGTCGGCACGAAGCTCAGCGAAGCGGTGAAGCTCACCGTCACCGGCTGAGCCGGCTCAGACGTAGCGTTCCAGGATGGATGCCTCGGCGAGCCGGGACAGCCCCTCGCGGACGCCACGGGCCCGGGCGTCACCGACGCCTTCGACTGCTTGCAGGTCTTCCACTGTCGCACCGAGCAGGCGCTGGAGGCTGCCGAAGTGCAGCACCAGGCGGTCGACGACGGCCACCGGAAGTCGGGGCACCTTGGCCAGGAGTCGGAAGCCGCGCGGACTGACCGCGGCGTCGAGCGCGTCGGACGCGGCCGGGTAGCCGATCGCCTTGGCCACCGACACCAGGTCGATCAGTTCGGTGGCGCCGAGCAGGTCCAGTTCGACGAGGGCTTCGTCCAGGGTGCGTGATTTGCGGCCGACGGGGAGGTAGTCCCTGATGACGAGGGTGCGGTCGGCGTCCACGCCGGCCATCAGCTCGTCGAGTTGCAGCGCGAGCAGGCGGCCGTCGGTGCCCAGCTCGACCACGTAGCCGGCGATCTCGTCGGCGATCCGGCGGACCATCTCCAGTCGCTGCACGACGGCGACCGCGTCCCGCACGGTGACCAGGTCCTCGATCTCCAGGGCGGAGAGCGTGCCGGAGACCTCGTCCAGCCGGAGCTTGTAGCGCTCCAGGGTGGCGAGCGCCTGGTTGGCCCGGGAGAGGATGGCCGCCGAGTCGTCGAGCACGTGCCGTTGGCCGTTGACGTAGAGGCTGATGATCCGCATCGACTGGCTGACCGATATGACCGGATAGCCGGTCTGGCGGGCCACCCGCTCGGCGGTGCGGTGCCGGGTGCCGGACTCCTCCGTCGGGATGGACGGGTCGGGCATCAGGTGCACTGCCGCCCGGACGATCCTGGTGCCGTCGCTGGAGAGCACGACAGCGCCGTCCATCTTGCACAGCTCGCGGACCCGGGTCGCGGAGAACTCCACGTCCAGCGCGAAGCCGCCGGTGCACAGGCCCTCGACCACCTTGTCGTAGCCGAGCACGATGAGCGCGCCCGTGCGGCCCCGCAGGATGCGCTCCAGACCGTCGCGCAGGGCGGTGCCCGGGGCCATCAGGGCAAGATTGGCCCGCAGCGGATCTCCGGCACTCCCGGCGGCTCCCGCTGTCACGCTCACGCTGATCGGGCGGGCGGGCGAGCCCACGGCGCCGGTGCGGGCCTGGGGCGGCGCTCCGGCTGGCTTGGTGGTATCGCGGTCGATCGGCACGGGCACAGTCTACGGACTGCCGTGCGGTGGGTGCTGTCGTGGTTACTGTGATGTGTCACGATGCCGCCCTCTTCCCTGTTTCGCGCTTGCGACGTGGTGTCCGGTTTCGCCGCCCCCGTCGGCACCGTGGGTCACTCGGCGGACGCACGGGCCGCATGGTGCAGGGCCGAACGGACGTCGGTGACCTCGGTCACCCGCATCTGCTCCGGGCCGGCACCGGTGCTGGTCGGGCCGCAGCCGGGAGGCACCAGGGCCACCTTGAACCCCAGCCGGGCCGCCTCGGCCAGCCGGCGCGGCACCGCACCGACCCGACGCACCTCGCCGGTCAGCCCCACCTCGCCGATCGCCACCAGGTGCGGCGCGATCGCCAGGTTGAGCCCGCCGGAGGCGACCGCGAGCGCCACCGCCAGGTCGGCGGCCGGCTCCACCACCCGGATCCCGCCCACGGTGGCCGCGAAGACCTCTCGGTCGTGCAGGGTCAGCCGCTCGGTGCGCCGTTGCAGCACCGCGAGCACCATCGCCAGCCGCGCCGAGTCGAGGCCGGAGACGGTGCGTCGGGGAGAACCCGCCACGGTCGCGCCGATCAGCGCCTGCACCTCGGTGACCAGCGCCCGCCGCCCCTCCATGGCCACCGTCACGCAGGTGCCGGGGACCGGCTCCGCGTAGCGGGTCAGGAACATCCCGGACGGGTCGGCCAGGCTGCTGATGCCGCCCTCGTGCATCTCGAAGCAGCCGACCTCGTCGGCCGCGCCGAACCTGTTCTTCACGCCGCGCACCAGGCGCAGCGACGAGTGCTTGTCGCCCTCGAAGTGCAGCACCACGTCGACCAGGTGCTCCAACACCCGAGGGCCGGCCACCTGGCCGTCCTTGGTGACGTGCCCGACCAGCACGATGGCGATGCCCCGCTCCTTGGCCACCGAGACCAGCGCGGCGGTGACCGCGCGGACCTGGGTCACCCCGCCCGGCACCCCCTCGGTGCCGGTGGTCGAGATGGTCTGCACCGAGTCGAGCACCAACAGGCCCGGCTTGACCGCGTCGAGGTGACCGAGCACCGAGGCCAGATCGCGCTCCGCAGCGAGGTAGAGCTGCTCGTGCAGGGTGCCCATCCGCTCGGCGCGCAGGCGCACCTGACTGACCGACTCCTCACCGCTGACCACCAGCGAGGGACTGCCCGCGTTGACCGCCCACTGCTGCGCCACATCGAGCAGGAGGGTCGACTTGCCCACGCCGGGCTCGCCGGCGAGCAACACCACGGCGCCGGGGACCAGGCCGCCGCCGAGCACCCGGTCGAGCTCGCTCACCCCGGTGGGACGGGCGCGGGCCGGAGCGGCGCTGATGGTGGCGATCGGTCGGGCCGGCTCGGACGGCATCCGGGAGCTGACCACCCGACCGGAGACCGTCGGACCGGTCACGGTGTGCTCGACCACCGCCCCCCACTCGCCGCACTCGGGGCAGCGCCCCACCCACTTGGGCGGCTGGTGCCCGCAGGCGTCGCACTGGTAGGCGGGACGCGGGTCGCGGGCGGCGGACCGACCACGGGCGGCACCGGCCGTGCCGCCACGCGGGGGAGTCGATCGGGAGGTGGTCACATCAGGACGCTAGCCCTCGCGTACGACGAAAACACCCCGGCGTGGTGGTCACCACGCCGGGGTGTTCGTCGATGTGCCGGAGGGGTCACTCGTGGGTGGTGCCGCCCTCGTTGCCCTCGTAGCCACCCTCGCGCTCGATGATCGGCGACGGTGGGGCGGCCGGGGTGAGCGGCACCGCGACCGGTGCCTGGCCGGTGACCGTGTTGCCGTTGCCGAAGTCGAAGGTCACGACGACGTTCTGACCGGAGCGCAGCGCCTCGGTCAGGCCGACCAGCCGGAGCTGGGTGGTGGCCTCGGAGTTGAACTGGATGTAGCTCAACGGGGCCAGCTCGATCCGGGCCGGCTGGCCGGGAGCGGAGGGACTGGCCGATCCGGACGCCCGCGCCGACTCCGGGGCGGACGGGGTGGCCGACGACGACCCGGTCTCGGAGGGCGTCACCGACGGGCTCGGTGAACCAGAGGTCGTGTTGGAGGGGCTGGCCGAGCCGGACTCCGAGGCGGACGGCGACGGGCTCGCCGAGCCGCCGCTGATCACCACCTCACGGGCGCCCTCGGTGGTGACGGTGACGGTCACCGTCTCCTTGGAGTCGTTGTAGATCACCGCGCCGAGCCCCGCGTCCTGCCCGGCCTGGTAACCCTCGGTGCCCGGGTAGTCCACCAGCAGGCCCCGCACGGAGAAGGAGCCGTTGTTGGTGGTGAGGTTGACGCCCTGGACCGACGGCTCCTTCAACGCCGTCTCGGCGATCTGACCGGCGCCGCAACCGGAAGTCAACAGGCCGGTCGCCGCAATCCCGGACAGCAACAGAACCGCCCGCCGGGATCCCCTGATCGAGCGCGTCACGTCGGTCCTCCTCGTCACAATCCCCACCCGGGCCGTACGCCGGGCACGGTGGCCATACCCGCGCAGACCGCGCTCCAGGGTAGTTGGGACTGATCGAGGCCCGCACGCGGACCCGGCAATGCCACCTGCCCGGGCGGCGTTCAGACCACCCGACCGCTCGCCACCAGCAGAACCACGTCGATGAGGGCCACCAGCATCACCGCCCGGAAGGCCGCCACCGGCCGCCGGCCGGCCCGGACCGCCGAGCGCTCGGCGTACCAGCTCAGTGGTGGCACCACGGCGGCCGTGCCGACCGCCGCCCAGCCGATCGCCGACGGCGGCCCGGGTGGTCCGAGGACCAGTGTCGCGGTCGCCGCGAGGAGGAGACCGGCCGCAGCCACCCGGCTGCCGGCGGCGCCGAGCCGGTGTGGCAGGCCGCGCACGCCGGTGCGGGCGTCGTCGGCCAGGTCGGGCAGCACGTTGGCGAAGTGCGCGCCGGCGCCCAGGCAGGCCGCCGCCGTCACCAGCCAGACCGGCGGTGCCGGTTGGCCGGGCAGTGCCACCACCACGAAGGCGGGAAGTGCGCCGAACGACACGGCATAGGGCAGCACCGAGAACGCGGTGGCCTTGAGCGGCCAGTCGTAGAGCAGGGCGGAGACCAGGGCGAGCGTCAACCAGAACGCCGCCGTCGGGTTCGTGGTCAGCGCCAGCAGTGGGCAGGCCACCGCGGCGGTCGCGGCGGCCCAGGCCGTGACGCGTCGGCCGACCGCGCCACTGGCGACCGGTTTGTCGGTACGCCCCACAGTGGCGTCCCGCTCGGCGTCCAGCGCGTCGTTGGTCCAGCCGACGGCGAGCTGGCTGGCCAGCACGGCGAGCACCACGGAGACGATTCCGGCCGGCCGGTGGCCCACTCCCCAGGCCAGCAGACCGGCCACCGTGGTCACCGCCGCGGCCGGTTCCGGATGGCTTGCTCTGACCAGCCCTAACACCCTCGACGACATAAGGGAAGTCTGGTCGTTACCGAGCAGTCGTGCCACGCTCGGTGCCATGCGAGACGTGGCTGCGGCGGAGGCGTCCACCGGCCCGAGGGTGCTGCCGCGGAACGACCCGCGTCAGTACGACGATCTGGCCGGCGAGTGGTGGCGGCCGGATGGCGCCTTCGCGATGCTGCACTGGCTGGCGAAGGCCCGTGCCGCGATGGTGCCGCCGGCGACCCGTCCGGACGCGTTGCTCGTCGACCTGGGGTGTGGCGCCGGCCTGCTCGCGCCCCACCTGGCCGGTAAGGGCTACCGCCACGTCGGGGTGGATCTGACCCGGTCGGCGCTCGTCCAGGCGGCCGAGCACGGGGTGCTCGTGGTCCAGGGTGATGCGACAGCGGTCCCGCTGCCCGACGGCTGCGCCGACGTGGTCTCCGCAGGAGAGTTGTTGGAGCATGTGCCGGCCTGGCCGCGCGCGGTGGGCGAGGCGTGCCGCCTGCTGCGCCCCGGTGGCGTCCTGGTGCTGGACACCCTCAACGACACCGCGGTGGCCCGGCTCGTCGCGGTCCGGATCGCCGAGCGGCTGCCGACGGTGCCGCGCGGCATCCACGACCCACAGTTGTTCGTGGACGCGAACGCGCTCGTGGCCGAGTGTGCCCGACATGGCGTCGACCTGCGCCTGCGGGGCATCCGTCCGCAGGTCGGCGGCATGCTCGCCTGGCTGCTGCGCCGTGTCCTCGCGACCCGGAGGCCCGGCGCGGTGCCCACCGGCCGCGCGCCGCTCATCGTGCCGACCCGGTCGACCGCCGTGCTCTACCAGGGCCGGGGGGTCCGCAAAGGATAGTCAGGCCGTGGCGGGGTATGGAACGCCCAGGAGGGGACGAGATGACGGTGCACGCGCTTGAGGCAGCACGCCGGTTGGCGCCGCGGTTCGCCGCGCGGGCGGCCGAACACGACCGGGACGGTTCGTTTCCCGTGGACGACTTCGCCGACCTGCGCGAGGCCGGCCTGTTCGGGCTGATGGTGCCCCGGGCGCTCGGCGGCCTGGGTGCCACCTTCGCCGAGTACGCCGCGGTGGCAACCGAACTTGCCCGGGGCAACGGCGCGACCGCCCTGGTGTTCAACATGCACGCCTCGGTGACCGGTGCGCTGGGCGCGGTGACCGAGGAGTTGGCCGAGGCGCTCGGGGTGCCGGACGAGGCGCTGGCCGCCCGCGACCGGTTGCTCAGCGCGGCGGCGCAGGGCTCCTGGTACGCGGTCGCGATGAGCGAGCGTGGTGCGGGCGCGCGGCTGTCCCAGCTGACCACTGCGTACGAGCCGACCGACGGGGGTTGGCATCTCAAGGGCAGCAAGACCTTTTGCTCCGGTGCCGGGCACGCGGACGGTTACCTGGTGGCGGCACGCAGCGCGGCCGACCAGTCGGTGGTCTCACAGTTCCTGGTGCCGGCCGGTGACGGGCTGACCGTGGAGCCGACCTGGGATTCGCTCGGCATGCGCGCCACCTCCTCCCACGATCTGCACCTGGACGTGAGCGTTCCTGCCGACCGGCTGCTCGGCGGGGTGGAAGGGCTGGCGCTGGTGGTGGCCCAACTGATGCCGCACTGGCTGGTGGCCAGTTACGCGGCCGTCTACGTGGGGGTGGCCCGCGCGGCTATCGACGCGGCGGCCGAGCACCTCAACGCCCGCAACCTGGCGGGTCTGCCGGCGGTGCGGGCCCGACTGGGTCGGGCGGACGCGGCGACGGCCGCCGCGCAGCTGGTGGTGGCCGAGGCGGCCCGCCGGGTGGACGAGGCACCGGGTGACGAGGAGACCAACCGCTGGGTGTGGCGGGCGAAGCTGCTTGCCGGCACCACTGCCGCCGAGGTGGCGGCGTCGGTGCTGGAGGCGGCGGGCACCTCGGCCACCCGCCGTGGGCATCCGCTGGAGCGGCTCTACCGCGACGCCCGCTGCGGCTCACTGCACCCGGCCACGTCCGATGTCTGCGCCGACTGGCTCGGCATCGCCGCGTTGGGCGGCGACCCGGATCGTGACGGATCGGCACCGCGTTGGTGAGCCCGCGCCACCGGGCTCGTACGGAGGAACGACCAGCCGACGGGGCTGGTGGGACGGCCAGGGGGAGGACAGCATCTGACGAGAGGTGGGGATCGTGTCCGTACCAGTGATCGCGGGGCTCGGGACAGCGCAGCCGCCGTCCGCTTCGCAGGACGATTTGTGGGAGGGCTTCTTCTCCCGGCACTTCTCCGGCACCACCCGGTCGTTGGCCCAGCGGATCTTCGCCAACTCGGGGGTGACCCGGCGGCAGGCGGCGGTCAATCCGCTGCTGGAGGACGTCTCGGACTGGCCGACCGAGCGCCGGATGCGCCGCTACCAGGTGGAGGCGCTGCCGCTGGGCAAGGAGGCGGTGGGTCGCGCGTTGACTGCGGCCGGGCTGGACGCCGGCGACATCGGGCTGTTCATCGTCTGCTCGTGTACCGGGTACGCCACCCCGGGGCTGGACATCCTGCTCGCCCGGGACCTGGGCATGGCCGCGGACACCCAGCGGATGGTCATCGGTCACATGGGCTGTTACGCGGCGCTGCCGGGGCTCGGCGCGGCGAGTGACTTCGTCACCGCCCGGGGGCGTCCGGCGCTGCTGCTCTGCGCGGAGCTGACAAGCCTGCACATCCAGCCGTCGAGCGCCCGGGTGGACACCCAGCAGATCGTCTCCCACGCGCTCTTCTCGGACGCCGCGGTCGCCGCCGTGGTCGTGCCGGGTGGCCGGGGGTACGCCGTACGCGAGGTCACCGCCGTCACCGACACCTCGACCGCCGACCACATGACCTGGGACGTCACTGACGCGGGCTTCCGGATGGGGTTGTCGCCGAAGGTGCCGCAGGTGTTGTCGAGGCATGTCCGCGGGCTTGTCGACGACCTGTTGGCCCGGCACGGCGTGGCGAGTTCCGAGGTGGACGGTTGGGCGGTGCATCCGGGTGGGCCGCGGATCCTCAACGTGGTCGAGCGGGAGTTGGCGTTGCCCCCGGAAGGGCTGGCGGCGTCCCGGGCGACGCTCGACGAGCACGGCAACTGTTCCTCGCCGACGGTCCTGCTGATCCTGGACCGGCTGGGTCGGTCGACACCTGCGGCCCGGCGCATCGTCATGCTGGCTTTCGGCCCCGGGCTCACCCTGTACGCCGCCCTGCTCGATCGACAGGACTGAACCTCCGGCCGGTACGCTCACGGGGTGGATGCGACATCGGACGACAGGCTGCGCTCGGTGGTGCTGTTCGGCGCTGCGGTGGCCGTCCTGGCCGTCGGTGGCTGGTGGTGGCAGTCCGCCGCGCCCGCGTCGACGGCCGGATCGGTTGTCCCTCCGGCGGTGCCATCGGTCGGGCCGAGCGCCAGCACCCCGATTGAACGCTTTCTCCTGCCGGAGGAGCCTGACGAGCGGGTGGCGGTGCGGATGGACCCGAACACCGGCGAGGTTCTCCGGGTGCGTAGCGCTCCGCGGGCGGTGATCGACCCGGCGACGGGCTCGATCACCGACATCGAGGGCGATCCGGCGGTGCTCTTCCCGGCGGGTGACCTGCCGTCGTTCCGCGACACGATCTGGCGCGAGGAGCGGGAGTTCTATGCCGGCCAGGAGGTGACCCGGCAGGCTGGCGGCGACGGTGCCCGCTTCCTGCTGCAGTACCGGTGCACGCGCCTGGGCGCGATGGTGGTGACGAGCACCGGGGCGGAGATCGTCGGTCAGACGCGGATCGACTGTGACGGCACGATCGCCAACGCGGAGGTGCTGCCGGGTGACGGGCCGTTCCGGGTGTCGCTGTTGGCCGGCGACCGGCCCATCGACATCCAGGCGCAACTCGTCGCGCTGCCCCGGTAGGCGCCGTGGGTCAGCCGGCCAGGGCGCTCAGGTCGTCGCGGTAGGAGTCGACGGTGCGAAGGTCGGGCAGCACCCGGGCCACCGTGCCGGTGCGGTCGACGAGCACGGCGGTCACTGTGCCGGGGCGGGCTGGTTGGCCCAGGAACGAGCGCAGCCCTCCGGCGGGGTCGGCCAGGGCGCGCGCCTGCGGGTCGATGCTGGGCCCGACCGGTGGCGTTCGCCCGCCGGTGACGGTGACCACGGAGACGCCGACGGGTGCGGCCGCCAGGGCGTCGGTGACCCGGTCCGGGCAGGGGCAGCCGTCCAGCAGAATGATCATGGCGGGTAGCAGGCCGCGCAGCGGCACTGGTGCGTTGTCCGCGTCGACCAGGTCGAGTGCGGGCAGCGGTCGCCCGGTGAGGGTCGCGGGCGGTGCGGCGGGGGCCGGGGTCGGCCGGTCGGCGCCTCGACCGGTGCGGGGCCAGGTGACCGCCAGCAGACCGGCCAACGTGGTGAGGACGGCCACCAGCAGAACCACGAGCGGCAGGCCCAGGGCCCGGAATGCGCCCGGGATACGGCTGGCCTGGCGCAGCTCACGGCGGATCTGAGCGGCCTCGGCGGCCAGCGCGGACGCGTCGTCGGGAACCACCACCCGGCCCCATTCGGGCGGCAGGCCGGGCAGGCCGTCGGGCGGCCCGTGACCCTCTGCGTCCGGCTTGCCCATCGGACCCCCTGAAGCGTCTCGAGAGCGGAGTGCGGCTCGGTCTCCAGGGTCGCGCACCAGGGGCACCTCCCGCTACATCTGGGCGCGGTTCCGCTGGCCGGGCTACCATGGGAGGAGCGCATAGCCCTTGATCTCGACGTTCCGCTCACCCGTACCGGGCAGTCATTTCCGCGTTACGGAGCGTGTTTGAACCATCGGTTTGACCGCCTGTCAAGCTGAAGCAAGACCTCTCACAGGGCCCCTGAGCTGCGCCAATGGTCAGGACATCGGAGAGACATCAGTGCCTGACCGTGTTACCCTAGACACAGCGAAAGGGGTTTCGAACCTATGGTTTTCAGTGTCGGCGAGACCGTTGTTTACCCCCACCACGGGGCCGCACTCATCGAGGCAATCGAGACTCGGATCATCAAGGGCGAGCCTAAGAAATATCTCGTCCTGAGGGTCGCGCAGGGTGACCTGACGGTCCGGGTGCCCGCCGAGAATGCCGAGATCGTGGGCGTCCGTGAGGTGGTCGGCGAAGAAGGCCTCGGTAAGGTCTTCGACGTTCTGCGGGCTCCGCACACCGAGGAGCCGACCAACTGGTCGCGGCGTTACAAGGCCAATCTGGAAAAGCTGGCTTCCGGCAATCCGCTGAAGGTCGCCGAGGTCGTGCGTGACCTGTGGCGCCGGGAGCGGGAGCGGGGCCTCTCTGCGGGCGAGAAGCGGATGCTCGCCAAGGCCCGCGACATTCTCGTCGGCGAGGTCGCGCTGGCCGAGAAGAGCACCAAGGACGAGGCGGAGTCGCTGCTCGACAAGGTCCTCACCGAGGCCTAGTCCGCACAGCATCGTCGTACCCACTTCGTAGTGAAGAAACCACCAAGGACCGCGACGTGACCGCGCAGCTCAATCCGCGCGGTGACGTCGCGGTCCTTGTGCCTGCGGCGGGTGCCGGCGTCCGGCTCGGCCCCGGCCGACCCAAGGCGCTGCGCCTGCTCGCCGGTGAGCCGCTGCTGGTGCACGCCGTGCGTCGACTGGCAGCCGCGCCCTCGGTGCACACCATCGTGGTGGCCGCGCCGCCCGCCGACGTCCAGGCCGTCCGGGAGCTGCTGGCCCCGGTCGCCTCGGTGATCGTGGTGCCCGGTGGTGCCGAACGGCAGGCTTCGGTGGCCGCCGCGCTGGCCGCGGTGCCCGCCGGCCCGACGATCGTCCTGGTGCACGATGCCGCCCGGGCACTCACCCCGCCCGACCTCGTCGAATCCGTCGCGGCGGCGGTCCGTCACGGGTACGCCGCGGTGATCCCGGTCCTGCCGGTCGTCGACACGATCAAGGAAGTCGGCGCCGACGAGGTGGTGCTCGGCACCGTCGACAGGTCCGCCCTGCGCGCGGTGCAGACCCCGCAGGGTTTCCAGCGGGCCGTGCTCAGCGCCGCGCACGCCGCCGCCGGTGACTCTCTCACCGACGACGCCGGGCTGGTCGAGAAGCAGGGCGTCGCGGTGACTTGCGTGCCCGGCTCGGAGTACGCCCTGAAGATCACCCGACCGTTCGACCTGGCTCTGGCCGAGCATCTGCTTGCCGGGGCGGGTTGACGCGTACCCTCTGATCATGATCGTTCCCCGGGTGGCCATCGGCACCGACGTGCACGCGTTCGAGCCGGGTCGACCCTGCTGGGTGGCCGGGCTGCTCTGGCCCGACCAGGACGGCCTCGCCGGGCACTCGGACGCCGACGTGGCCGCCCACGCCGCCTGCAACGCGCTGCTCTCCGCCGCCGGTCTCGGTGATCTCGGTTCCGCCTTCGGGGTGGGCCAGCCGGAGTGGGCCGGCGCGTCGGGGGTGGCGCTGCTGACCGAGACGGCCCGCCGGGTACGGGCCGTGGGCCTGGAGATCGGCAACGTGTCCGTGCAGGTCATCGGCAACCGCCCCAAGATCGGCCGGCGTCGCGCGGAGGCGCAGGAGGTGCTCTCCGCAGCCGTCGGCGCCCTGGTCACCGTCTCGGCGGCGACCACCGACGCGCTCGGCTTCGCCGGCCGCGAGGAAGGCTTGGCCGGGGTCGCGGTGGCTCTGGTGTACGACGCGCCGGCCGCCTAAGCTCCCCGCGATGTCCAGCGACCCCGCCCCCGACCAGTCCGCCGCCGACGGTTACGTCCAGCGGGCCCAACTCCTCGCCGAACTCGGTCGCTACGACGAGGCGGCCGGGGAACTGGCCTACGGGTTGGCCCTCCAGCCCGACGACGTGGACGCACTGACAATGCTGGCCCGGGTGCACCTCGCCGCCAACCGCCCGGCCGAGGCGCTCACCTCCGCCGACACGGCAGTGGCCGCCGCGCCCGAGGCCCTACCCCCGTTGGTGGCCAGGGGGATGGCCCTGGCCGATCTGGAGCGCTACAGCGAGTCGGCGACCACCGCCGACCGGATCCTCGCCCTCGGCCCGACCGACGCGTACGCCCAGCGGAGCGCGGCGGCGATCCTGGCCGGCGCCCGCAACGGTCAGCCGGCGCTGAACGCGGCCTGGCGCGGCGTCGAGTTTGCCCCCCAGGAGCCGCAGGCGCACCTGGTGCTCAGCCTGGTCGCCGCCCGCCTGAACCTGTTCGACCTGGCCGAGCGGGCCTACCGGGAGGCGTTGCAGCTCGACCCGCGGATCGCCGAGGCCGGTCACGACGTCGGGGTCATGCGGTTGGAGCAGCGCCGTTGGTCGGAGGCGCTGGAAGACATCGCCGAGGCGGTGACGATCAGCCCGAGCCGGATCGACTCGCCACGGACCCTCGCCCACGGGCTGCACCGCCTGGTGCTCTACGGCGCGGGCTGGTCGTTGGTGGCGGCACTGCTCGTCGCGTTCGCGGCGTCGGCGAACGGCGGGTTCTCCCGCATCGTGGCGGTGCTCGCCGCGCTCACCGGCGGGATCGTCGTCTGGCAGCTCGCGGCTCGGCTGCCGGGGCTGACCCGGACCGTCCTGCCCGCCCTGCTGCACTCGGACCGCGCGATGGCCCTTGCCGTCTACGCCGTGGCCGCCGCACCACTGCTGTTGCTGGTGTACGCGGTGGTCGGCTCCCCATGGCCCCTGGTGCTGGCCATCGCCGTCACGGCGGTAGCCGAGTTCGCCATCTTCACCAGAACCGCTCTCCGGTAACCCAACCAACCCCACGGGCGACTACACCGAACGTCGTGCCCAGGTCCAGGCGTAACCCTCGTCTTCGCAGGCGGTGGCGGCGTCGCAGAGGTCCAGTGGGCGGAAGGTGTCGACCATGACAGCCAGTTCGTCGAAGTAGTCCGCGCCGATGGAACGCTCCGCGGCACCCGGCTGGGGGCCGTGGGTGAAACCGGACGGGTGCAGGGAGATCGAGCCCTGCTCGATGCCGGAGCCGCGCCGCGCCTCGTAGTTGCCGCCCGTGTAGAACAGCATCTCGTCGGAGTCGACGTTGTGGTGGTTGTACGGCACCGGGATCGACTGCGGGTGGTAGTCGACCTTGCGGGGCACGAAGGAGCAGATGACGAAGTTGGGCCCCTGGAAGGTCTGGTGCACCGGCGGGGGCTGGTGGATGCGGCCGGTGATCGGCTCGAAGTCGTGGATGGAGAACGCCCACGGGTAGAGGTGCCCGTCCCAGCCGACCACGTCGAACGGGTGGTTCGCGTAGACGTGGCGGGTCCAACCGCGTCGGTGCCGGACCAGCACCTCGACCTCCTCGCCGTCGACGAGCAGCGGGGCGTCGGGGCCCCGGACGTCCCGTTCGCAGTACGGCGAGTGCTCCAGGAACTGGCCGCGTACGGAGAGGTAGCGCTTGGGTGGGCCGATGTGCCCGGACGCCTCGACGGCGAGGAGCCGGACGGGCTGGTCGCCGGTGGGCACCAGCCGGTGGATGGTCGAGGTGGGGATGACGACGTAGTCGCCGGCGACCGCGTCCAGCACCCCGAACGGTGACTCGACCCGCAGGGTGCCCGCCTCGACGTACAGGCAGTGGTCGCCGGTGGCGTCGCGGAACAGCGGCGAGGGTCGGTCGGCGAGGACGTACCCGATCCGTACGTCGTCGTTGGCGAGCAGGTACTGCCGGCCGAGGATCGGGTCGGCGCCGCCGGTGTCCAGTTCGTGGGTGCGCAGGTGGCGGGGCTTGAGCGGCAGGTTCGGTGCCCGGGTGAACGCGGCCGGGGTGAACTCGTCGGCGGCCAGAATCGCGGTGGGGGCGTACCGGTGGTAGAGCAGTGACGAGTCGGAGGAGAAGCCCTCCTGGCCCATCAGTTCCTCGGCGTAGAGGCTGCCGTCGGGCTGCCGGAACTGGGTGTGGCGCTTACGCGGCACCTCGCCGACGCTGCGGTAGTACGGCATCTCGCCTCCCGATATGTCCCGTTCACCGGCCGAAGGCGTCCGATAATCGGACGCTGTTGTCCGTTCCTCGTAGCGTCCCGTACATTCTTGTTCCGTGTCAACGCAGGTGCCCGCACTCCTCCACGGCCTGGTGGACGACGCCGCCGTCTTCCCGCCCGGCAGCGCCGCGCTGCACGAAGCCCTGACCGCGCACCGCCAGCACCGCGCCGGCTGGTACGCCGACCTGGTCGGCCCGCTACTGATCCCCGCCTCGACAGTCACCGCCGGCAAGCTGAACGGTCTCGTCGACCCGAACGAGAGCCTGGTGATCGGGCTGATCGGTGACACCGGGATCGGGAACCTGCCGATCGCGCTGTCGCGTCTCGCCCCCGACGGCGTGACATCGCGTCAGGTCGAGGTGGCGGTCGCCAAGCGCGGCGAGGACCCGCTGCCCGGCATCGCCGAGCTGCTGCGACTGACCGACGCGCTGGCCGGCGTGGAGGCCGTCTACGCCGAACTGCCACTGACCTTCGGACTGATGGGCGCGCTTGACGCGCTCGTCGCCGCACGGGCCGACGGGGTGCCGATCGCCGCCAAGTTCCGCACCGGCGGCCTGGCCGCCGAACTCTTCCCCACCCCGACCGAGCTGGCCGCGGTGATCTGCGCCTGCCGGGACCGGGGCCTGCCGTTCAAGCTCACCGCCGGGCTGCACCAGGCGGTGCGACACCTGGACCCGGAGACCGGGTTCACCCACCATGGGTACGCCAACGTGCTGGCCGCCACCCTCGCCGCCGCCGACGGTGAGAGTGCGCGCGCGGTCGCCGAGCTGCTGACAATCGTCGACCCGCGCCCCCTGGTGCAGCGGGCGACGGCACGGCTCGACGGGCCTCGCCCCCTGTGGGTGGGCTTCGGCTCGTGCAGCATCCTGGAACCACTTGACGATCTGATCCGGCTTGGGCTGGTGAACGGGGGCTACGACGCATGACCTGGGTGACCGGCGCCGACGGATCGCCGTACGGGGTGACGAACCTGCCGTACGGGGTGTTCCGGCAGAACGGGGGTCCGGCGCGGATCGGCGTACGGATCGGCTCCTGGGTCCTCGACCTCGCCGCGGCGGAGGCCGCCGAGCTGGTGCTGGCCGCCGGGACGCTGGGCCGGCCCGTGCTCAACGACTTCATGGCGTTGGGTCGTCCGCAGTGGACGTCGGTGCGGCAGCGGATCACCGAGCTGCTGACCGACCCGGCGCACCGGGCCGCAGTGGAACCTCTGCTCGTGGCCCTCGACGACGTGGAACTGCTGCTCCCCATCGACGTGTCCGATTACGTCGACTTCTACTCCTCGGAGCACCATGCGGCGAACGTCGGGCAGATCTTCCGTCCCGGCCAGCCGCCGTTGCTGCCCAACTGGAAGCACCTGCCGATCGGCTACCACGGTCGGGCCGGCACTGTGGTCGTCTCCGGCACGCCGGTGACCCGGCCGACCGGGCAGCGGGCCTCCGCCGAGGGCCCGGTCACCGGCCCGTCGGTACGCCTCGACATCGAAGCCGAGGTCGGTTTCGTGGTGGGCGTACCCAGCGCTCTGGGTGACCGGGTCGCCGTGGACGACTTCGCCGAGCACGTCTTCGGGGTGGTGCTCGTCAACGACTGGTCGGCCCGGGACATCCAGGCCTGGGAGTACCAGCCGCTCGGCCCGTTCCTGGGCAAGTCGTTCGCCACCTCGGTCTCGGCCTGGGTGACGCCGCTGGACGCGCTCGCCGACGCCAACGTGGCGGCCCCCGACCAGGATCCGCCGGTGGCCGACTACCTGCGCGACGTACCGCACCTGGGGCTGGACCTCCGGCTGACGGTCGAGTGGAACGGCGAACAGGTGAGCGAGCCCCCGTTCGCCACCATGTACTGGACTCCCGCGCAGCAGTTGGCGCACCTCACCGTCAACGGTGCTTCCCTGCGTACCGGTGACCTGTACGCCTCCGGTACCGTCTCCGGCCCGGACCGGGGACAGGTCGGCTCGTTCCTGGAGCTGACCTGGGGCGGGGCCGAGCCGGTCAAGCTGGGCGACGAGACCCGTACCTTCCTGGACGACGGCGACACGGTGACCATCACCGCCACCGCTCCCGGCCCGGACGGCACCACCATCGCCCTCGGTGAGGTGTCGGGCACGGTGCGTCCGGCCCGCTGAGCGCACATCCGCCATCCGTCTCGTGCACGGGACCCGTGATCGCACCGGCTGTGCGATCACCGGCCCTGGTTGATCCGTTGATCGTCCGGATTCCCTTGCCACACCGCGCAATCCGAGCCGGGCTCTGTCCGGCCGTCAGCGGTGGGGCAATCCTGACGTACACGGAGGTAACAACTATGAACGATCTTGCGGGCGCGGTCTGGCGTACCAGTAGCCGCTCCAACGACCAGGGGCTCTGCGTGGAGGTGGCGGACAACCTGGTCGACGTCCATGGTCTGGTCGGAGTCCGCGACTCCAAGGACCAGGCCGGTCCCACACTCGCGGTCAGCCCGCCTGGGTGGACAGCGTTCATCGGCGCGATCCGGGCCGGTCGCTTCGAGCGCTGACCGCCGCTTCGGCACCGGTCGACGACGACCGGTGCCGAAGCGACAGCCGAATCGGACAGAGTGGCCTCCGGGTGGTGGAAATGCCGCTACCGGGGCCCCGCTCGGCCCTCACTCCGCGTACCGTCGGGGACACGGGAGGGTGACATGTCGACGGTGGCGATTACCGGGATCATCGAGGCGCACGCTGTCGACGTCTGGCGTCTGCTGACAGACCTGCCCGGCCGCGCGGCCCGGCTGACCGCAGCCGGCCCGATCGAGGTGCTCACCCCGGGTCTGTTCGGGCCGGGCACCTCCTGGCGCGAGGAGCGGGTCCAGCCGGGCGGCGGCACGCTGACCGAGGAGTTCCTGGTGGTGGAGGCCCTCGCGCCGCAGCGTCTGGTGCTCTGTTCCTCCGGTGCCGGCGCCGACTACCGCATCACCTGGAGCCTGCGACCGGTTCGGCGCCGTCGTCGAGGCTGCACGGCGATCACCGTCACCCAGGAGGCGGTGCCCACCGCTCCGTACGGTCGGGTGGTGGCGTTGCTGCTCGGCGGCCTGGCCGCGCGGGCGGTCGAGGCGGCGCTCTGGCGTGATCTCGCCGACCTGTCCGTGGCGGCCGGTGCCATCGGCTCCGTCGAAGCCGCCTGAGCGCCAGCCGGCCAACTCCCCTCGCCGTGACCTGACCGGGGTCCGACCCTCCCCGCTGGGTAGGGTGCCGGGCGGAGGTGCGGCATGAGGTTCCCGAGAGGCCGGCGGCTGCTGGTGATCGCGGTCGCGGCGCTGCTTGCGACGGCGGCCGTCGCGGTCATCGTCCACCGGGTCCTCGCACCGGCAGAGGTGAGCACCGTGGCGCGGGCCGACTACCCGGCCCCGGCCCGACCCGCGGCCGGAGTGATCGGCCGGTTGCCGGTCGCCCCGCTCATCGTCGACGGCAGGCTGCGGGTGTACGCCGCACACCGCCAGGTCTACGCCGACCGGCCGGTCGACGGGCGGTACCGGACCAGCCCGTACTGGTCCTACCGGCGGTGGCCGGCGGAGCTGACCGGGGTGGTGGCGAGCGGCGGCACTGTGGTCAGCCGCTGGTCGGACGGCCGCCTTGTCGCGCTCGACGCGCGGACCGGCGGGGTGCTCTGGCGGGCCGACGGCCCGAAGCCCGCCGCGACCGAGTCGCCGGTGCGGCGTACCGGGGCGGCGACCGTCTGGGATGCGCCTGGCCTTCAGCTCACCGACCTCCCCGACGGGCGGGTCGTGCTCGTGGTGACCGGGGACGCCCAGGCGCGTGGGGTCGAGCTGAGCGGCGGTCGGGAGCTGTGGCGGGTCGAGTTGCCCGGCCGGTGCCGCAGCGACGTCGGCACCACCGCCGCCGGCCAGTTGATCGGTCTGGACACCTGCGCCGGGGCAGCCACGCTCGAGTTCCGGGACGCGGCGACGGGTGCGGTGCGGGAGCGTTGGCGACCGCCGGGCGGCCCGGACGCGTTCGTGGTGACGCCGCTCGGCTGCCGTACCGGCTGGTCGGACTGTCTCGGGCTGCGTACCGCCGGGCCGGGCGACGAGGGCGGTCAGGGTTGGCTGGTGGGTGCCGGCCCGCCGGTCCCCGCCCCCGCGCTGGACCCGGCCGGCGCCGCGCTGGTCGGTGAGCAGTCGGTCGCCGTGCTCGACGGGGCCGTTGTGGGTCGGTCGGCGCGTACGGGCACCGAGCTGTGGCGGTCCGAGGGCCTGGACGCGGCTCGGGTGCTGGCCGGGCAGCCCGGCCGGGTGCACCTGCTGACTGAGGCGAACGACCTGGTGACGCTGGATCCGGCGACCGGGAGGCAGGTGTCCCGCTTCGTGCTGAACGTCGGCTCGGACGGGACCGGCTGGGCGCCCGGGGCGGTGACCGCCGAGGACGGGTTCGTCGCGATCGAGCGGCTTCGCAAACCGGTCGACCCCACCGGCGACGACCGGCGCTACTACTACACCGGCGAGGCGGTCATCCTGGCCGCCACCTGATCGTGGCGTCTTCGACAGCGGAACACCCAACCGTTCCATTCTCTTTGTCGTAAAAGGGTATGTTTTTCACGGTTCAGGTTTCCGGTGGAAGGGGTCGGCGCATGGCCAGGACAGCAGCCAACTACCTCGTGGGCGGGGCGCTCGCCGCCGCCGCGAGCCTGGCGTTGGCGGCGTCGCCGGTGCTGGCCGCCGACCCCGCCTCGGCGCGGGGATTCGGTGTCGTCCGGGTCGAGCCGTCGGCGGACACCGGCGTCACCTTCGAGATCGTGCCGGCGTCGCCGACCCCGCCCCCGACCCAACCGCCACCCACGTCCACGCCGACCGCACCACCGCAACCCACACCCAGTCACGGCGAGTTGCCGGTCACCGGGACGGGCGGGTCGGCGCTGCTGCTCGCCGCACTGGGCGCAGCCCTGATCGTCGTCGGCTGGTTCGCCGCCCGCCGGAGACGGCCGAGCTGACCGTCTCCTGCGCCCGCCCGGTATGACCGCTGACCCTCAGACCACTGCGGCCTCGGCCGCAGCCAGGAACGCGTCGTTCTCGGCCGGGGTGCCGATGGTGACCCGGACCCCGTCCCCGGCGAACGGCCGCACGATCACCCCGCGCGCCTCGCACGCCTTACCGAACGCCACCGCCCGCTCGCCCAGCGGCAGCCAGACGAAGTTGGCCTGGCTGGTCGGCACCTCGGGCACGAACTTCCGCAGCGCCTCGGTGACCCGGTCCCGCTCGGCGACGACCAGGGCGCAGCGGCGCTCCATCTCCGCCACCTGGGTCAGTGCGGCGAGCGCACCGGCCTGGGCCGCCGTGCTGCTGGAGAACGGGGTCGCCACCTTGCGGATGGCGGCCGCCACCACCGGCTGGGCAACCAGCCAGCCCATTCGCAGCCCGGCGAGGCCCCACGCCTTCGACAGCGTGCGGAGCACCGCGACGTTGGGCCGGTCCAGGTAGTCGAGGCCGTCCGGCACCTCCGTGTCGGTGACGAACTCCCGGTACGCCTCGTCGATCACCACGAGCACGTCGTCCGGCACCGCGTCGAGGAACCGGTCCAGCTCGGCCCGGCGTACCGCCGTACCGGTGGGGTTGTTCGGGTTGCACACGAAGATCACCCTGGTCCGGTCGGTCACCGCCGCGGCCATCGCCGCCAGGTCGTGCCCGTGCCCGGCGTCGTTGGGCACCCGCACGCTCGTCGCGCCGCTCGTCGCCACGATGATCGGGTACGCCTCGAACGACCGCCACGAGTACAGCACCTCGTCACCGGGCAGACAGGTGGCCCGCACCAGGTGCTCGGCGAGCGCCACCGAACCGCAGCCGGTGGCGATCCGGTCGGCGTCCACCCCGTACCGCTGGGCCAGGGCGTCACGCAGCGCGACAACGCCCATGTCCGGGTAGCGGTGCGAGGTGGTGATCGCCTCCGTGACGGCCTCCACCACGCCGGGCAGCGGCCCGTACGGCACCTCGTTGCTGGCCAGCTTGATGGCCTCCGCCAGGCCCAACTCACGGGCCAGGTCGGCAGGGCTGCGCCCCGGCACGTAGCTGGGCAGCGCGTCCAGGTCGACGCGGGTCAGCCGCAGCGCCGGCTGGTGACGTCCGGAGTCGGTCATGGGGTGTCTCCCGGGGGCTGGTTGCGGTCGTTCGAGGGGGCGGGATCGGTGTGGTGCGGCACCTCGACGACCACCGTCTGCGCACGCTTGTCGTGCAGCGCCTGACGCAGGGGGTGATCAAAGAGGGGGGACAGGGCATCGACCAGTTGCAGCACCAGGCCGAGCCCGGCGCAGTACCAGAGCAGAGTTGGCAGACCCATCGTGCTCCACCGGCTCAGCGCCCGGCGTACGCCAAGCGGCTGGTCGGCGGCCAACGGCACCGCCCGGATCCGCATCAACCGCTTGCCGAAGGTCTGCCCACCGGAGGCCATCGTCGGCACCTCGTACGCCAACCAGAGCGCGGTGGCGATCAGCAGGATCACCACCAGCAGGGACTCGACCTGTTGGCTGGGGATCGGCAGGTCACTGCGGGAGGTGTCGCCGCGCGCCGCGCGCCGGAAGGCCTCCTGCCAGAACGGCGCCCACTCCTGCGCCCAGCGCCAGACGAACCAGCCGTTGACGAGCACGTTCAGTGCGAAGAGGATGCCGAAGTCGATCAGCCGGGCGACGAACCTCCGGCCGTACCCGGCGAGCCTGAGGCCGTGCGGCCGCGGCTCGGGCGGTCTTCCCGGCCAGCCGGGAGGGCCCCCTTGTGGCGCCCAGCCGGGAGGCTGGCTCTGCGGACCCCAGCCCGGAGGCCCGCCCTGTGGACCCCAGCCCGGGCCGTGTCCCGGTTGCGGGCCGTATCCCGGAGGTGGACCCTGCTGCGGCGACCAGCCCGGCGCGCCCGTCACCGAGTCAGGGGTGGTCGACGCCGCGGGCGCGGCGGGAGTCACCGGCGGGGGCGGCGGCTCGGGCGGCGGCGGGCCGTCCGGCGGGACGGCGTCGACGGGAATGGGCGCGCCGAGCCAGCCCTCGCCGTCCCAGTAACGCCGGGTCTCGGTGGCACCGGGGTCGACGTACCAACCAGGTTCAACACTCACGCCGTCGCTCCGCTTCGCTTCGCGGCGGCGCGAGGCGCCACGCTACTGAGCCTGCTGGTTCGCTCGCTGCGCTCGCTCACGGGGACACCTTAACGACGACAGTTCCCGCTAACCCGGCATGGCGGTGAGACGGGGCGTACCCGTGGGAATGTGGGCCGGGTTGCGGCGCGACGCCGCCGGTGGTGGGTCGGGGCCCACCGGCCGGCGGCGTCGGGTACGACAGAGGTTGCGTCACGCTGGCAAGTGTTACAGGTTGCCGCGGGCTTCCTGCTCCCGCTCGATCGCCTGGAAGAGCGCCTTGAAGTTGCCCTTGCCGAAGCCCAGCGAGCCGTGCCGCTCGATCAGCTCGAAGAAGACAGTGGGGCGGTCCTGGACCGGCTTGGTGAAGATCTGGAGCAGGTAGCCGTCCTCGTCCCGGTCGACCAGGATCTTGCGGGCCTTCAGCTCCTCGATCGGCACCCGCACGTTGCCGATCCGCTCGCGCAGCTCCGGGTCGTCGTAGTACGAGTCCGGGGTGTCCAGGAACTCCAGGCCCGCCGCGCGCATCGCGTCGACGCTGGCCAGGATGTCGTTGGTGGCGACGGCGATGTGCTGCGCGCCGGGGCCCTGGTAGAACTCGAGGTACTCGTCGATCTGCGACTTCTTGCGGGCGATCGCCGGCTCGTTGAGCGGGAACTTCACCTTGCGGGTGCCGTTCGCCACGACCTTGCTCATCAGCGCCGAGTAGTCGGTGGCGATGTCGTCGCCGACGAACTCCGCCATGTTGGAGAAGCCCATCACCCGCTTGTAGAACTCGACCCACTCGTCCATCCGGCCCAGCTCCACGTTGCCGACCACGTGGTCGACGGCCTGGAAGAAGCGCTTCGGCTGGATGCCGGCGTCGATCATCGGCTGTCGGTCCACGATCGGGCCCCGGGCCACGAAGCCGGGCAGGAACGGGCCGGTGTAGCGGGACCGGTCGACGAGCGTGTGCCGGGTGTCGCCGTATGCGGCGATGGCGGCCATCCGGACGGTGCCGTGCTCGTCGGTCACCTCGTGCGGCTCGACGACGCTCGCGGCGCCCTGCGAGAGGGCGTGCGCGTACGCGGCGTCCACGTCCGGGACCTCCAGCGCGATGTCGCTGATCCCGTCGCTGTGCCGGGCCACGTGCTCGGCGCCGTCGGCGTCGGGGCGCACCGCGCCGGTCAGCACGAACCGGGCCGAGCCGCTGGTCAGCACGTACTGGGCGTGGTCCCGGTAGCCCTGCTCGGGGCCGCGGTACGCCACGCAGGTCATGCCGAAGGCGGTGGAGTAGTAGTGGGCGGCCTGTTTGGCGTTGCCGACCAGGAAGTGCACGTGGTCGAGGCCCCGGACCGGGAACGGGTCGTGGCTGATGTCGTGGTCGACAGCGCCGACGAGCCGGTCGACGTCGACGTCCTCGGTCGACTTGGGTCGGTCGATCGCCTGGGTCATCGTGGGCTCCCTCGCGTACCGGCCGGCCTTGTGGGCCGCCGTGGTCGGTTCTTGTGGGGAGGATCGCTGTCTCGACATCGGGTGGGCAACTGGTGCCAGAAATGCTGGTCAGGTTGCGCATTCGGTATGGTCATTACTTATGAATGGTGAGCAGAATGTACAGCTCGACGCGCTCGACGTGCGCTTGATCGAACTGCTCGCCGAGGAGCCGCGGATCGGGGTGCTGGAGTGCTCCCGGCGGCTCGGGGTGGCCCGGGGCACCGTGCAGGCGCGGCTGGACAAGCTCGTCGAACGGCGGGTCATCACCGGTTTCGGGCCCGAGATAGCGCCTGCCGCGATCGGGTTCGGGGTGACCAGCTTCGTCACCCTGGAGATCAGTCAGCGGCACGGCCACGACCCGGTCACCGCCCACCTGGCTGCCATCCCCGAGGTGCTGGAGGCGCACACCATCACCGGCTCCAGCGACCTGCTCTGCCGGATCGTGGCCCGCTCCAACACCGACCTGCAACGGGTCATCGACCAGATCGTCTCGTCCGCCGGCATCACCCGGGCCTCGACGATCATCGCGCTGGCCGAGCAGATCCCCTACCGCACGCTGCCGTTGGTGCGCAGCGCTGTTCGGGCCGAGGGAAGGGTGCTCTAACACCTCCGAGCGCAGAAAGCGCGGCGACACGGCGGCGCGGGCGTACGGAAGATCCGCGATCGTGGCTACGGTGTGCGGGTGGCGAAGGGGAGCGTGCGCGGTGGGCTGCTGCTCGGCCTTGCCGTGGTCGTCGCGCTCGCGGCGACAGGGGTGTGGAATCCGTTCCCGGGCCTGTGGGACTGGGTGGACCGCAGCGAACCCATCTCCGAACCGGACGTGGTCTGGCAGCAACGGGTCGGCGGCACTCCGCGCAGCGTGACAATCGCCGGCGACGCCGTCGTCGTCGAGCAGCGCACCCGGGTCGAGGCTCGCAGCCTGGCCACCGGCGCGCAGCTCTGGGAGCGCAAGGCGGACTGGGCGGCGGTCGCCGGCGGTGACCGCGACCCGGTCGTGGCCGTGGGCAAGCTCCTGGTCAAGGGGTACGAACTCCTCGACCCGACGACCGGGGCGACCCGACGACGTGACGATGACGCGGTTGCGGTCTGGACGTACCGCAATCTGCTCCTCGACGCCCGTTGCACGGAGGCCACCGACTGCACCCTGAGCGCCTGGGACCCGCGCGGCACCGCGCCGCTCTGGACGGCCTTCCTGCCCGGGGTGCACAGCGGCCTGCTCGCCGACAACCCCGGTCTGCGCGGCACCCGGCGGCTCACCACCACCCGGATCGACGACGGCGTGGCCGGGGCGGAGGCCGCGCCACCGCTGCTCGGGTTCCCCGTCGACGGTCGGGTCCACGTGGTGGACACCGCCACCGGCCGGGTGTTGCAGAACGTCGAGCCCGGCCGGGAGGAGCGGCTCTCCGTGGTGGGTGGCCGGCTGCTGCGGATCTCCGCCCGATCCCAGGACGGCACCTGTTACTTCGCCATCTCCGCCCGGGACTCGGCGACCGGGCAGGAGGCCTGGCAGCGGGCCGGCATCAACCTGCGGACCGCCGACTCCGCCGGCTGCGTGCAACGCGAGGACCCGCAGGGCGCCCGGAACGTGCTGATCGGTGTCGCCCCGGACGGCCGCGAGACGGTCATCGACGGGTACGACGGCCGGCTGCTCTGGGTCGGTGAGCCGGGCACCAAGTTGATCGCCGTGGACGACCGTTCGGCGGTGTTCCGGGCCGCCGACAAGCGCTCTGTCGTCGCCCGGGAGCTGGGCACCGACAAGGTGCTCTGGACGCGGCCGGCGAGCGGCAAGGCGGGGGCGTCCCTCACCCCGTACGCGGCGGTGGTGGCCGACGAGAAGCCGTCCCGGCTGGCGGCGGTGGACCCGCGTACCGGCCGGGAACTGGCCGTCCTGCGTACCTCGGCGAACGCCCTCGCCGTCGGGTCGCAAGGCATGATCATCGGCGAGGGGCGGGAGATCGGGTACGTCCGGTTCGGCACGTCCGGAAACTCGCCCGCCCGTCCGCCCGGCGAAGGTGGGAATCCCGGGCCGGGCGGCACCGGCCCCGGTGCGCCGAACAATGACGACTGCGGCCCGAAGCGCGAACTCTGCCCGGACCCGGACGGCGGCAAGGACGGCTGAAAGGGCGGCCCACCTCATGTTCCGGAGGGCAGCCGGGCGCGGCGCGCCTGGTAGATGAGAGCGGCGTCCCAGCACCCGCCCGGCGGGTGGGAGTGATCGACCGGTCTGCCCTAGGCTTGCCGCTCATGAGCAGTGCCGCCGCATTCTCGTACGCCCCTCTGCTGCCGACCGGCCCGGACCAGACGGACTACCGCCTGGTCACCGACGAGGGCGTGGACGTCGTACACGGCCCGGGAGGCCGCCGGTTCCTCACCGTGGAGCCGGCCGCGCTCACCGCGCTGACCGCCGAGGCGATGCACGACATCGCGCACTTCCTGCGCCCCGCGCACCTGGCGCAACTCCGGGCGATCATCGACGACCCGGCCGCCTCGCCGAACGACAGGTTCGTCGCGCTGGATCTGCTGCGCAACGCCAACATCGCCGCCGGTGGTGTCCTGCCCATGTGTCAGGACACCGGCACCGCCATCGTGATGGGCAAACGCGGTCGGCACGTGCTGACCGACGGTGCCGACGCGGAAGCCATCTCCCGGGGCGTCTACCAGGCGTACACCAGGCTCAATCTGCGCTACTCCCAGCTCGCCCCGCTGACCATGTGGGACGAGCGGAACACCGGAAGCAACCTGCCTGCCCAGGTGGACCTGTACGCCGAGGACCCGGACGGGCACCCCGACGCGTACAAGTTCCTGTTCATGGCCAAGGGCGGTGGCTCGGCCAACAAGTCGTACCTCTACCAGGAGACGAAGGCGCTGCTCAACCCGGTGCGGATGATGCAGTTCCTGGAGGAGAAGCTGCGGCTGATCGGCACCGCCGCCTGCCCGCCGTACCACCTGGCGGTCGTCATCGGTGGCACCTCCGCCGAGTACGCGCTGAAGACCGCGAAGTACGCGAGCGCCAAGTACCTCGACGCGCTGCCGACAGCGGGTTCGATGAGCGCCCACGGTTTCCGCGACCTGGAGTTGGAGGCGGAGGTGCTGGAGTTGACCCGCAACTTCGGCATCGGCGCCCAGTTCGGCGGGCGGTACTTCTGCCACGACGTACGGGTGGTCCGGTTGCCCCGACACGGCGCGTCCTGCCCGGTGGCGATCGCCGTCTCCTGCTCGGCGGACCGCCAGGCCGTTGCCAAGATCACCCCGTCGGGCGTGTGGCTGGAGCGGCTCGAAACCGACCCGGCGCGGTTCCTGCCCGACGTCACCGACGACTCCCTCGACGCCGAACTCGTCGTCCGGGTCGATCTGAACCGGCCGATGGACGAGATCCGCGCCGAACTGTCGAAGTACCCGGTGAAGACGCGCCTCTCGCTCTCGGGGCCGCTCGTGGTCGCCCGGGACATCGCGCACGCCAAGATCGCCGAGCGGTTGGACGCCGGTGAGCCGATGCCGCAGTACCTCCGTGACCACGCGGTCTACTACGCCGGCCCGGCGAAGACCCCCGAGGGGTACGCGTCCGGCTCGTTCGGCCCGACCACCGCCGGCCGGATGGACGCCTACGTGGAGAAGTTCCAGGCCGCCGGCGGCTCGCAGGTGATGCTGGCCAAGGGCAACAGGTCCGCTCAGGTGACCCGCTCCTGCCGGCAGCACGGCGGTTTCTACCTCGGCTCCATCGGCGGCCCGGCGGCCCGCCTCGCCCAGGACTGCATCAAGCACGTCGAGGTGCTCGAATACGCCGAGCTGGGCATGGAGGCGGTCTGGAAGATCGAGGTGGAGAACTTCCCCGCCTTCATCGTTGTCGACGACAAGGGCAACGACTTCTTCGCCGAGGTCACCAAGCCGGTGCTCACCGTCGGCCGCCGCTGACCCCACCCGGCACGCGAACGGGCGCCGGGCGAATTCGCCCGGCGCCCGTCCTGTCGTCCGTGCTCTGCCGACATCGGTACGCCCGCCCCGCTGGGGTGGGACGGGCGCACCGCCCCCGTCGGATGCCGTCACCGACAACCTGTAACGAGTGTGCTGCGCACCGCTGTCGATCCGCTCTCACATCGCTATCACCACGCTGTGTCGGGCGGTGACAACGGGACTACGCTGCTGGTTGGTGTGCCACGGGGGTGGAGGAACAGATGCGGTTCGGGATCCTGGGGCCTCTGCGGGTTGGTGGTGGCGAGTCCACTGTCACCGCGGGTCGGGATCGGGTCGTGCTCGCCACGCTGCTGCTGCGGGCCGGTCGGCTCGTGCCGGTCGACGAGTTGGTGGACGCCGTGTGGGAGGACAGCCCCCCAGCCACCGCGCGGGCCCAGTTGCAGACCTGCGTGTCCCGGTTGCGCCGTCGGTTCGCCGAACTCGACCTCGCACCCGAACTCATCGTCACCGACCCGGTCGGGTACGGCGTCCGGACCAGCCCGAACGACCTGGACGCCCATGTCTTCGTTCGGGGGGTGGAGACGGCCCGGGGCGCGGTGGTGGCCGGCCGGTTGGCCGAGGCGCGTACGGGTTTCCGTTCCGCCCTGGCGCTGTGGCGAGGGCCGGCACTCGCCGGCATTCCGAGCGTCAGCGTCCGTCGTCGCGCGCAGACGCTCGACGAGCAACGCCTCACCGCGCTGGAGGAGTGTGTCGACGTCGAGCTGCGGCTCGGCCGGGCCGCGGAGCTGATCGAGGAACTGGCGGAGAGCGTCGATCGGCATCCGTTGCGGGAGCGCCTGCGCGGTCAACTGATGCTGGCCCTGTCGTCGGTCGGGAGACAGGCGGACGCCCTCGCCGTCTATCGGGAGGGCCGGCAGACGTACGCCGACGAGTTGGGCATCGAGCCGGGCGCCGAGTTGCAGGAGCTGCACCAGCGGGTACTCGCCGGTGACCTCGCCCTGGCCGGTCGACCGGCCCAACCCGTCGGCCCGGTCCGTTCACTGCCCCGGGCGATCGGGGATTTCATCGGCCGGCAGGAGACGGTGGCCCGCCTGGTCAAGGAGATCGAGGAGGACGGCACCCGGATCCAGGTGGTCGACGGAATGGCTGGCAGCGGCAAGACCACGCTCGCCGTTCACGTCGCGACAGCGCTCGCCGACCGCTATCCCGACGCCCAGCTCTTCATCGATCTGCACGGGCACAGCGAACGCCAGCCGTTGACGCCGGCCACCGCCGTGGCGGCCCTGCTGCGCCAGCTCGGCGTGCCGGCGGAGCGGGTGCCGGAGAACCTGGACGACAGGTTGGCGCTGTGGCGGATCGAGTTGGCCGGTCGGCGGGCGTTGGTGGTGCTGGACAACGCCGGCTCCGCCGACCAGGTTGCCCCGCTGCTGCCCAACGGCCCGCACTGCCTGGTCCTCATCACCAGTCGTCGTCGACTGGTCGGGCTCGACGAGGGTCGTCCGTCGTCACTGCCGGTCCTCGACGCCGACGAGGCGATCGAACTGCTCGGCCGGGTCGCCGGGGTGGATCGGATCGCCGCCGAACCGGAGGCGGCGGCCGAGGTGGTGCGTCGCTGCGGCCACCTGCCGCTCGCCATCCGGTTGGCCGGCGCTCGGCTGGCGCACCGGCCTCGCTGGCGGGTCGCCGACCTCGCCGAGCGGCTGGTCACCGGGGCGGGGCCGTTGGCCGAGCTGACCGCCGGGCAGCGCTCGGTGGGTCAGGCGTTCGCCCTGTCGTACGAGCAGGTTTCACCGGCGGCGCAGCGACTGTTCCCGCTGCTCAGCCTGTATCCGGGGGGACGCCTCGACAGTCGGGTGGCCGCCGCCCTCGCCGAGCTGTCCCTGACCGACACCCAGGACGTGCTGGACGAGTTGGTCGACGCGCACCTGGTGGACGAGGTGCAGCCGGGCTGGTACGGCTTGCACGACCTGCTCCGCGAGTACGCTCGGCTGCTGCTCGCCGGCCCGGAACGGCAGACGGAGCGCCGGGCCGCCCTGGAGCGGTTGCTGGACCACCATCTGTCCATCACGTTGGCGATCGCCCGGAAGATCGAGGCGGCGGGCAGTCGCCGCAACATTCCCGCGGACACGCCCCGCCGTCCGGATCTGATGGCTGTGCCGGTGGCCGAGGGGCGGGCGTGGTTCGAGGAGAACCACGCCGGGCTCACCGCCCTCGTTCGGGTCGCCGACGAGGAGGGCTTCCCGATCCACTGCTGGAAACTCGCTCGGGCCTGCTGGCGGCTCAACTTCGACGGCGGGCACCTCGACGAGCTGATCGAGACCCACACGATCGGGCTTCGGGTCGCCGAGCGGCTGGGCGACGACGAGGCCATCGCCCTGATGCTGAACTACGTCTCCTCGGCGTATTTCCGGCTGGCCCGCTTCCCGGAGGCGATCCGGTCGATTGAGGTGGCGCTCAGGCTGCGCCGCCAGCTCGGGCTGCGCGGCGACGTGCTCAGCACGCTGTGGAATCTCGGCGTCTCGTATGCCTCGAACGGTGACTTCCGGCAGGGCAAGGTGAAGTTCGACGAGGCGCTCGGCATGATCCGCAGCCTGGACGACGCGCATGAGCTGACCAATCTGCTGCACAACCTGTGCTACGCGTTGATCCGGTGGGGGCGGTACGACGAGGCGCTGCGGCACGCCCGGCTGCACCTCCTGCTGGCTCGACAGGCGAAGGACCTGCGGCAGACCCACAAGGCGCTGGGACAACTCGGAATGATTCGGCACCGGATGGGCGACCTGGGTCCTTCCCGCCGACTGCTGCGGGTCGCGCTGTCCCTCAAACGCCAACTGGGCGACCGTTTCGGCGAGGGGGAGGTGCTCAACGAGATCGGCGTGATGGAACGCGTCGCCGGCGATCCGGAACGTGCCGCGGCGCTGCACCGGGACGCGTTGGTGGCGATGATGGAGACCGGCGACCGGATGGGGGAGTACGCCTCACGCAATCTGCTCGCCCGGGCGATCCTGGAGCAGGGGGACGCTGCCAGCGCGCTCGACCTGCACCGCCGGGTGCTCGCCGACACCGGCCGGCTCGGAGCCCGCTACGAGAAGGCCCGGGCGTTGGAGGGCATCGCCCGCTGCGTACGGGCCACGGATCCGATGGCGGCCCGCGCGCACCTGGAGCAGGCGCTGACGCTGTTCCGGCAGATCGAGTCGCCGGACCGGCACGAGGTCGAGCGGCTACTGGCCGAGTTGGGCTGACGGATCATCTGCGAGTCGGCCACGGGCGCGGCAGGATGGTGAGCGTGACGACTCCAGAGGCGACCGGTTACCGCATCGAACGCGACTCGATGGGCGAGGTCGAGGTGCCCGCCGAGGCGCTGTGGCGGGCGCAGACCCAACGTGCGGTGCAGAACTTCCCGATCTCGGGCCGGGGCCTCGAACCGGCCCAGATCAAGGCCCTCGCCCAGATCAAGGGTGCGGCGGCCGAGGTCAACGGCGAGCTGGGCGTCATCGACGCCAACGTGGCCGCCGCCATCGCCGCCGCCGCCGCGCACGTGGTCGACGGTGGCTACGACGATCAGTTCCCCGTGGACGTGTTCCAGACCGGCTCGGGCACCTCGTCGAACATGAACACCAACGAGGTGATCGCCACCCTGGCGAGCCGTGAGCTGGGCTCACCGGTGCACCCGAACGACCACGTCAATGCCTCCCAGTCGAGCAACGACGTCTTCCCGTCCTCGATCCATTTGGCGGCCACCCAGTTCATCGTGGAGGACCTGCTGCCGTCGCTGGCGCACCTGGCAGCCGCGCTGGAGGCCAAGGCGGCGGAGTTCGACACGGTGGTCAAGGCCGGGCGTACGCACCTGATGGATGCCACACCGGTCACCCTCGGCCAGGAGTTCGGTGGGTACGCCGCCCAGGTCCGCTACGGGATCGAACGGCTGGAGGGCGCGGTGCCCCGACTGGCCGAGCTGCCGTTGGGCGGCACCGCCGTGGGCACCGGGATCAACACCCCGCTCGGCTTCGCCGCCGCCGTGATCGACAAGCTGCGCGAGTCGACCGGGTTGCCGCTGAGCGAGGCGCGTAACCACTTCGAGGCGCAGGGCGCGCGGGACGCGCTGGTGGAAACGTCGGGGCAGTTGCGGACCGTGGCGATCGGCCTCTACAAGATCGCCAACGACATCCGCTGGATGGGGTCCGGCCCTCGCGCGGGTCTGCGTGAGCTGCGCATCCCCGACCTTCAGCCCGGCTCGTCGATCATGCCGGGCAAGGTCAATCCGGTGGTCGCCGAGGCGATGCGGCAGGTCTGCGCCCAGGTCATCGGCAACGACGCGACGGTAGGTTTCGCCGGCTCGCAGGGCGACTTCGAGCTGAACGTGATGCTCCCCGTGATGGGCCGCAACCTGCTGGAGTCGATCCGGCTGCTCTCCGCCGTGAGCCGGCTCTTCGCCGACCGCCTGGTGGCCGGCCTGGTCGCGGACGCCGAGGTCTGTCTGGCGTACGCCGAGGGCTCACCGTCGATCGTCACCCCGCTCAACCGCTACCTGGGGTACGACGAGGCCGCGTCGATCGCCAAGGAGGCCCTGGCCAAGCAGTCCTCGATCCGCGAGGTGGTGATCTCCCGGGGGCACGTCGACTCCGGCAAGCTCACCGAGACTCAACTGGACGAGACGTTGGACCTGCTCCGGATGACCCACCCCTGACCTGCCTGCCTGCCTTGCCCTGGTCAGGGTAGGTGCCGTGGTCTCGCCCAGCCGAGGAAGCGGGTGAAGAGCGCGGCCGGGTCCGGGCCGTCGTGCGGGTTGAGTCGGTACAGGTCGGCAGCCGCCTCATGCAGGACCGTGCACAGGTAGATGCTCAACCCGATCCGGTCCTGCGCGTACTCGCGGCGGAGGGTGAGTCGGGCGATCGGGCACGGCCAGGGCGCGGCACAGACCCGGCAGAGCCAGAGCGGGCGCAGCGGCAGGTGCGGCCGGCAGGAGCTTGAGGTGAGCCTGCCCTCGGTGCTCCGGGTCATGGTTGGCCCTCCTTTGGAGCTGAATCGTTCGTGGCATCAACCCCCGCGCCGCTCGGCCGCTCGCCGACCCGCGCTGACCGGGCTGCTTGCGCTGACCGTGCTGGTCGCGTTGGCCGCGTCAAGATCGCGCTCTGTCCTGGATGTAGTGGCCTGGGTGCGTCGGGACACCACTACATCCAGGATCGAGCGTCATCTTGGAGGGTGGTTGGCTTTCGTCGGGGTGGGACCGCCCGGCACGGGGGAGCGGGCGGTCCCGTACGGCACCGGCAGATCCCGGGGGACGGGGAGCGGTGCCGCACTTCACAGTCTGGTGATCAGACGACTACGGTCGGAAGGGTTTGGCCGCCTCGTCATAGTCGCCCTGTTTCGGGTGGTACCACCGCTGGCGGCCGGCTGGAGATGATCGTCGGCGGGGTGGAGGGCGGGCACGGCATGGCCGATGGACAAATGACGGCGGCGGCGTTCCTGGTCGCGGAGCTGCGCCGGGCGCGGGTCCGGCGCGGTTGGAGTCAGGACGAGCTGGCCAAGGCGGTCAACTACTCGGCGTCGATGGTCAGCGCCGTCGAGCTGGGCCAGCAACCGCCCACCGCCAAGTACCTGGAACTCGTCGACCGCGCCTTGGAGACCGGCGGCCTCTTCGGCCGCATGTCCACTGAACTGGTCAGCCTGGACCGGGCGCAGCCCTGGCTACGCGGCTGGCAGGCGATCCTTAGCCAGGCGCGCACACTGCGGTGGTACGAGCCCCGCTACGTGCCCGGGTTGTTCCAGACGGAGGCCTACGCGCGGGCGGTCTTCGAGGCGGGTGGCCTGCTCGCTCCCGAAGAGGTCGACCGGCGACTGATCGCCCGGATGGACCGTCAGGACGTGCTGCACAGCGGACTGTCAGGTCCGTGGCCAGGAGCTGGACCAGCCGAAGGATCTGTTGCGGTTGCAGCGGGTCTGGGAGGCTACGTTGGGTGAAGCCCTGCCCCCGCAGGCGTCGATCGAGTTGATGAACGAGGTGGCCGAGTCGTGGAGCTGACCGTTGCTCGATGGCGCAAGAGCAGCCGCAGCAACCAGGACGCCAACTGCGTCGAGGTGGCGACGAATCTTGGGGACGTCGTCGGGGTGCGAGACAGTAAGGACTCGGACGGGCCCGTGCTCGTTGTCGACGCGTACTCCTGGCGGCTCTTCGTGGCCGCGCCTCCGCGCTGACCCGACCGCCTTGCCCGCGACGGTCGTCGGGATCTTCGGCGCACCCCCACCGGGGGAAAAGGGGTCGACGGGGTCCTCGACGGTCCGGATGATCCGGGCTATGGGTGACGAGGGCGCTGTTGTGCCGGCGGGGACCGAGCGGCTGCTGTTGCGGCGGCTGACGATTGCCGACGTGGACGCGCTTGTCGAGTTGGACAGCGACCCCGAGGTGATGCGCTTCCTGACCGGTGGTGTCGCGACCCCGCCGGCCAGCGTGCGGGACGAGCAGTTGCCGAGGTTGCTGGCGCAGTACGACAGGCATCCCGGGATGGGGCGGTGGGCTGCGCACGATCGGGCGTCCGGCGAGTTCCTGGGCTGGTTCGCGCTCGACCCGTCGGAGGACGGCGCCTCGGCCGAACTGGGCTACCGGCTGCGCCGCGCGACGTGGGGGCGAGGGCTTGCCACCGAGGGGTCACGGGCGCTGGTCCGTTACGCCTTCGACACCGTCGGGGTACGTCGGGTCTGGGCCCAGACGATGACTGTCAACGAACGTTCCCGGCGGGTCATGGTGAAGGCCGGGCTGCACTACGTGCGGACCTTCCACCTGCAGTGGGACGACCCGATCCCGGGCACCGAGCAGGGCGAAGTGGAGTACGAGGTACGGGCCGAGGAGTGGGCGAGCGGCGGTCAGGAGCGGCCGGCGGCCCGGCGGGCGCGGTAGGCGGTCACCGCGGCTCGGTTGCCGCAGCCAGCCTCGCAGAACCGTCGGGACCGGTTGCGGGACAGGTCGATGACCACGTTGTCGCAGTCCGGGTACTCGCAGATCCGTAGCCGGCTCAGCTCGCCGGCACGAACCAGGTCGGCCATCGCCATGGCGGCCTCCACGGCGATCCGGGTCGCCAGCGGCGCGTCGCGGGGCACGGCGTGCAGGTGGTACGGCTCGTCGTCGTGCTCGATGAGCTGGGGGAGCGCCTTGTGTTCCAGCAGCAGGCCGTTGACCATCGCGACGATCTCGGGTGGTTCGGCGTACCAGATGCGGCGCAGTTGGGGCCGCAGCTCCCGGACCGACCGCAGCTCGGCGTCGGTGTGCTCGTGCCGGCCGCTGTAGGAGTAGCGGACGAAGAACGCGTCAAGTGCCGCGATGTCGGGCAGCAACTCACCGTCCCGACCTGCGGTGTTCACAAGCGCCGTGGCGGCGATCAGCGAACATTCGGTGTCATGAGCGAATAGCAACTTGACTCCTGTCATGGCTTCCGCCTAGCGTCATCGGCACAAGGATAGTTTGCTCATGACACAGTGCCCATCCCGAGGAGCGCGACATGCACTCACGACCTGCTGCCGGCGTCGGGTTGGCGCTGCTCTCCGCAGTCACCTTCGCCACCTCCGGAACCTTCGCGCGGTCGCTCATCGAGGGCGGCTGGTCGGCCGAGTCCGCAGTGATCGCCCGCGTCGGCGTGGCCGCCCTGGTGCTGGCGATCCCCGCCCTGCTGTCGCTGCGGGGCCAATGGGACGTGCTGCGGAGCAACGCCACCTCCATCGGGCTGTTCGGGCTCCTCGGGGTAGCGCTGGCCCAGGTGTGCTTCTTCAACGCCGTGCGTTACCTGCCGGTCGGTGTCGCGCTGCTGCTGGAATACCTGGGCATCATCCTCGTCGTGGTCTGGATGTGGCTGCGCCACGGGCAGCAGCCCCGCCGGCTCACCGTCGCCGGTTCGGTGGCCGCGCTCGCCGGGCTGGCGTTCGTACTCGACCTGGCCGGCACCGCCGACTTCGACCCGGTGGGCGTGCTCTGGGGGCTGGGCGCAGCGGTCGGCCTAGCCGGATACTTCGTGCTCGCCGGGCGGGTCGACCCCCGGCTGCCCTCGGTCGCCATGGCCAGCGGCGGAATGGCAGTCGGTGCCGCGGTACTGCTCCTCATCGGGCTGACCGGCCTGCTGCCGCTGCACGCCACCTTCGGTGAGGTCACCTTCGCCGGGCAACCCACCAGCTGGTTGGTGCCCATCGCCGGGCTGTCGCTGGTGGCCGCCGTCATCGCGTACCTCACTGGTGTCGCCGGCATCCGGATCCTCGGCCCGCGCCTGTCGTCGTTCCTCGGGCTGACCGAGGTGCTCTTCGCGGTGCTGATCGCCTGGCTCCTGCTGAACGAGCTGCCGACCGGTTGGCAGTTGTTCGGCGGCGCACTGATCATCGCCGGGGTCGCTCTGGTACGCGTGGACGAGTTGCGAGGGTCGCCGACGACGGCTGCACCAGTGGCGGCATCGCCAGAGCCCGAACTGGCGCTCGACGGGCGCTGAGCCCGCGCGGGCGGTGCGTTCGGCTCGGGCGGGTGGTGCGTTCCGCGCGTGCGGTGCGTTCCGCGCGGTAGGGCGTTCGGCTCGGGCGGGTGGTGCGTTTCGCGCGGGGGCGGTGAGAGAGTGGGCGTCGTGCTGACCACAGTGGTGTTCGACGCTGACGAGACGCTGCTGGACCTGCGTCCGGCGGTCACGGGCGGGCTGGTGACCGTCCTCGACGAGATGCGGCGACGCACGCCGGCGGCGGCCGGGGTGACGCTCGGCGAGCTGGAGTCGGACTGGGGCGCGGTCTTCGGTGAACTGAGCGCCGCCCCGGTGGCGGAGATCCGGCGCGCCGCACTGGCCCGTTCGCTGGCCCGCGCCGCGCTCGTCGACCACCTGGACGAGATCACCGACCTCTTCTTCGCCCAGCGCTTCGCGCTCACCCGACCGTTCCCGGACGTACCGGCGGCGCTGGCCACGCTGCGCGGACGGTACACGCTGGGCTTCGCCACCAACGGCAACAGCCGCGCCGAACGGTGCGGGCTCGCCGGCGAGTTCGCCTTCGAGTTGTACGCGCACGAGAACGGCCTGCCCAAGAAGCCGGCCCCGGAGTTCTACGCCGCGGTTGTCGCGGCAGCCGGCGTGTCAGCCGGGCAGGTCGTGTACGTAGGCGACTCGTGGGAGCACGACGTGGTGGCGCCTCGGCGGGCCGGCCTGCGATCGGTGTGGCTGAACCGGCACGGCCTGCCCCGCCCGGCAGGCTGCACGCCCGACGCCGAAGTCTCCAGCCTGGCCGACCTGCCGGCCGCGCTCGCGGGTCTCGGAGTCGACGCGGTAGGTGTGTGACGCGACGCGACGCGGCCGGGCGTGTGTCGGTGCGGGCGGTTTGAACTGGCTGGATTCACTGCCATAACGGGCGCTCAACTGGCGTAATCCGGATCGGTGTTGTGTGATGGCTGCCACGTCCCTCAACGAGAGGATCCGATGTGGTGAGCAAGCGCTTCACCGCCCGTACGGTCGCGACCGCGGCAGTGCTGGCACTTACGGCTACGGGGTTGGGTGTGCCGGCCAACGCCGAGCCGAGCAACTCCCGCACCTTCACGGTCGTCGCCGAGGATGGCGTCTCCGTCGACACTGCCGTCGCCGCGATTCGGGCGGCTGGCGGCACTGTGGTGTCGCGGTCCGACGAGGTCGGCATGTTCCAGGTCAGCAGCGACCGGGCCGACTTCGCGGCCAGGGCGACCGCCGCGCCGACGCTGATCGGCGCCGCCGAGCAGAAGGCCATCGGCCGCAAGCCGAAGCTGGACCGGGTCGAGCAGGAGCACCTGACGGCCGGTGCCCGTGCCGGTGCTGCCGGTGCGGCCAAGAAGGGTGCCAAGCTCGACCCGCTCGACGACAAGCTGTGGGGTCTGGAGATGATCCGGGCCGACAAGGCCCGCAAGATCGAGCCGGGCGACCGTCGGGTGACCGTCGGCGTACTGGACACCGGCGTCGACGCCAGCAACCCGGACATCGCGCCGAACTTCAACTGGTCGCTGTCGCGCAACTTCGCGCCCGACCTGACCGACGTGGACGGCCCCTGCGAGGTGGCGAGCTGCCTCGACCCGGTCGGCACCGACGACGGCGGGCACGGCACCCACGTGGCCGGCACCATCGGCGCCGCGGCCAACGGCTTCGGCCTTTCCGGCGTCGCCCCGAACGTTTCGCTGGTCGAGCTCAAGGGTGGCCAGGACTCCGGCTACTTCTTCCTCGACCCGGTGGTCAACGCTCTGGTCTACGCCGGCCGGTCCGGCATCGACGTGGTCAACATGTCGTTCTACGTCGACCCGTGGCTCTACAACTGCACCGCGAACCCGGCTGACTCGCCGGAGGACCAGGCCGAGCAGCGGGCCATCATCAAGGCGATGAAGCGGGCGCTGGTCTTCGCGCACAACAAGGGCGTCACCCTCGTTGGTGCGCTCGGTAACAACAACGAGGACCTGGGCGCGCCGCGCACCGACGTGTCGAGCCCTGACTACGGAGCCGACCCGTACCCCCGGCCGATCGACAACGAGAGCTGCTGGGACCTGCCCACCGAGGGCCCGCACGTCATCGGTGTGTCGTCGGTCGGCCCGTCCGGCAAGAAGTCGGACTTCTCCAACTACGGCACCGAGCAGATCTCGGTCGCCGCGCCGGGTGGTTGGTTCCGGGACGGCTTCGGCACCGACACCTTCCGTACCGACGCCAACATGATCCTCTCGTCGTACCCGAAGCACGTGCTCCAGGAGGAGGGGTCTGTCGACGCCGACGGCAACATCGTCGCCGGCTTCGAGGATTCGGTCTTCAAGCAGTGCAAGGCAAACGGTGAGTGCGGTTACTACACGTACCTCCAGGGCACGTCGATGGCGTCCCCGCACGCCGCCGGTGTCGCCGCGCTGATCGTCAGCCGGTACGGCAAGGCGCAGGGTCGGACTGGCTTCGGGATGGCGCCGGACCAGGTCGAGCAGCACCTTTACCGCACGGCCGCCGAGCACGCGTGCCCGGAGCCGCGCCTCCAGCAGTATCGCAACGAGGGCCGGGACGAGACCTACGACGCCTACTGCGCCGGTGGGGTCAACTTCAACGGTTTCTACGGCTACGGGATCGTCGACGCCTACTCGGCGGTGAAGACCCCGCTCAAGCCGAACGCCCGCCCGTAGCGCACGTCGCACTGCGGTGGCCCCACCGCCACCGTGCCCCGGGGCCCGGTCGACACGTCGTCGACCGGGCCTCGGGTCGTCTCTGCCCGCCGTCACGGCCGTCGCCGCCCCGATGACCGGCCATGATCGACTCGGTTTGCAGGAAAGTGCGGTGTTGGTGAGTGAAGGATGGAGCGGTTTCCAGGAACCCGAGTCGATCCTGGTCATGTGGACGGCCCCTGGCGCCAGCCGCGGCTGACCAGCGCGTCGCGTACCTCTCGCAGTACCGCCGGGAACTCACCGTGCAGCCGCCGGCTGGTCACGTGCAGAACCAGCCAACCCGCGCCGACCAGCAGATTGAGCCGGCGGCGATCGCGGTGCAACTGCTCCACGTCGGAGTGCCACTGGCCGTCGTACTCCACCGCCACCCGATATTGCGGCCAGGCCAGATCGGGATGCAGAACGATGCCGGTGGGCAGGCGCACCGGATGTTGAACCGCCGGGCGCGGTAGCCCGCCCAGCACCAACCGCACGCGCAGCTGAGATTCCGGCGGAGACTCGGCTGCACCGTCGGCCAGGTCGAACACCCAACGCGCTCGCCGGCCACCGGGGCGGTCAGCATTGCGGGCAGCCATGGCGGCAAGAGTGTCGCGGTCGGCAAGCCCCTGCCCGAGCAGCGAGTCGACGATAGCTACTGCCCGGATCGGGTCGAGCCAGACAGCCGTCTCCCAGGCGGCCCGCCCCGGATCGGACCGGGGGACGGGGAGGTCCCGCTCCCTGGACGCGGGCGGACTGGACGCCGCCCACCCATCGCCTCGACCGGCCACCAGCAAACCCCCTGCTGGGGCGGGCCGGGCAGCCGGGCGGGACAGTTGCCGTACCGGGCGTGGTGCTGTCCCGCCGGCAGGTGGGCGCCCCGCTCCCGCAGGTCGCGCTGAATCACATCTGCTTGCGGCGCTCGACCGCACCTCGTTCGGCGGTTGGCTCGTGCCGGTTGGTTGGCTCGTGCTGGGTGGTTGGCTCGTGCCGGTTGGTTGGCTTCTGCTGGGCGGTTGGCCTGTGTCCGGCGGTCGGGCTGCGGTTGGCTGATGCCCTGAGGTCGGGGGGCGGCTCACCTGCGGTGGGCGGCCCGATGGCCGCCTCGTGCCGGCCGGGCGTCGTGTGGTTTGCGCGGCTGGGTCGGGGACCTCACTCGCCACGAGCGGGGTGATGCTGTTGACGTGCACGCGGAGGCCGCGCTGTGGGCCGATCCGTAGCGGTCGAGGCACGAGAACGTGCACATCGTCGGTGAAGCTCGCGGCATGTTGGACGCCGTGCAGGTAGGCGGCCGACGGGCCGCCGACCACCACCCCGGGCGGCAGCCGGAGGAGAGCGGCGCGGCAGGCGAGAGCGTGGTCCCGGTCCAGCCGCGAATCGGCGTAGATGTCGTGGCGCAACCGCACCCAGGCGGAGTTGCGCAGCTGATGTTCGGTGAGCAGGCCGTCCCGGACAGCGTCGGAGCCGCGGAAGACCTGCCAGGCCAGGGCATCGGGGCGATGCGGACGTGGGGGCATGCCGAGCAGCTTGCCGACCACCTACCGGCCACCGGAACCCCTGTGGACAACTCGGCCCCTCGCGTGCCGCCGACCCTGTGGACAACCACGAACCCGCCTGTCGATCGTGCTATGGATCGCGGCGCACCAACCGCGAACCGAAGCGCCGGCGACGGCCGGAGTGGCCAGGTCGTGCTCACCCTGAAGAACACCACCGAGGACGCCGACCGATCGGGCATGAGGGCGCTGTCGTCGGTCCGCGCGCTCCACCGACCCGGGGCCGACCCGAAGCTGACCCGGTGCCGGCAGCCGCGTCAGGATGCCGGCGGGGTCGGTGATCTACTCGCGTTCCTGGAAGTCGCGCGGTCGCCGGCCTCGGGACACCGCGACTTCCGTGAACGCGAGTGGATCAAGCCCTGGCCGCAGCCGGAAGGGGCGTACGGGTGTGGCGGCGGTCAGCTGAGGGCTGTGGTGATGGCTCGGGCGGCGGCCAGAACCTGGGGGCCGATCGTCTTGACGTCCAGTGGAGCGAGCGCGACCACGCCGACGCTGGCCTCCAGGCCGGGTACGCCGAGCACCGGCGCGGCCACCCCGTACGCCCCGGCCTGCAACTCTCCGCTGCTGTCCACCGGCTCTGCCACACCGGCCCGGCCGGCGAGGATCGCCCGGCCGGCCGCTCCCCGGTCCAGTGGATGCCGTGCCCCGGCGCGGTATGCGACGTGGAACGACGTCCAGCTCGGTTCGACCACGGCCAGGGCGACGCCCTCTCCCCCTTCGACGACTGTCAGGTGCGCTGTCGCGCCTGCCTGTTCGGCGAGGCGGCGTAGCGCGGGCAGCGCGCCTTCGGCGAGCAGTGGCTGGGCGCGTCGGGCCAGGTGCAGCAGTCCGGCTCCGAGGCGCAGCCGGCCGTCTCCGTCGCGGCGGAGCATGCCGTGCCCGGTCAGGGCACTGACGAGTCGGTAGACGGCGGCCCGGCCGATGCCGAGTCGGTTCGCGGCCTCGGTGACGGTCAGGCCGCCGGGGGCGTCGGCGACCAGGTGCAGCAGCCGCAATCCCCGGTCCAGCGTCTGCGACGTCTCCCCGCCCCGGCCCGTGACAGCGTCGGCTGGCCCGGTGGCCCGGTCGGGGGCCGGGTCGGGGGCCGGGTCGCTGGGGGCGGTGGGGATGGTCGGTGGGTCACCGGAGCCACCGGAGCGTGCGGTCGCATCCACGCCTGGCAGCGTACGACCCGGCACCGGCGGACCCGGACAGGCACGGACAGCTACCCTTGTACGGTGACGCTACGCCTGTATGACACCGCCACCCGATCGGTGCGGGACTTCGTCCCGCGGGAAGCCGGCAAGGTGGGGGTCTACCTGTGTGGTCTCACCCTCCAGGCCCCGCCGCACATCGGCCACCTTCGCTCCGGCGTCAACTACGACGTGCTGCGCCGTTGGCTGTTGGCCGCCGGTTACGAGGTCACGTTCATTCGCAATGTCACCGACATCGACGACAAGATCCTGGTCAAGGCGGGTGAGCAGGGTCGACCGTTCTGGTCGATCGCGTACGCCAACGAGTTGCTGCTCGCCGAGTCGTACCGTGCGTTGAACGTGTTGGCGCCCACCTACGAGCCGCGCGCCACCGGGCACATTCCCGAGATGCATGAGCTGATCACGAAGTTGATCGCCGACGGGCACGCCTATGCGGCGAGTGACGACTCCGGTGACGTCTACTTCGACGTGGCGTCCTGGCCGGCGTACGGGTCGCTGTCGGGTCAGTCTCCGGACGCCATGCAGTCGGCCGGGGACGCCCCGGATCGGGGCAAGCGGGACCCGCGCGACTTCGCGCTGTGGAAGGGCGCCAAACCGGACGAGCCGGCGGACGCGTACTGGCCCTCGCCGTGGGGGCGGGGCCGCCCGGGTTGGCACATCGAGTGCTCGGCGATGTGCTGGCGTTACCTCGGGCCGGAGTTCGACATCCACGGCGGTGGCCTGGACCTGACGTTCCCGCACCACGAGAACGAGATCGCCCAGTCCCAGGCGGCCGGGTTGCCGTTCGCCCGCTACTGGGTGCACCACGGCCTGTTGAGCATCGGCGGGGCCAAGATGGGCAAGTCCGCGGGTAACGCGTTGGGCCTGGCGTACGTGGACTCGCTCGGGGTGCGGCCGGTGGAGCTGCGCTACTACTACGCCGCCGCGCACTACCGTTCGGTGATCGACTACTCGGAGGATTCGCTGCGCGACGCGGCGACCGCGTACCGGCGGATCGAGGGTTTCGTGCAGCGGGCCGCCGAGCGGGTCGGCGCCGGGCAGTTGGGTGAGCTGCCTGCCGGCTTCGTCGCGGCGATGGACGACGACCTCAACACGTCCGCCGCGCTGGCGGTGTTGCAACAGCACATTCGGGACGGCAACACCGCGCTGAGCGTCGGTGACGATGTGACCGTCCGCACCACGCTGGCCGTGGTGCGGGCAATGCTGGATATTCTCGGGATCGACCCCCTCGACCCGGCCTGGACCGGTGGCGGCCGATCGGACGATCTTCGCGCCGTGGTGGATTCCCTGATCGCGCTGGCCCTGGAGCAGCGTGCGCAGGCGCGGGGCCGCAAGGACTGGGCCGCCGCGGATGCGGTGCGGGACCAGCTCAAGCTGGCCGGCGTGGTGGTCGAGGACACCCCCCAGGGCCCCCGTTGGACTATTGGAGAGCAGGACTGATGGCCGGCAACTCGCAGCGCCGTGGCCGGCGACTGACGTCGAAGGCAGGCGCCCCCAAGGGCACCGGCGGCAAGAACAAGGACTCGTTGGCCGGGCGGGGTCGCACCCTGCCCGCGGACGAGCGGCCGTGGCACAAGGGTTACTCGGGCACCGAGAAGCTGCCCCAGCGCACCGCCTGGAAGCAGGACAAGGAGCGCCGCGCGGCGGCCGATGAGGGGCGCGCCCCCAAGATCGGTCAGCCGGGCAGCAAGGACACCACCTGGGGTCGGGGCGGCGGTCGGGGCGTTCCGGCCGGTCGGGGTGCGAACACTGGCGGTCGGGGCGGCAAGCCCACCGGGCGGTCCGGCCCCCGGGTCGCGCCGGGTCGCAAGTCGAACCCGTCGAAGGATTCTCCGGAGTTGCTGGTCGGGCGTAACCCGGTGCTGGAGGCGTTGCGCGCCAACGTGCCGGCAACGGCGCTGTACACGGCCCAGGGCATCGACATGGACGACCGGATCAACGAGATCATCCGGACCGCCGCCGACCGGGGCATCGCCAACCTGGAGATCAGCCGCGCCGAGTTGGACCGGATGACCGGCGGGGTGCTGCACCAGGGTGTCGGTCTGCAGGTGCCGCCCTTCGCGTACCAGCCGTTCGAGGACCTGGTCGCCGCCGCCCTGGAGCAGCAGGCTCCGCTGCTCGTCGCACTGGACGGTGTCACCGACCCGCGCAACCTGGGCGCCGTGATCCGGTCGGCTGCCGCGTTCGGCGCGCAGGGTGTCTTCGTACCCGAGCGTCGTGCCGCCGGGATCACCGCGACCGCCTGGCGGACAAGCGCCGGCGCGGCCGCGCGGGTGCCGGTGGCGCAGGTGACCAACCTGACCCGGTCGCTGAAGGCGTGCCGGGACGCCGGCTTCATGGTCGTCGGCCTGGATGCCGACGGCGACACGGACCTCTACAACCTGGAGGCCGCTGTCGGTCCGCTGGTGGTGGTGGTCGGTTCCGAGGGGCGCGGTCTGTCCCGCCTGGTCGGGGAGACCTGCGACCTGACCGTCAGCATTCCGATGATCTCCGAGGTCGAGTCGCTCAACGCCAGCGTGGCAGCGGCGGTCGCCCTGGCCGAGGTCGCCCGTCGGCGTTCCGTCGAGCTGTAGCGCACGTCCCGAAGGCCCCCTCCCGCCACTTGCGGGAGGGGGCCTTCGTGGTCAGATCTGACGGGTCCACGCCCGCCGTGACGGTAAGAGGACGGCCAGCCGTGCCGAGTCACCCCGCGGAGCCGTGTCAGCACTGGCACCACGGGATGAAGAGCCGCTTCGGGTACGACGACAGGGGCGGCCCGCCGAAGCGGACCGCCCCTGTCGGTACGGCGTTACGTCAGATCCGGCCACCGGTGGCGGCGTGGAAGACGTGGCTGCGACCGGCGACCGGCTTGACGAACACGGTGTCACCCATGTTCGGCATGTTGCGCCGGTCGGTGCGGACGACGAAGCGCTCCGAGTTGCCACCCAGCGCGGCGTGGCCGTAGACGTTGGCGTCCGAGCCGAGGTCCTCGACCAGCTCGACCACGACCGGCATGCCGCCCTCGGTCGGGCTGACCAGCTCGCAGTCCTCCGGGCGGAAGCCCACGGTGACCTTGCCGTCGCCACCCTCGGCGCGGGCCGCCTCGACCTGCTCGCGGGTCAGCGGGATCTGCAGCTCGGCGAACTCGGCACCCCGCTCGTTGAGCGGAACGGTCTTGATGTTCATGGCGGGCGAGCCCATGAAGCCGGCGACGAACACGTTGGCCGGGGTGTCGTAGAGCGCCCGGGGGGTGTCCACCTGCTGGAGGACACCGTCGAGCAGCACCGCGACCCGGTGACCCATGGTCATGGCCTCGACCTGGTCGTGCGTGACGTAGACAGTGGTGACGCCCAGCTTGGCCTGGAGCGACGCGATCTGGGTACGGGTCTGCACGCGGAGCTTGGCGTCGAGGTTCGACAGCGGCTCGTCCATGAGGAAGACCTGCGGCTCGCGGACGATCGCCCGGCCCATCGCGACACGCTGCCGCTGACCACCGGAGAGCGCCTTCGGCTTACGGCCCAGGTATTCCTCCAACTGGAGCAGCGCAGCCGCCTCCTTGACCCGCCGGTCGATCTCCGACTTGGAGGTCTTGCGGAGCTTCAGGGCGAACGCCATGTTCTCGTACACCGTCATGTGCGGGTAGAGGGCGTAGTTCTGGAAGACCATCGCGATATCGCGGGCCTTCGGGGGGAGGTGAGTGACGTCACGCTGGTCGATGTAGATCGAACCGGCGTCCACGTCCTCCAGGCCGGCGAGCATCCGCAGGCTGGTGGACTTACCGCAACCGGAGGGGCCGACCAGGACGAGGAATTCCCCGTCGCCGATTTCGAGGTCCAGCTCGTTGACGGCGGGACGCTCTTGGCCCGGGTAGACCCGGGACGCCTTGGAGTAGGTGACAGTAGCCATGGTGAAGCGCTTCCTTTCACCGGCAGGAACGTGCCGGACGATCCGAGTGAAGGAGCAGACCGGCACGTGTCCGTGCCGGTGAGCAGACGGCGGGCCGGTCGCGAGGGCGCCCGGTTGTCGTCCGTGTCAGTGAACCGTAAACGCGTTTACCCGTGCTGCCAAGGCGGGGGTGCGCCGAGCCCACCAGGCGGGCTACGCATTCCGGTCACTCGGGCACGGGCGGACATCAATCGACGCAGCTTCAAGCGTGAGTGCGTCGGGTTGTTGACGATTCCCGTGGTCGGGAGGCCTGGGCATCGGGATTACCGGACGTCAGTCGCTATGCTGACCTCGACGCACGCGCCCCTGTAGCTCAGCTGGCCAGAGCACTCGCCTTGTAAGCGAGATGTCGCCGGTTCGATCCCGGCCGGGGGCTCCAATTACATCAGACCTTTTCGGGCGGCACTGCCGCGAGTCGATCAGTCGACAGTAGCCGCACGGTTACTGGCAACGACGATATGCGCCCGTCCGTCCCGGACGGTGCCCACCGGGTGTGGCGGCTCCGCCGAGGCCATCGGATGACCTGTCGGTCGCGGCCGGATCAGGGCCGTCGATCCGCTGTCCGACCGTGGGGGGCACCGCGCGTCGATCATTTTCGCTATCGTGCCTCCGTCCCGCCTCCAGGCGGCGGTCCACGGGGGAACCACAATGAAACAGCGCACCACCCTGCTCGTGCTGGGTCTGACCGGCGGTCTGCTCATTGCTGCCGGGTGCACTCCCAAGACGGAGCCGACGAGCGCCGAGAAACCGGTTCAGGTCACCACTGCCGTGCCGTCGCCGACGCCCGACGCCCGCAGCGAGCTGGTCGCGGAATTACAGCGGTCGCAGGGGGTCGCCCACCGGTACGCGGTGCGTGGCGGCCTGCCCGAGGGGCAGAAGGTCACCGGCACGGGCGCCTTCGACCCGAAGAAGCGCCGATTCCAGTCCACCGTCGCGGTCACCGGCGGGAAGTACCCGTCGGCGGGAAGCCGGATCGTGATCGGCACCGACAGTTACGTACGGCCTTCCGACGACAAGGACTGGGTGCACGTCGATCTGAAGCGGGTGAAGCGCGACGACATCTTCCTGCGCTTCGACTGGGTCGACCCGACCGGTCTGAAGGCGTTCACGTCGTCGATCATCTCGGTGGATCGCGTCGATCCGCACACCTACGCCGGCCGATTCGACCCCAACGGCAACAGCACCACGTCGTTCCTTCCCGTGGGCGCACCGAGCATCGTCTCGATCGGCACACGCCTGGCACCGTTCAGGATCACCACCGACGACGCGGGTTGGGTCACCTCGATCACTGTGGAGTTGAGCCCCAACGACGGCCCGAAACTGACGATGACGACCACCATGAAGGATCACGGCAAGCCCTTGAAGATCAACGCACCGAAGGGTGCCGGTGAGGCCGCCGACTTCTATTACCGCAAGTGACGGCCCGGCCGTGGCTGGCAGGTGTCGGTTCTGGCGCGCGGGTGCCGCTGACCAGGCGAGAGAACTCCTGGCGGTAGCCTGGGCTCCGGCGGCGAGCGGAGTGAGGCCGGGGGGTCGATGAGTCGCGCGGTGGAGGAGTCGAACCGGGCGATGCTGCGCGCCCGGGACGCGATGGACCGGGCGTACGCGGAGCCTCTGGACATTCCGGCGCTGGCCCGGATCGCGCACGTCTCGGAGGCGCACTTCATCCGCACCTTCCGGGCCACCTTCGGTGAGACCCCGCACCGTTACCTGCAACGTCGTCGGGTGGAGCGGGCGATGGCCTTCCTGGTGGAGACCGATCGGGACGTCACGGACATCTGTTACGCCGTCGGCTTCGGAAGCCTGGGTACGTTCAGCCGGACGTTCCGGCAGATCGTCGGAGAGTCGCCCTCGGAGTTCCGGCGGCGACGTGTCGCGGCGGCGAACGTGCCGTCATGCTTCGCCAAAGCCTGGACCCGTCCCAGCAGTTTTGGATAAGCAGCAGGTCACGGCCTACGTCTAGCGTCATGGGCATGACGATGAACGCGATCAGCCGCTCCCAGATATACGTCCTCGACCAGGACGCCGCGCTTGACTTCTACGTCAACAAGCTCGGCATGGAGGTCAACACCGACCAGGACCTCGGCTTCATGCGGTGGCTCACTGTCAACCTGCCCGGCGACCCGCAGCGGGAGATCCTGTTGGAGAAGCCGGGCCCGCCCGCGCTGGACCCGGCCACCGCGGAGCAGGTCCGGGAGTTGCTCACCAAGGGCGCCCTCGGTGGGTACCTCTTCATGACGACCGACGACGCCCGCAAGACCCACGAGGATCTGGTGGCGAAGGGTGTCGAGATCACCGACGAGCCGACCGAGCGCCCGTACGGGATCGACTTCGGCATCCGGGACCCGTTCGGCAACCGGATCCGCATCGGCCAGATGTTCTCCCAGGCGTAGGGGTCGGTGCTGAGCCACACCGCGGCGAGCGCCTGAGCCGACAGCCGCAGACCGGGAGGTACGGGGGCACCCCCGTACCTCCCGGTGTGATGGGGTGGGGTCATGGTGCCCCGGTTGCTGTACCTGACCCGACACGCCGAGCAGGATCTGTCCGAGCTGGAGGGGACCGAGGCCGGGGAACCGGATACCGGCCTGTCGGAGCGGGGCCGGCGGCAGGCCACCCTGCTGGGCGAACGACTGCGGGGCCGCCGGTTCGCCGCCGTCCATCACGGGCCGCTGCTCCGGGCCGCGGAGACCGCCGCGCTGATCGCCACGTCGCTGCCCGAGGTTCCGGTGTACGAGACGGAGCTGGCCGGCGACCACCTCCCACACGACACGGACCCGGCCGGCCTGCCGTCCGCGTACGCCGAATTTCTGACCCAGTTCTCGGCGGCCGAGCGGGTCGACGGGCCGCGGGTGACGGCGGACGCGGTGCGGCGGTTCGCCGGCCCGGTCGCCGAAGGGCCCGGCGGTGGCGAGCCGGTCCGCGAGCTGGTCGTGACGCACAGCTTCCTGATCGCCTGGCTGGTGCGGCATGCCCTGGATGCGCCGGAGTGGCGGTGGCTGGGCTTGAACTCGCACAACGCGGGGCTGACGGTCATCCGGTACGGCGCGACCGGCCCGCCGAACCTGGTCGCCGTCAACGATGTGGCCCACCTGCCGCCGGAGTTGCGGGGCACCGGCCTGCCCCCGGACTACCTGACGTAGGTCGCTGTGGTCCGCAGGAGCAGCTTGACCACCGCCTGGGTGGCGGGCGGTGGCGGCCCGTCGGTCGGGCAGTCGACGTACCAGGTGTCGTTGTCGGCCACTGTGAGGCGGTAGTTCATCACGTCCGCGCAGTTGGTAGCCGTGCTGGGCCGCCGCGCCTCGCCGGCGAGCCGGGGGTCGGCGGTCAGGCCCGCGAGGGTGGCCTGATCGGCAGGTGTGAGCCGGCCGTTGCGCCGACTGCCGGCCCGGTCCGTCACCGTCCACCGACCGTCCGGCTCGACGGCGATGGAGTCACCGCGCCCGGCGAAGCCACCGGAGATCCGCACCGTCACCCGGGGGGCCGCGCCGCCGGCTTCGGGGCTTGCCGTGGGGGCGGCGGTCGGCGGCGGAGCGCCGGTGGTCGGAGCGGACAGGGTCGTGCCGGGGCTGCTCGGCTGCTGGTCAGGGGTGCTGTCGGCCCGGTCGGCGCTGGTGCAGCCGGCCAGGAGGGCGACAAGTAGCGCGATCGTGACGCCGGTGATCGGGGCGGGTCTCATGGTCGTCGGACGCGCGGCTCAGGGTGTTGGTTCCCCCGTCAAGTCCCATCATCCGAACGGCCATTGCCGATGTCTGGAAGCAGTCGAGGGCTTTTCTCTTCGCGCATGTATCGCTATATCTACATGTGTGACTACCCCCGTCACACTCTTCTCCTTCCAGGAGGGCACGTGAAAAGACCCCTTGCCGCAGTCAGTGCAGCGCTGCTCACCAGCGGCCTGCTGACCTGCGTCGTCACCACGGCGCACGCGGCTCCGCCCAACTCGCCGGACGCCTCCGCCGTGGCCCGAGCGGCAACCGTCCTACAAACGAACCCCGGCGCGGTCCAGGGTTCGAGCGCCGAGTCCTACCAGGTGCACAGCACCAAGGTGGACCCGAGCGGCGCCGCGCACACCCGCTACACCCGGACCTACCAGGGCCTGCGGGTGTACGGCGGTGACTTCGTCATCCACACCGCGCCGAACGGCACGTACGCCGGCAGTTCGGTCGGACTGGCCGCACCGCTGACCCTCGCCACCTCGGCCAGGACCACCGCGGCAGCCGCGAAGAAGGCCGCCAGCTCCCGGTTCGCCGGTAAGGCCGAGGCGGTGGGCACGCCGGAACTGTTCGTGGACGCCAGTTCCGGACAGGGTCGGCTGGCCTGGGAGACAGTGGTCAGCGGATGGCAGCCCGACGGGCAGACCCCGTCCCGGCTGCACGTGATCACCGATGCCACCACCGGCGCGGCGGTCGGCGCGTTCGACGAGATCGAGTCGGTGACCGGCACGGGCAACAGCCTCTACTCGGGCTCGGTGAGCGTCGACACGACGCTCTCCGGCAGCACCTACCAGATGGTCGACCCCTCGCACGGCAACGGGTCGACCTGCGACATGAACAACGGCACGTCGAGCTGCACCACCTTCACCGACGCGGACAACACCTGGGGCACCGGGGCCACCTCCAGCCGGCAGTCCGCGGGCGTGGACGCCCACTTCGGTGCCGCCAAGACGTTCGACTACTACAAGAACACGCACGCCCGCAACGGCATCTTCGGCAACGGCACCGGCGTGCCGAGCCGCGTGCACTACGGCAACAACTACGTGAACGCCTTCTGGGACGGCTCCCGGATGACGTACGGCGACGGCTCGAGCAACTCCCGCCCGCTGGTCGCGCTCGACGTGGCCGCGCACGAGATGAGCCACGGCGTGACCGAGAACGTCGTTCCCGGTGGTCTGACCTACTCCGGGGAGTCCGGTGGTCTGAACGAGGCCACGAGCGACATCTTCGGCAACATGGTCGAGTTCTACGCCAACACCTCCGTCGACCCGGGCGACTACCAGGTCGGCGAGAAGATCAACATCAACGGCAACGGGACGCCGCTGCGCTACATGTACAACCCGTCGCTTGACGGCTCCTCGGACAGCTGCTGGTCCACCAGCACGAAGAACAAGGACGTGCACTACTCGTCCGGCGTCGCCAACCACTTCTACTTCAACCTCGCCGAGGGCACCGGTTCCACCGCGTACGGCACCTCACCCGTCTGCGGATCCGCCCCCGCCGTGACCGGCATCGGCCGAGCCAAGGCCGAGAAGATCTGGTTCCGGGCGCTCGACGTCTACTTCACCTCCAACACGGCGTACGTCAGCTCCAGCAACCCGGCGAACACCGCCCGCGCCTACAGCCTGCGGGCGGCCACCGACCTGTACGGCAGCTGCTCCACCGAGTACAAGGCCGTGCAGTCCGCGTGGACCGCGGTGAACGTGGCCGGCAACGACGCACCCTGCTCGACCGGCAACGACTTCTCCGTGACGCTGTCGCCGACCGCAGGCTCGGTCAACCCGGGCAGCTCGGCCTCCACCACCGTGTCGACCGCCACCACCAGTGGCTCGGCGCAGACGGTGACGTTCTCCGCGTCCGGCCTGCCGAGTGGGGCGAGCGCCGCGTTCAGCCCCGCCTCGGTGACCTCGGGCGGCTCGTCCACCCTCACCATCAGCACCTCGGCGAGCACGCCGCCGGGCACCTACTCGGTCACCGTGAACGGCGCGGGCGCTGTCACCCGCAGCGCCACCTACACGCTCACCGTGAACGGCACCGGTGGCGGCTGCACCGCCCCGGGGCAGAAGCTGGCCAACCCGGGCTTCGAGTCCGGCGCGACCGGCTGGTCGGCCTCCTCCGGCGTGATCACCAACGACAGCGGCCAGGCTGCTCGCACCGGGTCGTACAAGGCCTGGCTGAACGGGTACGGCACCACCCGCACCGACACCCTCGCCCAGTCGGTGAGCCTGCCGGCCGGTTGCTCGTCGTACACGGTCAGCTTCTGGCTGCACATCGACTCGGCCGAGACCACCACCAGCGTCGCGTACGACACGCTGCGCGTGCAGGTGCTGAACTCGGGCGGAACGGTACTGGCCACGCTGGCGACCTACTCGAACCTGAACAAGGCCACCGGCTACAGCCAGAAGTCCTTCTCGCTGGCGTCGTACGCCGGTCAGACTGTCAGCCTGAAGTTCACTGGCGTGGAGGACTCCTCGCTCCAGACGTCCTTCGTGGTCGACGACACCGCGGTCACCGTCTCCTGACCTGACGGCCCACGTGCGGGCCCGGCGACCACCCCTCACGGTGGTCGTCGGGCTCGCGTCGTTATGGTCGCGGCAGCGGGGCGACGACGGCAGATCGGCGCCGCCGGGCAGGTGACGCGGGAAGGAGCCGACGTGTCGGACGCGGAGTTGACCGTCGAGGTGACCGGGCCGGTCGCCACAGTGGTGATGCACAACCCGGCCCGGCGCAACGCGATGACCGCGGCCATGTGGCGTCGCCTGCCCGAACTGCTCGACCGGTTGGAGCCCGACCCGGCCGTACGATCGCTGGTGCTCACCGGCGCGGGCGACGCCTTCTGCGCGGGTGCCGACCTCGGTGACCTGGCCGAGCTGCTGGACGCTGGTGACACCAGCATCGCGGTGGCCGCCGAGGATCGACTGGCCCGGTTCGCCAAGCCGACGATCGCGGCCATCCGGGGCGCCTGCGTCGGCGGTGGGGCACAGCTCGCTGTCGCCTGCGACCTGCGGATCGCCGCGGACGACGCCCGTTTCGGCGTACCGCCGGCCCGGCTCGGGCTCGTCTATCCGGCGCCGACGACACGCCGGCTGGCCCGGCTGGTCGGCCCGTCCGCCGCCAAGCATCTCCTGTTCACCGCCGAACTGATCGACGCCGAGCGCGCCCTGCGGATCGGCCTGGTCGAAGAGGTGCTACCTGCCGACCGGCTCGCCGCACGGGTGGACGAGCTGACCGCGACGATCGCCCAACGGTCGCCGCTCAGCATCACCGCCGCCAAGGAGATCATCGACGAGCGGGCCGAGCCCGCCCGGATCGCCTGGTGGCACCGGAAGGTGGTGACCACCGGGGAGGCACGGGAGGGGGTCGCCGCGATCGCCGAACGCCGACAGCCCCGCTTCGCCTGGCGGCCCCCGACCGGCGACTGACCCGGCCGACCCGCTCCCACCCATCGCAACACCTCGATCCCGGGTACCTGAACCTCGGGCCGGTACGGCAGGCTGTCGGTCGTGCAGCGTGATCAGTTGCTTGCGGGCCGCTACCGGCTCTTGGAGCGCCTCGGCAGCGGTGGCATGTCGGCGGTGCACCGGGCGTACGACGAGGTGCTCGAACGGGACGTGGCGGTGAAGGTGCTCGTCGCCTCGGACACCAACGCCCGACAACGGATCCGGGGTGAGGCCAAGGCCGCGGCCCGGCTGTCGCATCCGCATGTCACGAGCGTCTACGACTACGGCGAGTCGGCGTTGGACGGTGACCAGGTTCCGTTCGTGGTGATGGAGTTGCTCGGCGGGCACACCCTCGAACGGCGGTTGGTCGTCGGGCCGTTGCCGCCGCGCGCCGGTCTGCGGGTGTGTGCCGAGGTGGCTTCGGCGCTTGCCGCCGCCCACGACCAGGGGTTCGTGCACCGTGACATCAAGCCGAGCAACGTGATGCTCACACCCACCGGCGCGAAGGTGCTCGACTTCGGCATCGCGGCAGCCACCGGTGCCCCGGAGATCGACTTCGAGGGGCGGTTGCTGGGCACACCGGCGTACCTGGCGCCGGAGCGGTTGCAGGCCGGCGAGGTGTTGCCGGCCAGCGACGTGTACGCCCTCGGCCTGCTGCTGCATCGGGTGCTCACCGGCCGGCTGCCCTGGCCCGCCGAGGAGCAGGCGGGGACGCTCAGCACGTACGCGCACCTCGAGCCGGACCCGCTGCCCGAGATCGAGGGTGTGCCGCCCGAGGTGTACCGGCTCTACCGTTGGTGCCTGGCCGGTGACCCCGCCGACCGACCGTCGGCCGCCGACGCGGCCCGCATCCTGCTCGCCGCCGCCAGCGGGGCCGCCGCCAGCGGGACTGCCGCCGTCGCCGACCCGAAGGTAGACGTCATCGAGCAGATCAGCACCGCGACCGGTGCTGAGCCGACCAGGGCTGAGCCGACCAGGGCCGAGCCGACCGGTGCTGAGCCGACCAGAGCTGAGCCGGCCGGTGGTTCGCCCGGGCGGCCCAGGAGGCGCGGGCCGGGGCGTCGGGGGCGGGCCATCCTGACCGTCGGGGGTGCCGTGATCGCCGCGGTGGCGTTGGCCGGGTCGCTCGGTGACTTCGGTAATCGTCGACCGGGGCAGAGCACCCCGCCGACCGGCAGCGGTACGGGCACCACAGCGGTGGGAATGCCCCACACCGAGCAGCCGATCGAGGTGCTCGACGCCGGACCGTCAGCCGTGCCGCCGATCCGGACCACCGCGTCCGCCACCCGGACCGGCCCCACGACCGGTCCGGGTGGCTCGGTGGCACCGGGCCCGCCGCCGCCCACCGCCGCGGGCCCGGCCCCGACCCGGGTCGCGCCGACTCCCGCGCCCACCGCCACAGCGGGCAGACCCGTCGAGGCGCGCGGCGGGACGGTCGTCGTTCGTTGCGTGGGTAAGTCGGTCGAGGTGCTCGAGGTGGTGCTCGCGCCCGGATTCCGGGTCGAGGCGTACGACCCGGGGCCGGCGAGGAACATCACCGTCGAGTTGACGTCCACGGCGTACCGCAGCGAGATCCGGGTGCAGTGCCCCGGTGGCCAGGTGAAGTCGAAGGTCAGGGAAAGCGCCGCCTGATCGGGGGCCGGCGGGTGCCGCGCCCGGGACGTACCCGGGGCGCGGCCCCCCGTTCCCGCCGGCCGGTCCGTCACCGCCCCGCCAGCGCCCCCCAGCCCGGGTTCACCGGTTCCCGGCGCAGCGGCATGCCCGCCTCCGCCGGTGTCCGGTCCCCCTTGCGCTGGTTGCAGGCGTAGCAGGCGGCGGTGGTGTTCTTCCAGGTGTTCCGGCCGCCGCGCGAGCGGGGCAGGATGTGGTCGATGGTGGTGGCCGCGCCGCCGCAGTACGCGCAGCACCTGTCGTCGCGGCGCAGCACACCGGCGCGCGACCAGGCCGGCCCGGAGTTGAACCTCCACCGGGTGACCACGAAGCGGACCAGGCGCACCACCCGGGGCATCGGGAAGACCCCGATCACCCGGTCCGGCTCGGCCTCGTGGATCTCGGCCACCCGACGGCAGAGCATGCGGACGGCGTGTTGGACGGTGACCCGGTGCAGCGGGCCGAGGTCGGCGTTGATGACGAGGACGGCGTCCACCGGAATCTCCCTCCGTGCTGGTGGCGAACAGGACGACGACGAGCGGGACGACGCCGGGTCGGACAGCAGAAAGCCGCCCGGTCCGGCTGTCGGACGGGGCGGCTGGGCGCGTACGGGTACGCGTCAGTCGGGCCGGCCCGCCCGGGGACCTTCCGCTCGGTAACCGTCACGGGGCAGCGTCGACAGCGCGGCGGTGACGTGCCACATCGTCATGACCTGCTCCCGTGGTGGTGGTTGACAGTGCGCGCTCACGGTAGGTCGACGCGGGACGTACCGGCAACGTATTTCGATCGACCGGTCTCCTCGGGGCGTCGCTGGCGGCGGGTGCGGGGAGTTGCCGCTTTCGCCGCCACCTGGGCGGTGGTGAGCGGCCGGTTCAGCCGTAGGGCCATCCGTGCGGTGAGTTCGCTGTCGAGCAGGGGCCTGTTGACCTCGCCCGCGACCGCCAGCGCGGGCCCGGAGACCGATCGCCAGATCGCGGCCAGCCCGGCGCCCAGACCCACCAGGGCGACGGTGGCCCGGGTGGTCGGTGAGCCGGCGGCCGCCGCGGCACTCACGCCGACGACAGCGAACAGCACCAACAGCAGGGGTACGAGCACCGGCCAGAAGATGCCCCGGGCCGCCTGCGCCACCAGCCGACGGTCCCGGATGATCAGGTTCCTGGCGATCACCGCGTAGTCCTCCTCGTCGAGCAGGTCACGGGGGTGCAGACCGCCGGTGAGCACGTCGCGCCAGAGGTCACCCTGGCCACGTAGGGCCCGGCTCAGGGCGGCGGGCGCCGGCTCGGTCGGATCCCCGCGGCCGGCGCTGTCGACAGCGCTCGCCCAGGCGGCCATCGACCGGCGCACCACGGCGGCCGAGTAGGGCGGCAGAACGCTTGCCAGCTCGTCCAACCATCTGCTGATCTGGACCTGCCGGCCGCCGAACTGGCGCAGCAACTGTGTGACGTCGCCGGCTCGGACGGTGTCGGCCACCGATCGGCCCAGCCGGTAGGCCAGCCCGACCCGGTGGTTGGCGGCCATCGCCCAGCGCAGCACCTCCACGTTGAGGTCGTCGAGGGCGAGCAGCAACGGCACCGGGTCGGCGGGGTCGGGCCGGCCCAGGTCGGGCAGCAGGGCTCGGGCGGCGGCCGTGTCGGGCACCGGCCCGGTGTGCCGGGTGAGGTCGGCGATCTGGGCCAGGGCGACGTCCACCCCGTCGAGGTACATCCGCATCCGCCGGTGGGAGGACATCTCGGTGAGGTTGGAGAGTTTGGCCGGCGGTACGGCGGGACGGGCCTCGACGAAGGCGCGCGGCTCGGCGTGCTGCCCGTGGTGGTAGGCGTCCGCCATCCACCAGCCCAGCCGGAGCGCTGTGACGATGCAGGCGCGTTCGTCGCGGATCAGCGGGTACGCGTCGTCGCGGCCGATCTCGTCGATCGACGAGCCGTTCTCGGTGCCGGCGCGATGCAGTGGTGACATCTCCCGCTGCCCTCCCGCCTGGCCGATCGACGGTTGATCATTCGAGCGTACGGCAGCGTACCGTGGCTTATGTTGTGTTTTGTCGTTTCGGGCCGGTGCGGCCGGCCAGCAGCCCACGCGGCCGGATCGAGCGCACCGGCTCGGCAGCGCCGCCCTCGGCGCGCAGGATGTGGTTCGCCGCGATGATCCCGGTCGCGGCCGAGCGTTCCATCAACGCACTCGGGAAGTCCGTGGCGATCCCGTCGCCGGCCAGGTAGATGCCGTCAGCGTCGGTGCGTACCCCCGGTCGCCAGGCATGGCTGCCCGGCGTGAACGCCGGCGCCTGCGCCTCGACCCGGGCTCGCAGCTCGCGGACCCGCAGGTCGCCGGCCTCCGGCCAGAGCGCGACAAGCTCGCGGCGCATCCGCTCGGCCAGCTCCTCGGCGGGCACGCCGGGTTCGCAGGCGTACGCGTGCAGCTCGATCACCGACCCGCCGGTCTGCTGCGCCCAGCGCCGCGGCTCGTTCTCCAGTCGGTGGTACAGCGTCACCGAGTCCAGGGTGGGCTGGCGGGACACGCCACTGAACACCGCCCGACCGGCTGCCACGTCCCCGTCACACCAGTAGCGCGCCACCGCGTACGGCGGGCCGGGGGTGCCGAAGGCAGGCATCTTCGCGGCCAGCTCCGGGGCCTGCTCGGCCAGGTCCGGGGAGGCGGAGACAAGCGCGGCGAGCGCCGGCGGGTCGACGGCGAGCACGACGTGACCGGCCGGATGGCTCTCACCGTCCGTGGTCGTCACCCGCCAACCCTCGCCATCGCGGTGCACCCCGGTGGCGGCGCAGCCGGTGAGGACCCGGCCGCCGTGCTTCTCCACGTGCCGGGTCAGCGGCTCCCAGATCGCCGTGGCGTAGTCCTCGTCCGGGCAGTCGAAGGCCAACCCCTCCGGGTTTCCGAGCAGGTAGAAGTGGAACTGGGCGACCATCTCGGCCGCCGACATCTCCGCCTCGTGGTTGAAGAACGAGTGCGAGAACACCTCGAACAGCATTGCCCGCGCGCGGTCCGGCAGCCGCAGCGACGCCAGCAACTCGTCGGCGGTGGTGTCGTCCAGCTCGGCGTAGGTGCGCACCGGGTCGTAGGTGAGCAGCGGCAACGCGGCGTCCCGATCCATCAGCCGCAGGTCGGCCAGGCGCAGGCTGGGGCTGCGCAGCAGCAGTGCCAGCAGATTCGCCGGAGGTGCCGGCGGCAACTTGCCGAACTCCTCCGTCGGCCACTGCTCGCTCAGGATCGGGTAGCCCGGGATGGGCTTCAGGAAGCCCAGATCACCGTCGACCCGGCGGAGGATGGACCGCCAGTTGTAGTACTGCCGGAAGAACGCGTGAAAACCGTGCTCGTTCTGCTGGCTGCCGTCGGCGAGCGCCTCCGGCCAGGCACCCAGTCGACCGCCGAGCGTGGGTGCCGCCTCCAGCACCGTGACCGCCACACCCCGTTCCGCCAGCACCACAGCCGCCGACATGCCGGCGATGCCGCCACCCACCACGAGCGCCGTCGTCGGTCGCGGCACCCGGTCGGCACCACCGCCGCCCGGGTCCACCTGATGCTGCCGTACGCCAATCAACCGACCTACCACTTGCGACAGCGCCATGGGGGCCAGTCTGCCCCACTTTCGGCTCAGTCGACTGGTAAGCATCGGCGGGGACGGTCCGAGGCGGGCCAGACGTACTCCAGATCCTCCGGTACGTCATCGCCGAACAGCGGGCGGTAGTGCGCCGGATCCTTGCGCAGCAGCGACGAGCGGTGGCTCAGGTGCAGGTCGTCCCGGCCCAGCCACGGTGGCAGCTCACCGGCACCGGCCAGCTCGTCCTGCGTTCGGATCACGCCGGCCCCGCAGGCGGCGGCCAGGTCGACTGTCATCGTGGTCGCGCAGGTGTCCGCCCGCCCCGGCTCGGTCCACACCGCGCACATGTCCAGCCCGTAGCGGACGAGCGCCTCCTCGTACCCGGCCCACATCTTCACGGCCGGGTGGTTGCGCCAGCCGTACCCGGGTCGGGTGAGCCCGCGCAGCACCTGGATGGCCTCCACCCGCTGCTTGCCCAGCCGCTTCTGGTCCAGCGTGCGGGCGCTGGCCAGAAAGCCCGGGTACGGGAGGAACGTCTGCATGTCGCTGCTCTACCCGTCGCCGACCCGGACATACCTGGTCGCGGGATGATCCGGACGGGGTCGCCCACGGTGGCCGTGCTGATTACGATCCGGGCATGGCGGAGCCGTGGCGGGACCGGGCGCGACGGGCGGTCGAGTGGAACTGGCGGCTGCGATCCGTCGGTGATCCACGCCCGCACTACGTGATCTGCGGGAAGGACGCGCTCGCCTACTACGTGGCCCGGGCGATGCTCGAATCCGAGCTGCCGCTGGGTGGGGCCCGGGTGACTGTGGTCGTTCCGGAGCGCTACCGCAGCAACGGCCCGGACGTGGCCGGGCTGCGCGGGGTCCGGGTGGTCCGCTCGGACCGGCTGGACGTGGACACCTTCGAGGCCGCCGGCCTGGCCGGCGCGACCGGGCTGGCCCTGCTGCACCAGGACGACGTGGGCAACCTGTACGCCGCACTGTGCGCCCAGGCCGTCGACCAGCGGGTCCGCCAGGTGCTGCGAATGTTCAACGGCACCCTCGCCGACGGCGTACGCAAGCTGCTCAAGGCACCGGTCGAGGTGCTCTCCGACGCCGAGATGGCCGCACCGGCCTTCGTGGCCGCCGCGCTCAACGAGGTCGACCCCAGTTCCTTCCAACATCGGGACAAGACCCTGCGGGTGGCGCGGCGGGCCGATGTCCGACCGCAGGACGTGGTCTGCGCGTTGGCGCACGTCACCGAGGCGCACGGGGTGGTGCTGCTGCCGGCCGAGCAGGCCGGCGCCGACCTGGTGCTCGCCGAGGCGACCGGCCAGCCGGCGGGCACCGAGGTCGCCGCCCGCCGGCTGGTCCGCGCGCGTCGGCGCCGCCGCCCGGTCACTGTGGTGATGGGCGCGATCCGTGGCTTCGCCACCCGCAAGATCGGCATCGCGGTGATGGCGGTGCTCGCGCTGATCGCGGTGCTGGGGGCGCTGATCTCCCGTGCCGAGGACGTCTCTCCGCTGGAGGCGCTGTACCTCACCCTCGTCACCACCCTCAGCGGCGCCGATCCGGACACCACGAAGGCGGCAGACGCGCAGATCATGCAGGTGGTGCTCAACCTGGCCGGGTTGGCGCTCATCCCGCTGATCACCGCCGTCGTGGTGGACGGCATCGTCAACGCCCGGCTTGCCCTGCACACCGGCCGCCTGCAACCCGCGCGGGTCGGGCACGTGGTGGTGATCGGCCTGGGCAACGTCGGCACCCGGGTGGTCGCGCAGCTGCGCGAGTACGACGTCGAGGTGGTGGCGATCGACAAGAACCCGGAGCCGCGCGGCGCGGCCCTGGCGCGCCAACTGGAGGTGCCGCTGATCGTCGGCGACGCGGCGCTGCCGGAGACGCTCGTCGCCGCCTCGGTGGCCGACTGCCAGGCGCTCGTGGTGGCGTCCACCGACGACGTGGCCAACCTGGAGGCGGCGCTCGCCGCCCGCGATCTCCGTGCCGACCTGCGCGTGGTGCTCCGGCTCTTCGACGGTGACTTCGCCGAGCGGGTGGAGGAGACCTTCGCGCTCGGAGTGTCCCGGTCGGTCTCCTACCTGGCCGCTCCGGCATTCATCGGGGCGCTCACCGAACGTGCCGTGATCACCACCATTCCGGTCGACCGGCACGCGCTCCCGGTCGCCGAGGTGCCCGTCGCCCCCGGCTCCGAGTTGGACGGTCGACCGCTCGACGTGGTGAACCGGGACGGCCAGGTCCGGCTGATCGCCCGCACCCCGGCCGGTGGTGCCAGGACGATCTGGTGGAAGGACCTCGACCCCCGTCAGGTGATCTTCGCCGGTGACCGGTTGACAGTTGTCGCCCGGCGACGCGGGTTGGACTGGCTGACGCGGCAGTGCGCCCCGCCCGCTTACCCGGTCCCGGTGCCTCGGCCCGGCGGCCCGGTCCACGGCGGGTCGAAGATCCCGGTGGCGGCGTCTCCGCCGGTGCCCGGCCCGACGGACCCCGAGGTCGCCGCGTCCGCACCTGGCGCGGCGCATCCCGTTGCGCCGGCCGAGGCCGCTTCCTCGACGACCGCCGGCCTGCCTGACGAGATGACCCGCCGGCAGGACGCGGCCGGTGAGGTGAGCTGACCACGGTGCGGAAGTTCCGTGACGGCGCTGATCGGGAGGCAGGAACCGGCCGGCGTTGAGCGACAATCAGTGGCATGCGTTTCCGCATCCTGGGGCCGACCCAGGTGGTGCTGGCCGACGGGCGAGAGGTTCCCGTGGGCGGCCCACGGCTGCGTGCGTTGCTGGCGCTCCTCCTGCTCGACGCGGGCCGGGTGGTGTCCGCCGAGCGCCTGATCGACGGCCTGTACGGGGAGCATCCGCCCCGGGGCGCGGCGAACGCGCTCCAGTCCCAGGTGTCGAGGCTGCGCCAGGCTCTGCCCGCCGGGCACGATCCGGTCGAGTTCCACCCGGCCGGTTACCGCCTGGCGGTCGATCCCGACGAGGTCGACGCGTACCGGTTCGAGCGGCTCGCCGAGGCGGGACGACGCGCGCTCGTCGACGGCGACTGGCAGCGGGCGTCGACGGTGTTGCGCGAGGCGTTGGAGCTGTGGCGTGGTCCCGCTCTGGCCGATGCCGTCGGCCCGGCCGGCGCGCCGGTGCAGGCGGCCCGGTTGGACGAGTTGCGGCTGGCCGCGACCGAGGATCGGGTCGAGGCGGACCTTGCGCTGGGCGTACACGGCACGCTCGTCGCGGAGCTGCGTGAACTGGTCGTCGCGCATCCCCTGCGGGAGCGCCCGCGGGGCCAGCTCATGCGGGCGTTGGCCGCGCTGGGTCGGCCGGCGGAGGCGCTTGCCGAGTTCGAGGACGCCCGGCACACACTGGCCGAGCAGTTGGGCACCGACCCGTCGGCGGAACTGGCCGCCATCCACGTCGCGGTGCTGCGTGGTGCGGAACGCGGGCCGGCCGATCCGGCGCTGCCGAGCCAGCTCACCACGTTCGTCGGGCGGGAGGAGGAGCTCACGCGGGTCGGCGAGCTTCTCCGCGAGCGTCGGCTCGTCACCCTCACCGGGCCCGGGGGAGCGGGCAAGACCCGCCTGGCGATCGAGGCGGCGGGCCGGGTCGACGGGGAGGTCCGTTTCGTCGAGCTGGCCGGGCTGACCGACGGTCCGGACGTCCCGCAGGCGGTGCTGAGCGCGCTCGGCCTGCGCGACGCGGGCCTGCGCGCCTCCGGCGAGTCGGGCTGGCAGACCACCGATCGGCTTGTCGAGGCGCTGGCCGAGCGGCGGCTGCTGCTGGTGCTCGACAACTGCGAACACGTCCTCGTCGACGCGGCCCGGCTGCTGAGCGCGTGCCCGGCGATGCGCGTCCTGGCGACCAGTCGGGAGCCGCTCGGGCTGGCCGGCGAGGCGCTGTGCCCGCTCTCCGGGCTGACAGTGCCCCCGATCGGCGCGTCCGCGTTCCACGCCGGCGAGTACGCGGCGGTCGGCCTGTTCGTCCAGCGGGCCGTCGACGTCGCGCCCGACTTCCGTGTCACGCCGGTGAACGTCGAGACGGTGCTGCGGATCTGCCGGGCCCTGGACGGCCTGCCGTTGGCGATCGAGTTGGCCGCCGCGCGCCTGCGTGGGCTGCCCGTCGCCGAGGTGGCGGCCCGGCTCGACGATCGGTTCCGGCTGCTCTCGACGGGCAACCGGGCCGCTTCGCCTCGACACCGCACCCTCCGGGCGGTGGTCGAGTGGAGTTGGGATCTGCTGAACGACGCCGAACGGGAGGTGGCCCGACGGCTGACAGTCTTCGCCGGAGGGGCCACGCTGGAGGCGGCCGGGCGGGTCTGCGAGCTGCCCACCGCCGAGTTCGTCGACGCGCTCACCGGTCTGGTCGACAAGTCCTTCGTGGAGATGACCGGCGGCCGGTACCGGATGCTCGAAACGGTGCGGGCCTTCTGCGCCGAGCGTCTCGTCGAGGCCGGTGAGGCCGACCGGCTCCGCCGCGCGCACACCGCGTACTTCCTGGAGTTCGCCTGGACCGCCAGCGACCATCTCCGGTGCGCGGAGCAGCTGCACTGGTTGCGACGGCTCGACGCGGAACGCGACAACCTGCATGCGGCGTTGCGCCGCGCCACTGCCGCCGGCGACGCGTCCGACGCGGCCGGGATGGTCGCGGCCCTGTCGTTCTACTGGTGGCTGCGCGGAATACGCGGGGAAGGGGCGCGGCTCGCCACCGACGTCCTCGAACTGCTCGGCACCGAAGCGCCGCCGGGGCTCCGCGAGGAGTTCGCCCTGTGCGTCTACAACGCCTCGCTCGCGGGCTCCGGCCACCTGCCGTCCGTCGGGACGCAGTCGTCAGTGATCCGCAGCCTCGACCGGCCGCCGCGACAGCCGTTCCTGCTGTACCTGTCGGGGATCTCGACCGGGCCGCCGGCCGGTGGTGCCGATGATGTCGACGAGCTGATGGGGGAGCTGCGGCGGCTGGTCGGCCCGGACACCTGGATCACCTCACTCGGTGCGATGGGCAGTGGCGCGTCGCTGATGTGGAGTGGTGAGTGGGACCGGGCCCGGACGGCGCTGACCACCGCGCTCGACGGCTTCCGCAGCAGCGGGGACCGGTGGGGCACCATGATCACGCTCGGTGCCCTCGGCGAGCTGGCCGCCTGGCGGGGCGACCCGGAGGCGGCGGGTGCGCACATGGATGAGGCGATGGGGTTGGTCGAGGCGCTCGGGTCGGCCGTCGACCAGGCCGACATGCTGCGTACCCGGGGGGAGATAAGGCTGCGCGCCGGTGACCTCGCGGCGGCGCACGACGACTTCGCCGGCGCGTTGCTCCTCGCGCAGCGCAGCGGCGCGCCCGAGTTCGTGGCCGCCGCCCGCCTCGGCCTCGCCCAGGTCGCCCGGTTGCGCGGTGATTTGGCCGCCGCGCGACGGTTCGGCGAGGAGGCGTTGGCCGGTGGGCTCACCGGGTGGTACGTCGGCGAAGCCGCCCGAGCGGAGATCATCCTCGTCCTCACGCAGATCACCGAGGCGGAGAAGGCCGGTGCGGCGCCGTCAGCGGACGGTGCGTGATCCGTCAGCGCCCGACCGCACCGTGGGGGCATGACGACATTCGAAGTGGTCGCCGAAGGGCTGGGCAAGCGGTACGGCCCGACCCGCGCGCTCGACACGTTCGACCTGACGGTGCCGCCCGGCACTGTCCACGGGCTGCTGGGGCCGAACGGGGCGGGCAAGACGACTGCCGTGCGGATCCTCACCACGCTGCTGCGCTTCGACACGGGACGGGCGACGGTGGCCGGGTACGACGTGCGGCGTCAGCCGGACGAGGTCCGTGCCCGGATCGGGCTGACCGGGCAGTACGCCGCTGTCGACGAGATCCTCAGCGGCCGGCAGAACCTGGAGTTGTTCGGCCGGCTGTTCCGGCTCGGCCGGGGGGAGGCCCGTCGACGCGCCGGCGAACTGCTGGAACGGTTCGGGCTCGACGAGGCGGCGGGTCGCTCCGCCGGTGAGTACTCGGGTGGGATGCGCCGCCGGCTGGATCTGGCCGCCAGTCTGATCCGTACGCCGCGGGTGCTGTTCCTGGACGAGCCGACGACCGGCCTGGACCCGCGCAGCCGCAACCAGGTGTGGGACCTGGTCCGCGGTCTCGTCGCGGACGGGACCACCGTGCTGCTCACCACGCAGTACCTGGAGGAGGCCGATCAGCTCGCCGACCGGATCTCGGTGATCGACGCGGGTCGGGTGGTGGCCGAGGGCTCACCGGACCAGTTGAAGGCGATGACCGGCGGCGACCGGATCGAGGTGGTGGTCCGCGACGCGGCCGAGGTGAGCCTCGCTGCCCGTCTCGTGGAGCGGATCTGCGGCGTGGAACCCGAACTCGACCCGGAGGTCCGCCGGCTCAGCGTGCCGGTGCGTGACCGCGTCGCCGGACTGGTCGACGTGGTACGCGCGCTCGACGACGCCGGGATCGCGGTCGAGGACATCGGCCTGCGGCGCGCGACGTTGGACGAGGCGTTTCTGTACCTGACCGGGCACCGACCGGACGAGGCCCGCGAGCCCGTCGGGGCGGGACGAGAGGCGGACGTGACATGACCACCGCAATCGCTGACGGCTGGACGATGACCAGGCGGAACATGACGCACGTGATCCGCGCGCCGGAGGAGCTGATCCTCTACTTCTCGTTGCCGATCATGTTCGTGCTGGTCTTCGGGTACGTGTTCGGCAGCGGTATGCAGGTGCCCGGTGGTGGCAGCTACCGCGAGTTCCTGCTGCCCGGGGTGTTCGTGATGACGATGTTGTACGGGCTGGGGGCGACGGCGACGGGTGTGGCGCTGGATCTCAGCCGTGGTGTGGTCGACAGGTTCCGGTCGATGCCGATGGCACGGTCCGCCCTGATGACCGGTCGCAGCGCCGCCGACCTGCTGCGCGCGCTGCTGGAGATGTCCACCCTCCTGGTCTGTGGGCTGCTCGTCGGGTGGCAGTGGCGACAGGGCGTCGGCAAGGCGTTGCTCGCCGTCGGGCTTCTCCTGCTGCTGCGGGTCGCCATCACCTGGGTCGGGATCTACCTGGCGTTGCTGGTCCGCAACCCGGACACGGTCGGCGTGATCGTCTTCCCGGCGGCGTTTCCGTTGAGCGCGATCTCCAACGTCTTCGTGTCGCCCGAGCTGATGCCGCCGGTCATCGGGACGATCTCGGAGTGGAATCCGTTGTCGGCCACCGTCGCGGCGATCCGCGAACTGTTCGGCAACCCGGGCCTGGGCGGCGACTCCTGGCCGGCGGAGCACGCGATGCTGTTGGCGGTGCTGTGGCCGGTGCTGCTGATCGCGACGTTCGCCCCGTTGGCACTGAGCCGCTACCGGCGGTTGAGCCGCTGAACCCCGCGCCGGTGGCCCCTCCGGGTCACCGGCGCGCGAGGCGGAGCGCGTACCAGGCGGCACCGGCCGCGAGCACACCGCCTCCCGCCAGCACGCTGGTCACTGGCAGGTTGACAGCGAGCAGCAGACACCCGGCCAGCCCCAGCCCGGCGAGCACCTGCACCGGCAGCCGACGACCGGGTTCCCGCCCCAGGGTGAGCGCCGCCGCGTTGGTGATCGCGTAGTAGACGAGCACCGTGCAACTGGAGAAGCCGATCGCCGCACGGACGTCACCGAGCAGCACCACCACGATCACCACGGCGGCGACAGCCAGTTCGGCGCGGTGCGGCACCTGGTGGACCCGGTGCACGGCGGCCAGCGCGCCGGGCAGGTCACGTCGGCGGGCCATGGCGAGGGTGGTCCGCCCGACCCCGGCGACCAGGGACAGCAGCACTCCGACGACGGCGACCGTGGCACCGGCGCGGACGACCCACGCCAGGCCGGGCAGCCCGGCGGCGGTCACCACGTCGACCAGGGGCGCGGCGGACCCGGCCAGCCGGTCGACGCCCAGCACACCGAGGGCGACCACCGCCAGCACCAGGTAGATCACGAGCACCATTCCGAGCGCCAGCGGCACCGCCAGCGGAATCGTCCTCTGCGGGTCGCGGACCTCCTCGCCGAGCGTGGCGATCCGGGCGTACCCGGCGAAGGCGAAGAACAGCAACCCGGCCGCGGTGAGCACGCCCCGCGCCGAACCGCCGGGCCCGCCGAGCCGGTCCAGGTGCACCGGCCCGCTCACCACCCCGACCACAGTGACCACAATCAGCACCGCGAGCACCAGCGCGACCAACGCCCTGGTCACGGTGGCGGTCTTGCCGATGCCACGCAGGTTCACGGCGGTCACCGCGACCACCGCGCCGACGGCGACCAGCCGGGCCTGACCCGGCCAGAGGTACGCCCCGATGGTCAACGCCATCGCGGCGCAACTCGCCGTCTTGCCGACCACGAAGCCCCAGCCGGCCAGGAATCCGGCGAACGGCCCGAGGCGCTCCCGGCCGTAGACGTAGGTGCCACCGGATTCCGGGTAGCGGGCCGCGAGCCGAGCCGAGCTGGTCGCGTTGCAGAAAGCGACGAAGCCGGCCAGCACCAGAGCGGGCAGCAGGCCGCCGCCGGCCGCCGCCACCGCCGGGCCGAAGACCACGAAGACGCCCGCGCCGAGCATCGAGCCCAACCCGATGACAACCGCATCGGGTACGCCCAGCCTCCGCGCCAGTTGGTCCACGAGCCGAAACCCTAGGGGTACGAGATGAACGGCCGATCCCACGCGCGTAGCCGGCCGGGGAGCGGAACGCCGTCCCAGGGCACCCGGTGCAGCAGCCGGTCCAGGATCAGGCCCAGCAGCAGCCCGGCCACCGAGTCGGTGAGCCAGTGAAAGCCGAGGTAGGTGGTGGTGGTGAGGACGACGAGCGGCGGCACGACGCGGATCACTGTGACGAGCCGGGCCGGCAGGTGGCGGCCGTAGCTGCGGGCCAGCGGGGCGAGCAGCAGCGCGATGATCCCGTACCAGACGATCGCGTTGGCGACGTGCCCCGACGGGTAGGACTGGGCGAACCGCACCGGCAGGTCGTCGTGGAACATCGGCAGGGTCTGCTCGGGGGTCAGGAACGGCTCCTTGACACTGGCGCTCGGTGCCGCCCGCGCCGTCCAGACCTTGAACGGGCCGATCGTCAGGTAGGTCAGCACGAACCCCACCACCAGCGGCAGGATCGGTCGCACCGAGCGCAGCCGGACGGCCAGCCACACGCTCAGCCCAGCGGCGATCAACGTCAGTGGGCTGCCCTGGCCGAGGAAGTTCAGCACCCGGGCAGTCCAGTAGACGGCGGCCGGCCGGTGCCCGGTGGACCAGTCGTCGACCGCCCGGTCCAACCCGAAGAGGTGGTCGGTGGCGAGTGCCACTGTCAACCCGACCAGACCAACGAGCAGGAGCGCGTCGAACCACCAGCCGGCCGGGCGGACGGGACGTAGCCGCAGGTCACGTCGTACCACTGTGGGTTTGAGCACGCGACCACGCTACCGGTCGCGTGCGAGGCCGGGGTGTGCGGCGCTGTGGGCACAACCACGATGTGAGGCGATGCGGGGGGTGAGGCGTCATGCTTGTGCCCGTGCGGATCACGTCTGCCCTCGTTGACCCGGCGCTGCTCGACCTGCCCTGGTCGACACCGCTGGAGGAGTGGCCTGCCCAACACCTGGTCGCGCTGCCGCAGGGCATCTCCCGGCACATCGTCCGGTTCGTCCGGTTGGGCGAGTACGTGTACGCCTTCAAGGAGACCCGCGAGCGGATCGCCGAGCGGGAGTACGACCTGCTCCGGGCCCTGGAGCGGATCGGCTTCCCGTCGGTCGAGGCGGTGGCTGTCGTCGCCGACCGGCAGACCGAGGACGGGGAGCCACTCGAATCGGTGCTGATCACCAGGCATCTGCAGTTCTCGCTGCCGTACCGCGCGCTCTTCTCGCACACCCTCCGGCCGGAGACGATGAGCCGGCTGCTCGACGCGCTCGCCGCCCTGATCGTGCGGATGCACCTGACCGGTTTCTTCTGGGGCGACTGCTCGCTGTCGAACACGCTGTTCCGGCGGGACGCGGGCGCCTTCGCCGCCTACCTGGTGGACGCGGAGACGGGTGCCCTGCACCTCTCGCTCTCCAAGGGTCAGCGCGGTGAGGACCTGGAGATCGCCCGGGTGAACATCTTCGGTGAGGCGTTGGACCTGCAGGCCGCCGGCCTGCTGCACGAGTCCATCGACCCGGAGGTGGTCTGCGAGGAGGTCGTGCAGCGCTACGAGCGGCTCTGGCACGAGATCACCTACGAGCAGGCGATCGAGCGGGAGGCCCGGCACGACATCGAGGGCCGGATCCGCCGCCTCAACGAGCTGGGCTTCGACGTCGCCGAGGTGGCCATGTCGTCCATCGACGACGGGCGGTTCCTGGTCCGGCCGAAGGTCGTCGACGCCGGCTACCACACCCGACGGCTGTTGCGGCTGACCGGGCTGGACGCCGAGGAGAACCAGGCCCGCAAGCTGCTCAACGACCTGGACGCCTACCGTGCGGAGAGCGACCTGATCGACGAGCAGCAGGCCGCCCACCGCTGGCTCACCGAGGTCTTCGAGCCGGTGGTCCGGGCCGTTCCCGCGCACCTGCGCCGCAAGCTGGAGCCGCAGGAACTGTTCGCCCAGATCATCGAGCACAAGTGGTTGCTCTCCGAGCAGGCCGGCCGGGACGTGGGGATGCGCCACGCGGTCCAGTCGTACCTGTCCGAGGTGCTTGTGCACCGCCCCGACGAGCAGGCCGTCCTCGGCGTGGAAGTCCCCAGCCTGAGCTGAGTCCAGCCCGGTTTGTTGGTGGCCCGGTTTGTTGGTGGCCCGGTTTGTTGGTGGCCTGGTGGTCCGAGGCATGGCGCTTCGCGGCCCGGTGTCTGGCTCGCTCATGAGGTTGCTGGTCGGCTCGGTGGCTGGACACTTGTCCAAGCCGCTGCCTTTGGAGCTGATGTCGTAAACGATTCAGCCGAGGTCGGCTGGGCCGGGCCGGTGGGCTGGCGCGGCTCCTGGGCTGATGCCGCAAACGACTCAGCTCCAAAGACATCCCAGGAGCACCGTGGGGCTGGTCGCAGGCGGAACAGCCTGCGCCATGGGCCGCCCGTAGGGCAGCTCGGCAGTCGCGCAACGGGCGTGTCACTCCACCCAGGAGCCCCCACGCAGCACCCGCACCACAGTGAGGTCGTCGTCGAGCACCACCAGGTCGGCGCGGAGACCCACCTGGAGGGACCCGACCCGGTCGCCGAGGCCGATGGCCCGCGCCGGGGTGGTGGCCACCATCCGGGCGGCGTCGGCGATGGGGATTCCGGCGTTCACCGCGTGCCGCAGCGAGGCGTCCATGGTCAGCGTGCTGCCGGCGATCGCGCCGTCGCGGGCGAGCCGGGCCACCCCGTCAGCGACGGTGACGGCCTGGCCGCCCAGCTCGTACTCGCCGTCGGCCATGCCGGCGGCGGCCATCGCGTCGGTGATCAGCGCGGCGCGGTCCGGGCCGGCGGTCGCCGTGACGAAGGTCAGCATGCCGTCGTGCAGGTGCACCCCGTCGGCGACCAGCTCGCAGATCACGGTAGGGGCGTCGAGCAGGGCCACCACCGGACCGGGCTCGCGGTGATGCACCGGCCGCATCCCGTTGAACAGGTGGGTGCCGACACTGGCGCCGGCGGCGACGGCGGCGCGGGTCTGCTCGTACGTGGCGTCGGTGTGACCCACCGCCGCCACCACCCGCTGCGCGGTGAGCAGCTTGATCGCCTCCAGGGCGCCGTCGCGCTCCGGTGCGAGGGTGACCATCCGGACGGCGCCGCGGCCCAGCTCGATCAGCTCGGTCAGCTCGTCGGTCGACGGGTCCCGCAGGTACTCCGGGTTCTGCGCACCGCAGCGCGCGGCCGACAGGTACGGCCCCTCGAAGTGGATTCCCGCCAGCACACCCTCGTCGACCAACGGGGCGAACGCCTCGGTGGCCGTCCGCATCAGCGGAAAGGGTGCGCTGACCAGGCTGGCCAGCAGAGTGGTGGTGCCGTGCGAGAGGTGGAAGTCGGCCGCCGCGCGGGCCTCGTCGGCGTCACCGGTGGTGAACGTGTGCCCGCCACCGCCGTGCGTGTGCATGTCGACGAAGCCGGGCAGGATCCAGTGCCCGTCGCGCACCGACGGGTACTCGGCCACCGCTGTGATCCGATCACCGTCCCACTCGACGCACCCCTGACGGACGACTCCGGTCGGGGTCACCACTCGGCCGTTCACCCGTACGGTCATCGTTTCTCCTGAAGGTCACGGACACCCACGGCGTCCAGGGCGAGCAGGGCGGCACCGAGGCAACCGGCCTCGTCGCCGAGTGCTGCCGCGACGAGGTGCGGCTCCCGGTGGAAGGTCATTCGTTCGTGCAGCGCCGCCCGCAGCGGGGTCAGCAACCGGTCCCCGGCCTGGGCGAGACCGCCGCCGAGCACGATCGTCGCCACGTCGAACAGCGCCTGCCCGGTGGCGAGGCCGTCGGCGAGCGCCTCGACCGCCTCCTGCCACACCCGACCGGCGAGCGGTTCGCCGGCGGCGGCCCGTTCGGCCACCTCGGCCGCCGTCACCGAGGCGTCGGCGGACCCGCCGGCCAGTTCGGCGTAACGACGGCCGATCGCCGCCGCCGACGCCACCGCCTCCAGGCAGCCGGGTCGGCCGCAGCCGCAGCGCGGGCCGTCGGGCCGTACCAGGATGTGGCCGATCTCCCCGGCGGCGCCGTGCGCCCCCACCGCGGCCGTGCCGTCCACGACGTGCGCGGCGGCGATGCCGGTGCCGATCGCCACGAACAGCACGTGCCCGGTGCCCCGTCCGGCGCCGAGCCGGGCCTCGGCGAGACCACCGACGCGCACGTCGTGGCCGAGCGCCGCCGGCAGGCCGAGCCGCCTCACCGTCAGGTCCCGCAGCGGTACGTCCCGGAAGCCCACGTTCGCCGACCAGACCGCGACCCCGCGTGCCTCGTCCACCACCCCGGGTACGGCGACGCCCACCGCGATCGGGGTGAGCCCGTCCGCGCGGGCCTTGTCGGCCAGCCCGCCGGCCACCTCAAGAATGGTGCCGACAACGGCGGCCGGGCCACGTGCGGCGTCGGTGGGGTGCCGCTCGGTGCGGATCACGACGCCGTCCGGCCGGACCAGCGCGCACTTCATGCCGGTGCCGCCGACGTCCAGCGCAACGACCACCCGGTCGCTCATGACGCCTTCCCGGTTCGCGACTGCGGGGCTCGCAAGCCCGGCTCACTCCTCGCGCTCACGCCAACACCACGGACCGGGTGAGGTGGCGGGGCGCGTCCGGGTCGAGACCCCGGCTGGTGGCCAGCGCGACAGCGAAGCGCTGAGCCAGGATCAGGTCGGCCATCGGGTCGACCGGGGTACGGCCGGCCGACCAACTGCCCAGCACCGTGCGCCAACCGTGCGTGCGGCTGTGGACGAAGGCCGCCCCGGTGGCGGCCACGTCCTCGGGCAGCCCGTCGGGCAGGTCACCCAACGCCCACACCAGCCGCCCGGGGGCGGCGACCGAGATGGGGCCGTGCCGGTAGTCCATCGCCGGGTACGCCTCGGCCCAGAAGGTGGCCGCCTCGCGGCACTTCAGCGCCGCTTCCTGGGCCAGCCCGATCGTCCACCCCCGACCGAGGAAGGTGACCTGCTCGATGGTGGCCGGGTCGATCGGCAGCGGGGACCGCACCGCCACCTCCGCGTCGGCGGCGAGGGCTGTCACCGGGTCGCCGAGCTGGGCCCGGAGCAGGGCCAACGCGGTGGTCGCGAAGCGGGTCTGCACCACCGACCGTTCGTCGGCGAAGGGCATTGCCACAGTGGCGTCGGCGAGGTGCACCGCCGGGGACGTCGGGTCGCCGACGATGACCGTGGTGGGTGTCTGTCCGCGCAGCGCGGCGAGCAGTTCCAGCACCTCGGTGGTGGTGCCGGAACGGGTGATGGCGATCAGCCGGTCGTAGCGGCGGCCGGTGGGGAACTCGGAGGCCTGGAACGCGTCGGTCTCACCCTGGCCGGCCTGTTCGCGGCGGGCGGCGTACGCCATCGCCATGAACCACGACGTGCCGCAGCCGACGACGGCGACTCGTTCCCCGGGGCGCGGCAGGTCACCGCGTACGACCTCGGCCAGTGTGGCCGCCTCCCGCCAGCAGTCGGGTTGGCTCGCGATCTCCGCGTCCACGTACGCCATGGGAAACTCCTCGCAGGGCCGATCGGTGCGCAATACGGCTCGTTAGACCCGCATTTCGCGCGTTATTCTGCGCGAACGCAGGTGACCATGGCAACCGACAGAGCGATCGCGCAGGTAGTTCTTTTGCGCCAGCCTAGTTTCGCGCACTAGTGTGCACGCAATCAATCACCGTGCGTGCAGTTGCTCGGAGGGCCCGCAGTGGACCGGTACGCCAGATGGAACGCGCTGCTCGAAATGCTCACCGACAACGGCCGGGTGAGCGTCGAGGCGGCAGCCGAGCGGCTGGACGTCTCCCAGGCCACCATCCGGCGTGACTTCGACCAGCTCGCGCAGCAGCAGATGATCACGCGAACCCGGGGCGGCGCGGTGGCCAACGGCGTGTCGTACGACCTGCCACTGCGCTACAAGACGGCCAAGCACTCGGCCGAGAAGCAGCGGATCGGGGCCGCCGCCGCAGCCCTCGTCACGCCCGGCACCGTGGTCGGCCTGAACGGCGGCACCACGAGCACCGAGGTTGCGCGGGCGCTGGCGGTGCGACCGGATCTGAACACCAGTGCCGAGGGCGCCCAGCTCACAGTGGTGACAAATGCGCTGAACATCGCCAACGAGCTGCTGGTCCGATCCCGGATGAAGGTCGTGGTTGCCGGCGGCGTGGTGCGTCCGAAGTCGTTCGAGCTGGTCGGCCCGCTGGGCGGGGCGTTGCTGCGCGAGGTCACCCTGGACGTCGCCCTGCTCGGCGTGGACGCGATCGACCCGCACCTCGGCGCCGCCGCCCACCACGAGGGGGAGGCGGCGATGAACAACCTGATGGTGGCCCGCGCGAAGCGCGTGGTGATCATCGCGGACTCGTCCAAGCTGGGGAGTCACGCCTTCGCCCGGATCTGCCCGATCGAGCGGGTGGAGACGCTGGTGACCGACTCGGGTGCCGCGCCCGAGGTGGTGGACGGGTTCCGCGCTGCCGGCGTACAGGTCGTCTGCGCCTGAGCGGTCACGCTCCGTCGATGAACTAGCCCGATCGGCGCGTCGATGCATACCGCGTATTGCGCACTGCTGCATACCGCGTATGGTGTCGCCTGTCACGCCCACCCATCGGGGGAGGTGCAGCTTGCCAGCTGTCCTGGAGATCGAAGGTCTACGTAAGACGTACAAGAGTCGTCGACGCGGCACCCGCAATGCGCTCGACGGCTTCGACATGCGGGTCGACGCGGGGCAGGTGCACGGCTTCCTGGGCCCCAACGGGTCCGGGAAGACCACCACGCTGCGTACCCTGCTCGGCCTGATCCGACCCGACGGCGGCCGGATGGCGCTGCTCGGGCACGAGGTTCCCGACGCGCTGCCCGCAGTCGCCGGCAAGGTCGGCGCGATAGTGGAGAGCCCGCAGTTCTTCCCGCACTTCACCGCCCGGGACACGCTGTCCCTGCTCGCGGGGGCGGGCGAGGTGCCCGCCGTCCGGGTCGACGAGGTGTTGGAACTCGTCGGGCTGCGCGACCGGTCCGGAGAGCGGGTCAAGACGTACTCGTTGGGCATGAAGCAGCGGCTCGCGGTGGCCTCGGCCCTGCTGAAGAACCCGCAGCTCCTCATCCTCGACGAGCCGGCCAACGGCCTCGACCCGGGCGGCATCCGGGAGATGCGCACGCTGATGCGTACCCTCGCCGAGTCCGGGATGACTGTGGTGCTGTCCAGCCACATCCTCGGTGAGATCCAGCTCATCTGCGACTCGGTCACCATCATCTCGCTGGGCCGGCGGGTCGCGTTCGGGCCGGTCGACGAGGTGCTCGCGCAGCACTCGTCAGGTGCGGTCCGGATTCGGCTGGAGGCGGTCAGCGACCTGCCGGTGGCCACCGAGGCGCTCACCGAGGCGGGCATCCGGGTCACCGGTCACCCCGACCACCTGATGCTGACCGGCGTCGACAAGCCGGCGTCGGTGACCCGGCTGCTCGCCGAGAAGAACCTCTATGTCAGCGAGTTGGCGCCGATCGCCGTCGATCTGGAGAGCGTCTTCCTCGAACTGACCGCCACCGCGCCGGTTCCCGGTCAGCACCGGCAGGTCGACGAGTCCACGAAGGTCGGTGGAACGGGTCAGCCCGGTCCCGCCGCGGGAGGGTGGGGCGCGTGAGCCTCTTTCGTACCGAACTGCGCCGGCTGAGCAAGCGGCGCTTCACCCGCTACATGACACTGCTCGGCCTGCTGGTGCTGGCCGCGGTGGTGGTCGGGGTGTTCTTCACCAATCAGAAGATCGACGCCGGCCAGCTCGCCCAGGCCGAGCGTCAGGCCGACCAGCAGTACCAGGAGCAGGTGCGCTGGAGCGAGCAGGAGCGCGCCGAGTGCGAGAAGGCCAAAGCGGCCGGCACCTCGAGCGACGGCCGCTACCCGGACGACTGCTCGATGATCACGCCCCCGTCCCGGGACCAGATCGAGGCGAGTTGGTTCCTGCCCTCGACGTTCGACTTCAAGGAGACGTTCGACGAGACCCTGATCCCGTTCGCGGCGATCCTCGCCCTGGTCGGGTTCGTCATCGGCGCGTCCTTCGTCGGCGCCGAGTGGAGCACCGGCGGCATGATGAACCTGCTGCTCTGGCGGCCGAAGCGACTCACCGTCCTGCTCACCAAGCTGGCGGCGTTGCTCACCGGCATCCTGGCGGTGACGCTTCCCGCCGCGGTGCTGTGGTTCGCCGGGTTCTGGGCGGTCGCTTCCTTCCGGGGGAGCACCGAGAAGATGACCTCCGGGGTCTGGCAGTCGTTCATGCTGACCGGCGTACGCGGTGTGGTGCTGGTGTTGGTGCTCACCACCATCGGCTTCGCCCTCGCCTCGCTGGGTCGACACACCGCGATGGCCCTCGGTGGTGTGGTGGCGGTGATGGTGGTCGGCCAGTTCGGCCTGGGCATCCTGCTGGCCATGGCGAGCGTGCGGTTCGCCGAGGCATGGCTGCTGCCCACGTACGCGTTGGCCTGGATGACGAAGACCGTCACCCTGCAGGACTGGAACGCCTGCAACGCGACCTACTACGGGGAGTGCAAGCCGGCCACGATGGACATCACCTGGCAGCAGTCCTCCGTCCTGCTCTCGGTAGGGGTGGTGGTGATCCTCGGGGCGGCCCTCTGGGCGATGCGTCGCCGCGACATCACCTGACCTGACCGAAATGACGCGGCGCGGTCGGCCCGGCCGTCGGGGTTCCCGGCGGTGCGGACCGGCCGCGCCGCTTGCTGCGTCAGTGGTCGTCGCTGGCTAGGCTGAGCGACATGTCCGCCGACGCCACCCCGGCCGCCTCCGAGCCGTCCATCGACGCTCGTCCGGCTGAGGTCGCGGATGCCGCCGGGCCGACGGTCCCGAATCCCCGACCGGCGCCGCCCATCGAGACCACCGACGTGTCGCCGGCGGACGAGTCGGCGCAGCCAGCCGATCCCGCTCCTGGCCTGACCGAGCGGGAGCGGGCCATCCTCGCCTTCGAACAGCAGTGGTGGCGGCACGCCGGCGCGAAGGAGCAGGCCGTCCGGGACACCTTCGAGATCTCGTCGACCCGGTACTACCAACTGCTCAACGGTCTGCTGGACAATCCGGCCGCCCTCGCCGCCGACCCCGTGCTGATCAGCCGGCTCCGCCGGTTGCGCTCGTCGCGCGCCCGTAATCGCCGCCGCTGACCCAACGCCCGGCGTCCTTGCCGATTCGTGCCCCTTTCAACCCTTTGTCGGCGCACCAGGCGCACGATCCCGTCTCCGTATCTTCGTCGCCGTCGTCCCGTCGGTCTGTCGCATGGCGGCTGGGTGGGCGGGTAGGCGGTGGGCGTTCCGGGGTCGCACGCGACCTCGGGCCCAGGAGGGGAGCGGGGTATGACGGCAACGAACCAGAGCGGCACCGGACAGCAGGCCCGCCAGGAGGCGTCGCGCGTCGGCCAGCAGGCCGCCCAGGCCGGAGGGCAGGTCGCCCACAGCGCAGCCGAACAGGGCGGGCAGGTGGCCGCAGAAGCGCGGCGACAGGCCCAGCAGTTGACAGGTGAAGCCACCGGGCAGCTTCGAGATCAGGCGCAGACGCAGCAGCAGCGGGCCGCCGCAGGTCTGCGCGACCTCGGTCAGAACCTCAGCTCGATGGCCGAACAGGGCGGCGACTCCGGACTGGCCGGCCAGGTGGTGCGCAAGGCGGCGGACGCCGCTCAACAGGCCGCCGGTTGGCTCGACCAGCGCGAACCGGGTGAGGTGCTCGACGAGGTCCGCACGTACGCGCGGCAGCATCCGGCGACGTTCCTCGCCGGCGCTGCGGTGGCCGGGCTGCTGGTCGGGCGGCTCACCCGTGGCCTGACCGCGCCGGCGGCCGGCAACGGCCAGGGCGGCGCGTCAGGTGCTCCGTCACCCGCGCAGGGCGCACCGGAGAGCCCCGGTCAGCAACCGTACGTGGGGACGGCACGGGCGCAGAACGTCTCGCCTCCCGGCGAACCGGGGCGGGACCTGCCCGGCGGGGTGGCACCGTGAGCGCCCCGGAGAAGGAGCGGACGCAGGCATCGGTCGGCGAGCTGATCGGTGACGTGACCCGGGACATGTCGACACTGGTGCGCAAGGAGGTCGAGCTGGCCAAGGCCGAGCTGCGCGAGGAGGCCAGTCAGGCGGGCAAGGCCGGTGGCATGTTCGGCGCCGCCGGGCTGGCCGGGTTCCTGGCGGTGCTCTTCGTGTCGTACGCCGTCTGGTGGGGGCTGTCGAACACGATGGACCAGGGCTGGGCGGCGCTCATCGTCGCTGTCCTCTGGGCCGCCGTGGCCGGTGGTCTGTTCATCAACGCCCGGACCCAGCTGAAGCGGGCCCGCGCGGTACTGCCCCGGACGAAGCAGACCGCCCGGGAGTTGCCGGACGCCCTGCGGGGTCGGTGAACGAGTCGGGAGGGAACAGGTCATGTCCAGTGATCCGGATCGGATCCGGCGGGAGATCGAGACCACCCGCAACGAGTTGAGCAGTGACGTCGACGCCCTGACCGACAAGGTCAACCCGCGTCGGATCGCCGGTGACCGCGTCGGGCAGGCCCGCGGGGCGTTCACCCGAGCGAAGGAGATGATGATGGGCAACTCCAACCAGCTCGGTCAACAGACCGGCCAGCGGATGTCGCACGCCGCAGGCTCGGTACGCGACGAAACCCGCTCGCTCGGGCAACACTCCCGCGAGCAGGCTCAGGGCAACCCGATGGCTGCCGGCCTGGTCGCGTTCGGAGTTGGTCTGCTGGCCGCCTCGCTGATCCCGCCAAGTGGGCGGGAACGGCAACTCGCCGGACGTGCGCGGAACATGGTGAGCGAGCACTCCGGTGAGCTGCGCGAGCAGGCGAGCCAGGTTGGCCACCAGATGCAGGACAACCTGCGGGAGCCCGCGCAGCAGGCGGCGCAGTCGGTCCGGTCCAGCGCCCAGCAGGGCATGTCAGCGGTACGCGACCAGGGCCGTTCGGCCGCCGGTCAGGTGCAGGGAGAGACGCATGCGGCCGTCGACGACATTCGACAGCGCTGACCCGACCGGCGTGCCGGGGTCGGCGCCGGTGATGCGGGTACGCTCCGCGTCCGCGCCCGCCCCGGGCCGGCCCGTGAACGAGGACATGGTCTTCCGGTTCGGCCCGTTGGTGGGTGTCCTGGACGGCGCGACGGTGCCGGACGGCTTCGACACCGGGTGCGTGCACGGACCCGAGTGGTACGTCCGGCACCTGGCCGCCCGGGTCGTCGTCGCCGAGGCGGTACGCCCGGCCGCCCGGCTGACCAGCAACCTGGCCGCGGCCATCCTCGCGGTCCGCGCCGACCACGGCGGGCAGTGCGACCTGGACCATCCGGGCACCCCGTCCAGCACTGTCTGCCTGCTGCGGGACTGCGGCGATCAGGTGGACTACCTGGTGCTCTGCGACAGCCCACTGGTCCTCGACATCGGCGGTCAGGTGAGCGTGGTCACCGACAACCGGTTGGACGCGGCGATGGCGGAACTGCGGGAGACGGTGGCCGTCGTACCGGGTGGCAGCGCCGACCCGGTCACCCGGTTCCGGCACGCCGTGAGCGTCCAGCGGGAGCGGATGAACCGTACCCACGGCTACTGGGTGGCCGCCTCCGACCCGGACGCGGCGTTCCACGCGGTCACCGGCACCGCGCCCCGGCACGGCCCGGGGGCGCTCCGGCGGGCGGCACTGCTCAGCGACGGGGCGTCCAGCGCGGTGGACCAGTTCGCGCTCACCGACTGGGCCGGACTGCTGAACCTGGTGGGGGCCGACGGCCCGGGCGCGTTGATCGACCGGGTGCGGGACGCCGAGCGTGACCACCCCGACCGGTTGCGCCGGCACAAGTCGACCGACGACGCGTCGGTGGTGTTCTGCGAGTTCGGGTAGGCGGTTCGACAGTTCGCCACCCGTGCGGGTGACAACAGAGCGTGATGCGAAACACCCGAGCCGCCCGACCGGCCGGTACCGCTGTCCAGACCGCCAGTGGATGGCCAATGGGGTGGACTTCGGCCGATGAGGGCGGCAGACTGCGGCACGTGGCGGGTGCGGTCCGGCTGGAGCCGGTGGACGAACGGAACCTGGAGCCGTTGCTCTCCGTAGCGGCTGCGGAGGCGGAACCCGGTGATGTGATGCCTCCGGTCGAGGCGCCCGCCGGCTGGTCGCTCGCCCGCCGCGAGGCGTTCCGGGAATTCCATCGGGCCAGCTTCGAAGGCCTGGACGGCCCGACCGGTTCGCAGATGTACGCCATCCTCGTCGGCGGCGAGGTGCTGGGCATGATCCGGATGACGCGCTGTGACGAGCCGCTCACCGTGGAGACCGGAATGTGGCTCGGCCGCTCGGCGCGCGGGCAGGGCATCGGCGCGGCGGCCCTGCGGGAGTTGCTGAACGCCGCCGCTCGGGCCGGCATGCGGGCGGTGGTCGCCGAAACGACCCCGGACAACATCGGCGCTGTCGCCGTACTCGAAAAATGCGGCGCGAAACTGTACGAGGACCACGGCAAGGTACGCGCCGAGATCTGCCTCGACTCCACGCCGCCCGTCCGCTGAGACGGCTGGTCCGATCACATCCGGTTGGCGTACGCGGCCAGGGCGGCGACCTGGCCCGGGTCCAGCGACGGGCGCACCCGGGACCGTGCCGTCGACACGTGCTCGGCGGTGACGGTGGCGGCGGCGAGCGACTCCCGCATCGCGGCCAGCGCCGCCTCGCGGACCAGCGCCGCGCAGTCCGCGGCGGAGAAGCCGGTCAGCTCGTCACCGAGAGCGGACAGGTCGACGTCCGGTGCCAACGGCACCTTCCGGGACGCGGCCCGCAGGATCTCCGCGCGGGCGGGCCCGTCCGGCGGTGGCACGTAGACCAGCCGTTCCAGCCGGCCCGGCCGCAGCAGCGCCGGGTCGACGAGGTCCGGGCGGTTCGTCGCCCCGACCACCACCACGTTGCGCAGCGTCTCGATCCCGTCCAACTCGGTGAGCAGGGCGGCGACCACCCGGTCGGTGGTGCCACCGTCGGTGGCCTGCCCACGGGCCGGCGCCAGCGCGTCCACCTCGTCCAGGAAGATCAGGGTGGGGGCCGCCTCCCGGGCCCGACGGAACAGCTCGCGAACAGCGCGTTCGCTCTCACCGACCCACTTGGAGAGCAGTTCGGCGCCCTTCACCGACAGCACGTTGGCCCGCCCCGAGCCGGCCAGCGCGGTGACCAGGTAGGTCTTGCCGCAGCCCGGCGGCCCGTAGAGCAGCACCCCGCGCGGCGGCTGCACGCCGAGCCGGGCGAAGGTGTCCGGGTAGGTGAGCGGCCACAGCACCGACTCGGTCAACGTCTGCCTGACCTCGTGTAGGCCGCCCACGTCGTCGAGGGTCACCGACGCCAACTCCAGTGTGGACGCCGCCATCGTGGTGGGCCGGACCACCTCCCGGGCGGCAGTGAAGTCGGCCATCGACACGGTGGGCGTATCGGCGGACTTCTGCCGCAGTGCCGCGCGTACCCCGGCCTCCCGGACCAGCGCGGCCAGGTCCGCCGCCACGAACCCGGGGGTACGCGCGGCCACGTCGTCGAGCCGTACGTCGTCGGCCAACGGCACCTGGCGGGTCAGCACCGTGAGCTGTTCGCGGCGCAGCGCCTGATCCGGCAGCGGGACGCTGATCCGCAGGGACAGCAGGTCGGGGGCGCGCAGCGCGGAGTCGACAGCCTCCGGCCGGCCGGTGGTGCACACCACCGCGACACCGGAGCGGATGCTCTCCGCCAGCACCTGCCGGAACACCGTCGCCACCGGGCCGGGATCGTCAGCGGGCGCGAGCGCCTCGACGTCGGTGATCAGCAGAACCGCTGGCCCGCCGGCCCCGGCCGCCGTCGCCGCCTCGCGCAGCCGCCCGGCGGCGGACTGACTGGTGAGCGCTGCCACCTCCGGTGCCCAGAGCGGGTGAACGCGGGCACCGACCCGGGCGGCCACGGCTCGGACCAGCGCAGACTTCCCGGAACCTGCCGGCCCGACGAGTAGCACCCCCAACGAGATGGTGGTGCCGAGCCGGCCCAGCACCTCCCGGTGGTGGAAGCCGAGGTCCAGCAGTTCGGTCAACTCTTCGGCCTGGGTCCGCAGCCCGGGCAGCTCGTCCACGTCGGGCGTGTCCTCGACCGGAACCGCGTCGGCGCTCGTACCCGGTCGGGCCGGCACGCTGTCGACCAAGGCGGGCCCGCCGTGGGTGGTCGCGCCCTGCTGCCAACCGACCAGGGTGCCCATGGTGACCAGCGCTCCGGCCGCTGGTTCGATGGTGACCACCCTGAGCAGGGTGCTGGTCCAGGCGAAACCGACGGTGTTGGCGAGGCTGTGCCGTGCCGCCTCGACCAGGCTGCGGACCGAGGCGTCCGGCAGCACGTCCTGCGGCAGCAGCGACACGTCGTCCCCGGCGGTGAGCACCTTGCCCAGCAGGGCGAGCCGGAGCATCTCCGGGCTCACCGCCGCCACGACCCCCACCGGCCCGGCCAGGACCACCCGACTCGCCGCCACGACCGGGACCGGGCTCACCCGCACCTGACCGCCGTCGCGCAGGCCGAGATTGCCCAACGTCAGGTCGTCGGCGTACAGCAGCGCGCTGCTCGCGCCCGGCCCGGCCTCCGCCGCGATCCCGGCCGTCTCCCGGCGGCCGGCAAGGCGGACCGGGTCGCCGGGGCGCAGCCCCAGCGCGGTCAGTGCCTCCGGGTGCAGGCGCACGATGCCCCGTCGGGCGTCCAGCGCCGCCGGCCGCAGGCTCGCCATCATGGTCAGGTCGGGTTGCGCCACTGCCCGACCGTAGCCGCCGGTGGCCACCCCCGTCGGTCAGCGCCGCGGATCCAGCTCGTCCAACAACGTCGGGTCGCGCCGGATCAGCTCGGCCAACCGGGCCGCCGGGTCCGGGCTCACCCCTTCCGGTCCGGGAGCCCACGCGGGCACCGTCCGACCGGAGAGCGGCCAGGCCGGCGGGGGTTCCGGTGGGGCCGGCGGGGGCACCGGCCCGACCGCGACACCAGGCCCGTCCCAGGAGACCCGCATCGGGTACGTCTGCCCGGCGTGCTCCACCTGCACCGTCACCGCCAGCCCTGGGTACGCCCCGACGACCTGGCGGATCGCCTCGGCCACCTCCTCGACGGGCCCCCACCCGGGCACGTCGTTCGGCGTCTCCACCCCGGCGTGCCGGCCCGACCGGGCGATGCGGGGGTCACCGCCGAGGCCGGGTGGGCCCGACGGCGCGGTGACGTCGTCACGGTCGGCGGTCCGACGGCGCGACGCCTCCACACGTCGGGCCAGCCGGGCCAGCGTCTCGTCCAGGTCGCCCCTCACCAGATCACCTCTTCCCGCCATGGCCGGAGCTGGTCGGCTCAGGCCCTCCTGTCCCGGGTGGCGCGGTCCAGCGCGCGGTCCAGGACGACCAGTAGGGCGTCCCGCACCGAGAGCCGGTCGCGGGCGTCGAATTGCACCAGAGGAACGTGATCGCCGATCGCCAGCGCCCAGCGGATCTCGCCGAGTTCCAGGGCCAACCGGCCGTCGAAGGCGTTGACCCCGACGACGAACGGCAACCCGGCCCGCTCGAAGAAGTCGACGGCCGGGAAACAGTCGTCCAACCGTGCGCTGTCCACCACCACGAGAGCGCCGAGCGCCCCCCGGGCCAGGTCGTCCCACATGAAGCCGAAGCGGGTCTGCCCCGGCGTGCCGAACAGGTAGAGCTTCAGGCTGCGGTCGATCGTCACGCAGCCGAAGTCCATCGCCACAGTGGTGGTGGTCTTGGTGGACCGGGCACCCGGGTCGTCCACGCCGATGCCGGCGGTGGTCATCTCGGCCTCGGTGGTCAGGGGTGCGATCTCGGAGATCGCACCCACCGTGGTGGTCTTGCCCACCCCGAACCCACCCGCCACCAGGATCTTGACCGGAATCGGCGGAGCGGCCGGCTTACCGCTCGGTGCTCCCGACCCGGCGCCGGACGGGGGCCGGTACGGCGGCGGCGCGGTGGGCGGCGGGCCGGCCCGCCCGACTATCGGCCCGGTGCCCGGGGACATGCCGTAACGGGCGGCGGCGCTGTTCGCGGCGACCCCGCCGAGCGGGGCGACCGGCCATTCAGGAGATCGCACGGAGTCCATCAATCACTCGCAGGATGAGATCGGGGTCGACAGCGTCGTCGGTGTCGGTGACGTGCACGTCCAGGTGCCCGGCGGCGCGGAGGTCGCCGACCAGCACCCGGGTCACGCCGAAGTGCAGCCGGGCGCGGGCCGAGATCTCGGCGACCGAGATCGGCTCGGCGCAGAGCGCGATGATCGTCTGAAGTTCCGTTGCCAACAGGGCGCCTGGTGGGCCGGCCCACCAGCCGCTGTCCATGCGGGCGGTCACCTGGGTCTCCAGCCCGATCGCCGGGTCGGCGCCCGCCACCCGCCCCGAGGTGAGCACGAACGGACGGGGCCCGGCCGGTTGGCCCCGATCCGGCTCCGGCAGGGCCGGTGTCGCCGCCGTGCCCTCCCCGGGCGGGGGTGGCGTGCGCAGGTACGGGCGGATCCGAACCCTGGGGTCCGGATCCGGATCGTCGCCGGCGACGTCGGGGCTCACTGCTGAACGGCGTTCTTCAATTCGACGATCAGTCGCGGAGTCAGGGCGCCACCGGCCCGCCCGGCGAAGAGCGTCATCTCGTACGCGACGGTGCCCAGGTTCGCCGAACGGTCGGCGACCACCCCGAGCACGGAACCGCTGCTGATCGCGCTGATCAACAGATAGCCGTCGGCCATGTCGACGATCACCCGGTTCAAGCCGCCGAGCGCGTACCAGCTGGCAGCCCCACCGGCGAGGCTCGTCATCCCGGACACCACGGCGGCCAACCGCTCCGCGTTGGACCGGTCCTTGATCGCCGACATGGCCATCAGCAGGCCGTCCGAGGAGACCGCGATCGCCTCCAGGACCCCTGCCGTGCTGGAGGTGAAGGAGTCCAGCAGCCAGTTGAACGTACGGGCCTCCGGGCTGAGGTCCCCAGTGGCGCTGGGCTGGCTCTGGTCGACGTTTTCGTGCAGGAAGGGGCTGGTCACCGTGATGATCCTTCTTCGTTCCGGTGGTCGGGGCTGACGTCGCGGAGGGCGCGGGCGACGCCCGCCTCGAACTCGTTGATGAGGTCGCGGACCTCGGCCGGGTCGCCGAGGTGGGTGCTCAGCGGTTGGCAGGCCGGGATGGCGGTGAGGTTCGCCCCCGGCACCCGTCGGCTCAGCCGGGGCCGGCCCGGTGCGGCATCGGGTGAGCCGCCACCGCGCGGCACCGTGGGGCCGGCGCCTCCCGGGGTGCTGGGCAGGTCGACGGTCGTGCCGGGATCCATTATGGCCGCCCCGGCGCCGGCCGACGGATCGCCGGCCGTCCGCGTCGACCCACCGGTGAGGCCCGGTGCCACGTGCAGTTCGGCGCGGCGTACCCCGGCCTGGAAAGCCTCGACCAGCGCGCGAGCGGCGGCGGGGTCCGCGCCGGTGGCGTCCACCGGCCGGGTCGTGGGGGCGGCGGCGTGCAGCGAAGCCCCAGGCACCCGCTGCCGCACCCGCGACCCGGCCGGCTTGTCAGCCGGTTCCGGGCTCGGCGGTTCGGGAGCGGCCTGCTCCGGCTGAGCCTGACCGAACGCGTTCCACGACGGGCCGGCGCCCAGGCTGCGGGTGGCGCGGCTGAGCAGGTCCGAGTCGAAGCGGGCCGGCGCGGCGACGGCCACCGCGCGGGGCTGCGCGTCCGGCTCGGGGGTGGGCGTCGGCGTCGTACGCCGATCCCGGGCCGGCACCGCGGCGCGGGCCACGGCGGACCCGGCGCGGTCGGCGCGGCGCAGCACCAGCGACGTCGACGGGATCTCCAGCTGTGCGGTCACCCCACCGCCGCCGGTGGCGGCCAGGGCGACCTCCCAGCCGTGCCGACGGGCCAACCGGCCCACCACGAAGAGACCGAGCACCTCGGTCGGCGCCAGGTCGAGCCGCTCCCGGCGGGTGAACCGGGCGTTCTCCTCGGCCAGCCGTTGCTCGCTCATGCCGATGCCGTGGTCCACCACGGTGATCCGCGCGCCGACGCCGGCCGTCTCGGCGGACACCAGCACCCGCGTGTGCGGCGGCGAGAAGACTGTGGCGTTCTCCATGAGCTCGGCCAGTGCCAGGACGAGGTCACCGACGACCGCCGGCGCGGCCGAGACGCCCGCCGGCACCTGCACCTCCACCCGGGTGTAGTCCTCGATCTCGCCGAGGGCCAACCGGACCACGTCGGCCAGCGGCACCGGCGCGGTGTGCGCGTCGGCGCCGGCCGACCCGGAGAGCACCACGAGGCTGCCGGCGTTGCGTCGCAACCGGCTGGAGATGTGGTCGAGCCGGTACAGGTGCTCCAGGCGGCCGGGGTCGGCCTCCTGCTGCTCCAGCCGGTCGATGAGCGCGATCTGTCGACCCACCAGATTCTGGGTACGACGCCCGACGTGGCCGAACATCTGGGCCACGTTGCGCCGGCCGGCGACCTGCCGCTCGACCAACTGCGCGGCGGTGTTCTGCACCCGGTCGAAGGCCCGCGCCAGGTCGCCGATCTCGTCCTGGGCACGGATGTCCACCGGCTCCAGCCGGACCGACTGAGCTTTCTCCGACTCGTCGTCGGTGACCCGGACCAGCTCCGCCTCGGCGACCCGGGCGACCCGGTCGGCCGAACGGGTCAGTCGGGTCAGCGGTCGGGCCACCGTCCGCGCCACCGCCACGCTGAGCAGCACCACGAGCGTCAGGATCAACGCCGTCACGGCACCGACCAGGTACGCGGCGGTGAGCGCCCGCTTCTGCTCGGCGGTCACCTCGGCGAGCACGTCGGCGACCAGCTTCTTCTCGACGAACTGACCGAGCCGGATCATCGTGCGGACGGCCGGGAAGAGCGCCTCCAACGGCACGTCGCGAACCGCGGCGGCCGGATCACGGGCGCTCCGGACCAGGAAGTCGGGGCTGGTACGGGCGGCCACGGCGGCGTCGTTGAGCTGGGCCACGGTGAGCTGCTCAGGTGTGATGAGGCTGCGGAAGCGCGAGTTGTCGACCACGAGCGCGGCGATGCACGCCACGTACCCGGCTGTGGTGTCCGGGGTGCCGATGGCCTTGACCAGCAGGCTCAGGGTGGCGCACGCGCCCAGGCCCTCGTCGGCACGGAGCAGCCCGTCGAGGGCGAGCACCTGCCGGCCCGGCAACGTGTCGGTGTCCACCCCGACCACCAGCCGCAGGGACTCGATGATCCCCTTGTTGATCGGGCCGAACGTGTCCATCACCTGACCCGGGTTGGCGGCCCTGGCCAGCACCGCCGTCCGCAGGTCGATGAGGCTGGCCACCCGGTCGAGGGCGCGGTCGACCTGGTCGGTCAGCGCGTCGCTGCGCGCCGCCCGGAGGTCGGCCACCCGGTCGTCCACGTCGGCGGACTTGAGGACCAGCTCGCTGCGGTCGACCCGGCCGAGCAGGAAGCCGACGGAGAGGATGCGTTCCTGCTGAAGGTCCTGGACCAGGCTGCCGACCCGGCTGGCGAGCCGGACCCGTTCGGCGGTGTCGCCGGCCCGCTGCGCCGCGGCGACCCGGTCGAGCATGACCGGCACGGCGAGGCCGACCATGCTGAGCAGTGGGATCACCACGAGCAGCGCGAGCTTGCCGCGGATCCGGAGCCTACCGAGCAGCATCGAATGCCCCCCACTGTGCGATCTCCGGGTCGTGGGCGGAGCCGACCGGCTGCAACGCACGCGGTTCGTCGACGGGCGGTTGCCAGGGGTCGCGGTGCGGTGGGGTGTCCGGGCTGTCCACGGGGGTGGCGGACTGGGCCGTCCGCCGCTGGGTCCGGCGGCCGGCGGTGACGAGCAACGCGGCGAGCCAGCCCAGCAACAGGACGGCGGCGACCGCCGCCCCGACGGTCAGCCACCGGTTCCGGTCGAGCCGATCGATGCGCTCGACGAGCAGCGAGTCCAGCTCGTTGAGGATGACCGGTTGGAGTTGGCGGGCCGAGCGGTGCGCGTTGAGCGCGGCGGCACTCAACTGGCCCGGGTTGACCACACCGGTGTCCTTGCCCGGCAGCGAGTACGCGGCGAGAGCCTCCACCGAACGCTGGTAGGTGTCCAGCGGGGTCAGCACGTTGGCACCCAGATCGGTGCTCTCCGAACCGTCCACGGCCGAGCGCAGGTTGTCGACGAGGTCGCCGGCGGGGGTCAACGCGGACACCCGCAGGCCGGTCAGCTCCATCAGGCCGCGTGGTTGCTCGGCGGCCGGCCGGCGGGAGACCAGCGTGCCCAAATCGGCGAGGCGGCCGGCGCCGACCACCGCCTCGGGCAGTTCCTGGCCGACGCTGTCCTGAAGGAAGAACGAGTCGGCCTCCGGGTCGCGGACCAGCCCGGAGCTTTCCCGGACCTTGCGGTGCAGGGCAAGCAGCAGGTCGGAGACCTCGCCGTACGCGGTGTAGGCGGCCTCGGGGTCGGCGGCGCTCCGGCCGCGCAGCGCCTCCAGCTTGGCCCGTACGCCGGCCCAGCGTTCCTGGCTGAGTAGCTCCTTGCCGATCCGGGCGTCGACCGCTGCGGCTTCCTCGACGGCCCCGTTCAACGCTTCCCGGGCGACGGGACGGCCGTTGACCGCGTTGGACTGGGCCTCCACGAGGGCGTCGGTGACCGCCGCCAGGGCGGCGAGGTACTGCACGCCGAGCCGTTCCCGGGCGGCGAGGTCCCGGTCGGCGGTGACCTGCCGCCAGTTCGACGTGACGAGCAGGCCCAACGGTGCCACGAGTGCTCCGATGAGCAGCAGGGGCAGCAGTCGGCCCAGCGTGGACGGCCGTCGACGGGCCCGCGGCGCGGGGACTGACATGTGTTTCTCCTCCGGCGTGGAGCGCGGATGGGCGCGGCGTCGAGCCAGCCGACAAAGTCCCGTCCACCGGACCGGAAAACTAATCGAACCCCCGCCTGGTCAGACCTCACTCAGCGAGTCAGGTTCGCGTCACTTCGAGCCATGTCACCATTTGTCCGCGTTGCCGGCACGCTCCGTGTCGGCTGTGGGTGTGACATGGAGGGATCGAGGTGGATATCCACGAAAGATCGGAATTCACGGGATCCGAAGTCAACTCGCTGTGCCGCGCTGGACGTTGCGCGCTCGCACCCTCCTTGGCACCGATCGGGGTAACCGGACGGACGTACGGCGGATCTCAGCCAACGCTCAGGCTGCGGGCCGTACCGTGTGCCGCATGACATCGCCGTCGCCGGCCGCGTGGTTCCGGCGTGCCCTGCCCACCCGCTGCCGCGCGACCGCCGCGGCGGTCGTCGTCGTGCTGCTGGCCGCCGCCGTGACCTGGGCGGTGTGGCCACAGGGATCGGGCGTACGCACCGAGAGCGCGATGCTCACCGTCCGCTCCGGACCGTCCGGCGACCAACCGGTGAGCCTGGACACCACCTTCTACCTGCCGGACGACGCCTCGTCCGGTCGGAAGGTGCCGGCGGTGCTGCTGGCGCACGGGTTCGGCGGCACGAAGGAGTCGGTGCGGTCGGACGCGGAGGAGTTCGCCGGGCGGGGCTACGCGGTGCTCACCTGGACCGCGCGGGGGTTCGGCCGCAGCGGCGGTGAGATCCACCTGGACAACCCGGACTACGAGGTACGAGACGCGGAGCGGCTGCTGGACTGGCTGGCCGCTCGGCCGGAGGTGCGCACCGACGCCGCCGGTGATCCGAAGGTCGGTGTGGTCGGCGGCTCCTACGGCGGTGGGTTGGCGTTGCTGCTGGCCGCCCAGGACCGTCGGGTCGACGCGATCGTGCCCATGATCACTTGGAACGACCTGTCCCGCGCCTTCCTGCCGGAGAGCACCGGGGCCGCGCCCACCGAGGGCGTGTTCAAGAAGGGCTGGGCCGGCCTGTTCTTCGGCGGGGGCGGCAACGTGGGCTCCGGCCCGGCCGGGCTCTCCGGCGGGACCGCGGCCCAGCCCCAGGGAGCTCCGGCGTCGGCCGGGCCGCCCAGCCCCGGCCCGGGTGCCGGCCCTGGCACCGGCCCCGGGGGTGCCCCGGCCGGGGCCGCCGACCCGTCCTGCGGTCGGTTCGCCGCCGATGTGTGCGCCGCGTACCTGCGGATCGCCACCACCGGGCGCGCCGACCAGGCGGCCGTGGACCTGCTGCGCCGGTCCAGCCCGGCGGGAACGCTGGACCGGATCAAGGCCCCCACCCTGCTGGTGCAGGGCGAGGCGGACACCCTCTTCCCGCTCGGTGAGGCGGACGCGAACGCACGCGGCATCGCCGCCACCGGCACCCCGCTCCGGGTCGCCTGGTTCACCGGCGGGCACGACGGCGGCAGTGGACCCCGCTCGGACTCCGACCGGGTGAAGTTCCTGACCGTCCAGTGGCTCGACCACTACGTGAGGGGTGAGGGCGACGCACCCGGCGACGACTTCACCTGGTCGCGGATCGCCGGCTTCGACGCGCTCGACAGGGGTCTCGTCGCCACCGGGTTCCGCCGCGCCGACTACCCGGGCCTGACCGGCAACGCCCGTCGGGAGGTGACTGTCGCCGGCCCGGCGCAGCCGATCGCCAACCCGCCGAACGGCAACCCGGCCGCCATCTCCTCGATCCCGTTCGCGGGCGGGCTCGCCTCGCTGCTGGACGGTGTGGCCGGTGACGTGCCCGGCCAGCACGCCCAGTTCGAGTCGACCCCGCTGACCGAGGCGGTCGACGTGGCCGGTGCGCCGACAGTCACAGTGCGGGCCGCGTCGCCGACCGGCGAGGCGGTGCTCTTCGTCAAGCTCTACGACGTCGACAAGGACGGCGCGGCAACCCTGCCGAACGGCCTGGTCGCCCCGATCCGGCTCACCGGCCTACCGCAGCGGGTGCAGGACGCCCGCCCGGTCACCGTGACGCTGCCCGGGATCGTCCGCCGGGTGGAGGCCGGGCACCGGCTGCGGCTGGTCGTGGCCACCTCCGACCAGGCGTACACCACGCCCGCCGCGCCGACCGTCTACACGGTCGCCGCGGACGGCGCGCTTAGCCTTCCCACCGTCGCCGGCGAGCCGATCCCCACCGCCGCCACGGTCTGGCGCTGGGTTCTCGCCGGCCTGCTCGCCGCCATCGTGATCGGGCTCGTCGTGGTCGTCGGCCTGGTCCGCCGGCGGCACCGCCGCCAGGACCGGTCGGTTCATCCGGAGTACGCGGACACCCCGCTGGCAGTGCGCGCGCTGCGCAAGGAGTACGCGGACGGCTTCGTCGCGGTGTCGAACGTGGACTTCGAGGTGCACCCCGGTCAGGTCGTGGGTCTGCTCGGGCCGAACGGTGCCGGCAAGACCACCACCCTGCGGGTGCTGATGGGGCTGACCCAGCCGACCGCCGGGGAGATCTACGTCTTCGGCCGTCGGCTGGTGCCCGGCTCACCGGTGCTGTCCCGGATCGGGGCCCTCGTGGAGGGGCCGGGCTTCCTGCCGCACCTGTCCGGGCTGGACAACCTGAAGGCGTACTGGCGGGCCACCGGCCGGCCGTGGGAGGACGCGCAGTTCGACGCGGCCCTGGAGATCGCCGGGCTGGGTGACTCGGTGCACCGGAAGATCAAGAACTACAGCCACGGGATGCGCCAACGTCTCGCCATCGCCCAGGCCATGCTCGGCCTCCCCGAACTGCTGGTGTTGGACGAGCCGACCGACGGGCTCGACCCGCCGCAGATCGCCGAGATGCGCCGGGTGCTCCAGCGGTACGCCACTGACGGCCGGGCGGTGCTGGTCTCCAGCCACCTGCTGGCCGAGGTGGAGCAGACGTGCACGCACGCGGTGGTGGTGAACAAGGGCCGGATCGTGGCGTCCGGGCCGGTGGAGGAAATCGTCGGCGAGTCGCCGAGCGTGCTCTTCGACGTCACCGACCCGGTGGCCGCGCGGGCGGTGCTGGACCGACTCGACGGGGTCCGGGTGTTGCCGGAGAGCGACGGCCAACTGGTGGTCGACACCAACGGCACGGCCCGCAGCGAGGTGGTGGCGGAGCTGGTGCGCGCCGGCATCGGGGTGGACCGGGTGGTGCCTCGGCGGCGCCTGGAGGACGCGTTCCTCGCCCTGGTGGGCGAGAACTCTCGGGGAAGCGGTGACCGGTGATGGCTGTTGTCGATGCGGGTGAGGCCAGCGGTTATCGGCCGTCGGCCACCATGCCGTTCGGGGCGGAGTTCCGTCGGCAGGCGTCCCGGCGGCGGACCCAGCTGGCGCTCGGGTTCATGGTGCTGCTGCCGCTGATCATCCTGATCGCCTTCCAGTTCAACTCCGGTGGCGACGACGACAACGGCAACAACGAGTTCGCCAGCCTGGTCGACCTGGCCACCTCCGGCGGGCTCAACTTCACCCTGTTCTCGATCTTCGTGTCGGCGTCGTTCCTGCTGGTGGTGGTCGTCGCGCTGTTCTGCGGCGACACGGTGGCCAGCGAGGCGAGCTGGGGCAGCCTGCGGTATCTGCTGGCCATCCCGGTGCCCCGGGCGCGGTTGCTGACGGTGAAGCTCGTCGTCGCGCTCGCGTACTCGGGACTGGCCCTGTTGCTGTTGGCCGGCACCGCGTTGCTGGCCGGCACCCTGCGCTACGGCTGGTCGCCGCTGCGCAGCACCGTCGCCGCCGAGCTGGAACCCACCGAGGGGTTGCTGCGGTTGCTGGCCGTGCTGGGCTACCTGGCTGTCGTCCTGCTGGTGGTGGCCGGTCTGGCGTTCCTGCTGTCGGTGATCACGGACGCCGCACTGGGCGCTGTCGGTGGTGCGGTTCTGCTCTGGATCCTGTCCAGCATCCTGGACCAGATCACCGCCCTGGGCGGGCTGCGCGACTTCCTGCCCACCCACTTCAGCACCGCCTGGCTGGGTCTGCTGTCGACTCCGGTGCAGACCGACGACGTGGTGCGCGGCTGCATCTCGGCGATCAGCTACGCAACGCTGTTCTGGGGGTTGGCGTTCTGGCGCTTCACCCGCAAGGACATCACGTCGTAGCCTTCTTCCAGGCGCTGACGCCGATCCGGCCGGTGTTGCCGAGGTCGATCGGCCCGTCCGGGTCGACGTCCTCGGCCGGCTGCCCGGCGGCGGGTGCCACAGTCAGGAACTCGCCGTTCGTGGCCACCACGGTCGAGTCGGTGACCAGGTTGCACCACAACACCACGGCGGTGGCCCGCTCGCCCTGGGCAAGGGTGACCTTCCGGGGCGGTTGGTCGAAGCCGGAGGTGATCTCCCTGGCGCCGTTCACCATCCGCAGCATGACCGGCTCGTGCGCTTCGTCGAAGACGTGCAGCACCGGGTACCCGTTGAGCTGGTAGGGGCGCTCGCCGCAGTTGACCAGCTCGAGGTCAAGGGCGCGAAGGCCCATCGCGGCGTCCCCGCCGGTCGACCGGATCCGTACGCCGGTGGCCGGGCACGCCGCGGGCGGCTCGGTGCTCGCGGACGGGCCTGCTTCTGGCAACGATGCGGCGGGCGGCGGTCCGCTCGGGTCCCCGCCCTGGCCCCGGTGCTCGTCGCGAGTGCAGCCACCGAGAACGAGAGCCATCGCGACCGTCGCGCCGACGCGTCGCCGCGTCGCCGTGTGGTGGGAGATCATCCGTTGATCCTCGCCCATCTGGGTGGCGCATCACCGCCCCGCCCCGGCCCCGGCTTTGGCCCCGGCCCCGGCCTCGCCGGCTCTCGCCGCGCTGCCATACGAACAGGTAGGCAACGTCTCCTGGCGCCCCTTTGGAGCTGAATCGTTTGCGACATCGCTCGCCGGAGCGGACCCGCCGTCGTCGGCCCGGTAGAGGATCAGCTCGGCGGCAGGATCGGTCGCTTGCGGCTCCTGGCCTGGCACGCTACGACGGAGACTCCCGGTGCTCATCCGAGCATGTTCTTACGGCTGCTGGGACGGCTCTGCACAACTCGCCGGGGTGGTCGACCCGCAGGCTGCAGCGGGCACCGCCGGGGAGGCGGTGATCGCACCAGACCCGGGTACGCAAGAACTGACGGTCCTCTTCGCTCAGCGTAGTCTCGCCGAAGTCGATGGTGCTGACGTGGCAGAGCGAGTCGCATCGCCGACATCAGAAGGCGTATCGCCGCGGGCGAATGGCCGCCTGGCCACAAGCTGCCCTCGACCAAGGACATGGCGGAGCTCTACAACGTAGGCAGTCAGTCGACAGTCCGGCAGGCCATCACTATCTTGATCGAGACCGGCGAGTTGTACGGCCCACCAAGGGCTCGGCGTCTTCGTTTCGGAGTAATCCCGTTCGCTCGCTGCTGCGCAAGCGTGAGCTTGCTGGACTCTCCGGGCTTGTGCCGGTGCTTCCGGTCGTCCTTCGGTGTGCCGGCCGCCCCACGCCTGGGGGCTTCAACGAGGCGGCTTCGGCGGCCGACCGGCGGCTCTCGGCTGATGTCGTAAACGAGTCAGCTCCAAAGCGCGCGCAAGTAGTGGGTTCCACCAGCCCGCCGACACCGACGCGCCGCCCGTCGAGCCGACACCGACGCACCGCCCGTCGAGCCGACACCGACGCACCGCCCGTTGCGCTGGGCGGCGCACCTGCGGACCACGGCCGGTGGGGTGGGACGCTCAGGCCGGCGGGTGCTCGGTGAGGACCGCGTCCAGCAGGCCGGGGTAGAGCGTGTCCAGCTCGTCCCGGCGGAGCCGGACCAGTCGGCTGGTGCCGGCGGCCCGGGTGCGGGTGAGGCCCGCCTCGCGCAGCACCTTGAGGTGGTGGCTACGGGTCGCCTTGGAGACGCCGAAGTCGAAGCTGCCGCAGGCGGCCTCGCCGCCCTCGGCGAGTGCCCGAACGATCTGTAGCCGCACGTCGTCGGCGAGTGCGGCCAGGACGCTGGTGACCGGTACGGCGGTCAGGTCGGGTTCGTGCGGCTCCATGTGACCAGTGTAACCCTTGTTCGACAACTATCGAACAACGCCCTACTGTCGGTGTCGTTGGTTCGACGATACTCGAACATTGGAGTTGCCGATGCGATCCCGCGCCACCGCGTACCCACTTGTCGCAGTGCTCGGCTGGGGCGTGATGTTCCCGATCCTGGCCAGCGCGCTCAACCGGGTCGACCCGCTCAACCTGACCACCGCGCGGTACCTGCTGGCCGCCGTCGTCCTGGTCGCCATCCTGCTGCTCCGCGAGGGTGCCGGCGCGCTGCGGCACGGAGGCCGGGCGCTGGAGGTGGTGGTGCTCGGAGTGGTCGGCTTCGCGGGCTTCAACCTGCTCACCAACCTGGCGCTCGAACACGCCGCCCCACAACAGATCTCCCTTTTCGTGGCCACCACCCCGGTGATCACCCAGCTGGTCCGCTGGGCCCGCGACGGCGTACGCCCGAAGCCGCTCCTGCTGGCCCTCTCCCTGGTGGCGCTCCTCGGAGTCGGTTTGGTGATCACGCGCGGCAGCCTGGCCGGGCTCGGCCAGTTCGGCCTCGGCGGGCTGATGATGATCGGTGCGGTGCTGGGGTGGGGCATCTACACCCACGGTGCGAGCCGTTTCGGCGAGTGGTCCCCGCTGCGCTTCACCACACTGACCGCGCTCGCCGGCACCGCCGCCATGCTCGCGCTGAGCATCGGCGCCGACGCCGTCGGCTGGCAGCACGCGCCGGCCGCCGCCGACCTCGTGGCGGTCGCGCCGCAGTTGACGTACGCCGTGCTGGTGGGTGCCGTGATCGCGGTCCTCGCCTGGAACACCGGTGTGCAGCGACTCGGTGCCGCGAACGCCGCGCTGTTCATGAACCTCGTCCCGGTGACCACCTTCGCGGTGCAGATCGCCCGCGGCTACCGGCCGGAGCCCGTCGAACTGGTCGGGGCCGCCATCACGATCGCCGCCCTGATCGCCGCGAACCTCGCCGCACGGCCCCGAACCGCGTCGCTGCCCCGGCCGACAGCGGTGACGGACCCGGTCGCGGTGACCGAACCGGTGGCGGTGAGTGCTCGCTGACCCACTACCTGGGATCAGCGGTAGCAACCGTCGACAGCGTTGTCCTAGACTCGGCGGCACAACTGAATACCTCATCCAGAGGGGCTGAGGGATACGGCCCGACGACGCCCCGGCAACCACCCCGCGCGCTCACCGCTGAGCGACCCGCGGGGCAGGTGCCAATTCCGTCCCCGCCGCACCGTGCGATGCGGGGAAAGATGAGAGGGATCTCGACATGACGTCGACGCTCGTCAGCTCCGGCATTGACACCTCCGCCAGCCCGGCCCGCGCCCTGGTCTGCCGTGCCTGTTCGGCCCGGTACCCGCTCGCCGCCCAGCACGCCTGTTACGAGTGTTTCGGCCCGCTGGAAGTCGACTACGACACCGCCGCGCTGGCCACCGTGACCCGTGAGCAGATCGAGGCCGGGCCGGACAACATCTGGCGGTACGCCGCGCTGCTCCCCGCCGGTCAGGACCCGGCCACCCGGGTCACCCTCGACCCGGGGCTGACCCCGCTCGTCGCGGCCCCGCACCTCGCCGCCGAGCTGGGCATCACCGCGCCGCTCTGGGTCAAGGACGACAGCGCCAACCCCACCCACTCGTTCAAGGACCGGGTCGTCTCGGTGGCGCTCACCGCCGCGAAGGCGCTCGGCTTCAGCCGGTTCGCCTGCGCGTCGACAGGCAACCTGGCCAACTCGGTCGCCGCGCACGCCGCCCGCGCCGGGGTGCCCTCGGTGGTCTTCATCCCCAGCGACCTGGAGCAGGGCAAGGTCATCACCACCGCCGTCTACGGCGGCGAACTGGTCGCCATCGACGGCTCGTACGACGACGTCAACCGGCTCTGCGGCGAACTGGTGGAGACCGACGAGTTCGAGGACACCGCCTTCGTCAACGTGAACGTCCGGCCGTACTACGCGGAGGGCTCCAAGACCCTCGGCTACGAGGTGGCCGAGCAGCTCGGCTGGCGGATCCCCGCACAGGTGGTCATCCCGATGGCCAGTGGTGAGCTGCTCACCAAGATTGACAAGGCGTTCTCGGAGCTGGTGGAGATCGGCCTGGTCGAGGCGCCGGCCGGCGGTTGGAAGGTCTTCGGCGCGCAGTCCGCCGGCTGCAACCCGATCGCCACCGCGCTGCACGCGGACACCGACACGATCATCCCGGTCAAGCCGACCGGCATCGCCAAGTCGCTGAACATCGGCGACCCGGCAGCCGGCCTCTACGCCCTGGAGGCGGTCCGCCGCACCGGCGGCTGGATGGAGTACGCCGACGACGACGAGATCCGGGCGGGCATCCGCGACCTGGCCCGCACCACAGGGGTCTTCGCCGAGACCGCAGGCGGCGTGACGGTCGCCGTGCTGCGCAAGCTTGTCGAGTCCGGTCGGCTCGACCCGACCGCCGAAACTGTCGTCTTCAACACCGGCGAGGGCCTGAAAACCATCGACGCGGTGGCCGGGCAGGTCGGTCCGACCCATCACATCAAGCCCTCGCTGCGCGCCGCCCGCGACGCCGGCCTCCTCGGCTGAGCCGGACTGCCGAGTGGATCACTCGGTAACTGGGTTTTCGCTGTGAGTGTGGAAAACCCGCCGCTACGGACTTGACGGCAGGAACCGGACGGCGCAAGATGCTCCGTGCGGGAGGGCATTTCGCCGAAGACTTTTGAAGTTCTTACGACCCAACGCCGGAGGCGTTGTGCGAGTGCTCCTCCCGACCACGTTCGATCGGGCCAGCGATTAATCGCTGGCCCGATCGCTTTGTCCGGGTGCACCCTCAGCGGCATGAGCATCACGATCGCGTCGTTCGACGGCGCCGACCAAGCTTCGGTCGACGAGGCGTACCGGATCGGATCGGCCGTCAACGGCGTCGATCTGCCGGATCTGCCGCCCTTCTGCCGGCGGCGGTTCGACGCGTTGTTCCACACACCGATGCCCGGCACCCAGACGCTCTGGGCGCTGGCCCGACTGGACGGCGTGCCGGCCGGCTATCTTCAGCTGGACCTACCGCAGCTCGACAACACCGACAATGCCAACGCCGAGCTGAAGGTGCACCCCGAGCTGCGGCGCCGGGGCGTCGGCCGGGCACTGCACGAGTACGGAGTGCGCCTGCTGCGCGAGCACGGCCGCAAGCGGGTCGTGGCACTGACCGTCTCCGCGCTGCCCGACGGCCCGGCCCGAAGCGTGGCAGGTGACGCGTTCGCCGCCTCGACCGGTGCTCAAGCCGCGTTGGTCGAGGTGCGTCGCCGGCTCGACGTCGCCGAGATCGACCGGATCGCACTCCGGGCGGCGCTCGCCGAGGCCCAGCCCCGAGCCGAGGGCTACCGGTCGGTCTGCTGGCAGGGTGCCACCCCGCAGGAGTATCTGACGGATATCGCCTACCTGGACGGCCGGCTGATGATGGACGCGCCCCTGGGCGACGTGCAGTGGGAGCCGGAGCAGGTGGACGCCGAGCGCATCCGTGGAACCGATCGGGCTTCGGAGGCCAGGGGCCGGCGGCGATACCACCTCGGGATGCGACACGAGGCATCCGGTCGGCTGGTCGCCTGGACGCTGCTGGAGGTGAGCGCCTCCGCCGACTGGCACGCGTTCCAGCAGATCACCATCGTCGACCCTGCCCACCGTGGGCGCCGGCTCGGCCTCATCGCCAAGGCGGAGAACCTGCACCACCTGCTGACCCACGAGCCGGGGGTGCGGAGCATCGACACCATCAACGCCGCCAGCAACAGCTACATGGTGGCGATCAACGAGCAGCTCGGCTTCCGCCCGGTGGACTCCTGGACGGACTGGCAGCTCACCCTCTGACAGGTATCGGCGCTACTGCTCGCGGACTTGGCTCAGGCATGATGGCGGGCATGACGGAGACCCCGCATCCCCTGTACGACAGGCACGCCGACACCCTCAACCGTGCGCTGACCGCGATCACGGAGCGGGGCTACTGGTCCGCCTATCCCGAATCCCCCAGCCCTCGGGTGTACGGCGAGACCGCCGCCGCCGACGGTAAGGCCGCCTTCGAGGCGTACCTCGGTGGTGATTTTCCGCTCGACCAGCCCGGCAGCGGCGAGCCAGTCGCCACCGAGACGAGCCCGTTCGGCGTGGAGCTGGCGGTGCGGTACCCGCACGCCGGCCCCGGCGAGCTGGTCAGCGCCGCCTCCGCCGCGCTGCCGGCGTGGCGCGACGCCGGCCCGCAGGCCCGGGTCGGTGTCTGCCTGGAGATCCTCGACCGGCTGCACAAGCACATCTTCGAGCTGGCCAACGCTGTGCAGTTCACCAGCGGGCAGGCGTTCGTGATGGCCTTCCAGGCCGGTGGCGCGCACGCGCTGGACCGGGCACTGGAAGCGCTCGCGTACGCGTACGCCGAGATGACCCGGCACCCGGGCACGGCCGGCTGGGAGAAGGCCGCCGGCAAGGGTGACCCGCTGCGGATGACCAAGACGTTCCACGTGGTGCCGCGCGGGGTGGCGCTGGTGATCGGCTGCAACACCTTCCCGACCTGGAACTCGTACCCCGGGCTGTTCGCCTCGCTCGTCACCGGCAACCCGGTGATCGTCAAGCCGCACCCGCGCGCGGTGCTGCCGCTGGCCATCACCGTGAAGTACGCCCGGGAGGTGCTCACCGAGGCCGGGTTCGACCCGAACCTGATCATGCTGGCGGCCGAGGCGCCAGGTGAGAAGCTGGCCAGTGACCTGGCCCTGCACCGCTCTGTCAAGATCGTCGACTTCACCGGCTCCACCGAGTACGGCGACTGGCTGGAGACGCACGCCCGGCAGGCATCCGTCTACACCGAGAAGGCCGGCCTCAACACAGTCGTCATCGATTCCACCGACGACTTCGCCGGCCTGTGCCGCAACCTCGGGTTCACGCTGACCCTCTACAGCGGGCAGATGTGCACCACCTCGCAGAACATCCTCATCCCGGCCGGAGGCATCGAGACCGACCAGGGGCACAAGAGCTTCGACGAGGTGGCGGGCGGGATCGCCGCCGCCGTCGGCAAGCTCACCGCCGACCCGGCCCGGGGCGTGGAGTTGACCGGCGCCATCGTCAACGACGGGGTGCTGGAGCGGCTGGCCGAGGTGACGAAGGTCGGCGAGCCGGTGCTGGAGTCGCGCACCGTCGCCCACCCGTCGTACGCCGACGCCGTGGTGCGTACCCCGACGATCGTCAAGCTGACCGCGGACGACACGGAAACGTACGGCCGGGAGTGGTTCGGGCCGATCTCGTTCGCCATCGCCACCGACTCCACAGCCCACAGCCTGGAGTTGCTGCGCCGCACTGTCGGCGAGAAGGGCGCGCTCACCGCCGGGGTCTACTCGACCGACGAGGCGGTGCTGGACGCCGTCGAGGCGGTGGCGGTGGAGGTCGGGGTGCACCTGTCCTGCAACCTCACCGGCGGTGTCTTCGTCAACCAGTCGGCGGCGTTCTCCGACTTCCACGGCAGCGGAGCCAACGCGGCGGCCAACTCGGCCCTGACCGACGGCGCGTACGTGGCCAACCGGTTCCGGATCGTGCAGTCTCGGCGACACGTCTGATCAACTGCTCTCGGTGATCAAGAGGTTTGCGTCAACGTCAGCGCCGTTTCTGACGCAAACCTCTTGATCACCGGACCGGGTCAGGCTGGGCGGCGCATTTGTAGCTCGGTTAGGGCTGGGATGGTGGGGTGGGGGACCCGTACGCCGGTGTCCTTGAAGCCCAGCCGTTGGTAGGCGCGGTAGGCGCGGTCGTTGCCGACGACCACCTCCAGCAGCAGTTCCGGTCGGCCGCAGGCTTGCGACCAGGCGGCCACTCCGTCGATCAGTTCGCCGAGCAGTCCACTGCCGCGCCAGGTCGGCGTGACGTACACGGCGTAGATCACGGTGAGCCCGGGTTCGTCCGGGGTGCTGGTGCCACCGGCGTGCCCGACCAGCCGGCCGCCGGGGTCGGCGATGAACTGGGCGTTGCGGGACCCGGCCGAGGTGTACGCGATCCGGGCCGCGTACTCGTTGTGGGGTCGGGCCGCCGCGTCCGCCAGGGTCTCCAGGAAGGCCAACGGCGCGTCGGCGAGCATTTCCAGGCGCAGCGCCCGCGTCCGGGCGGCGTCTTCCGGTCGGACCCGGCGGATCTCCGCGAGCCGCGAGCCCGACGAGCCCATGTCGGTGGTCATGTCAGCATGCCTACCACAGCGGATCTTCGTGAGCTGTGCCCGATTGCCGCCGCCGCGCGGGCACCTCGCGGCCGTTGGTCAATTCGCAATGACGCTCACGAATCCGGTGCAGTGGGCACCCGGGCCGATCGGTGTGTCGGCAGCGCCCCGGAGTGTGTCCGATTTGTGGCCGTGCGTGGCCGTCGTAGCTCGTGTAGCGTGCGATTTCCGTCACCTGTTTCAATGGCGGTCATCGATCGCTGGGGCGGTGATCGGGGCGCCCGGCCGCGCCGTGCGCCGGGTCAGGTAACACCGCGCAGAGTGAGGGAAGTGCACCGTGGCACAGGGCAGCGTGAAGTGGTTCAACGCCGAGAAGGGCTACGGCTTCATCGCCGTCGACGGCGGTCAGGACGTCTTCGTCCACTTCTCCGCCATCGAGATGGACGGTTACAAGGCGCTGGACGACGGTCAGCGGGTCGAGTTCGAGGTCGCCCAGGGTCAGAAGGGCCCCCAGGCAGAGCACGTACGCGTCATCGGCTGAGCTTCCTGGCTGATCGGCCCGGTGAGTCGGGGCTGCGGCAGGGGCGTGTAGCCGGGAAGATCGTGAACCGTTCCAGCCGATGCTGAGGAGCGTTCATGAACGACCAGCCACCCCCGCCCCCTCCGTCCCCCGGGCCGGGGGAGCCGGACCCGTCCTCGCCCGTCGGCGGCCCCGGCCAGCCCGGTCCGCCGCCCGGCTGGGGGCCGGGCCCGCCTCCGTCCGGTCAGGCAGGTCCGCCGCCCGGCTGGGATCCCGCGCCGGGTGCCGGGGGTGCCGCCCCACAGCCGGGCTGGGTGTTTCCGCCGACCGGGGGTTACCCGCCCGGGGCGGGTCCCTACGGCGGGCAGCCGTGGTATCCGGGGCCGCCGGTCGGCTGGTACCCGCCGGGTTACGGGTTCGACCCGAACGACGCCCTGATCACGCCGCCCGGTGCCGGCGTCGGCGGCTGGTTCAACAGGTGCGGGGGAGCGCTGCGTCGAGGCTGGCGGCAGTTGGTGCCGATCATGCTGCTCACCCAGGTGCTGCCGGCGGCGGTGCTCTCGGTGATCGCCCTCGGGGTGGACCCGTCGGCTAACTGGGCCGCGCAGGCCGAGTCGAATCCGAACCCCGTGCTGCCTGACAACTTCGCCACCGAGGTGCTGAGCCTCCTGGTCGTGCTCGTCGGCGGCAGCCTGGTGATCGGGTTGGTGCAGTCCGTCGGGTGGGCCGCCGGCACCTGGGTGATCACCCGGCAGGCGGCCGGTCAACCGGCCAGCCTGGAGTCGGCGCTGCGCTACGGCCTTCGTCGGGCGCTCGGGCTGTGGGGCTGGACCCTGCTGGTCAGCCTGATCATCGGCGTCGGTGTCTGTTTCTGCGTGCTGCCGGGCATCTACCTGGCCTTCGCGTTGAGCATGGCCGGCCCGGTCTATCTCTTCGAACGCCAGAACCCGATCGGTCGGTCGTTCCGGATGTTCCACGACCGGCTCGGCCTGCTGCTCGGTCGGGTGGCACTGGTCGCCCTGGCGGTGATCGTCGTCAGTGTGGTCTCCAGTTCCCTGGAGGGGGTGGGCACCTCCGCGTTCGGTACGGATCCGTTCGCGTCGCCAGGTACGGCGGTCGGAGCGGTGGTCGTGATCGGGATCACCGCCGTGCTGGCCCTGCCGGCTCATCTCGCCCAGCTGATCGGTCTGGTGCTGACATACGCCGAGCAGCGCGCTCATGAGGCGCCGGTGAACACCTCCGTGCTGGCCGCGGAACTCGGCTGAGCGGCGGCATCGTGCTTGCACTCGGCAGGGGAGAGTGCTAAACAAGTCATTGGCACTCGCATACCGTGAGTGCCAGCGGTCGGGACGGTGGGGCCAGGTTGCGCCGGTGTGGAGACACCGGGGCGGCACATGGCCGGTCGTCGCGGGCTATCCGGCCCGGCCGAAGGACGTCGTCGTCGCCAGGTGGCGACGTCCCAAGGTGCGCACACCAGGCGGCCCATCCGGGGCACACAAACTCGGGTGGCCCGTGAGTGTCCAGGAGGACAACGCCGTATGGCCAAGATGATCGCTTTCGACGAAGAGGCTCGCCGCGGCCTCGAGCGGGGCATGAACCAGCTCGCCGACGCCGTAAAGGTGACGCTCGGCCCCAAGGGCCGCAACGTCGTGCTCGAGAAGAAGTGGGGTGCCCCCACCATCACCAACGATGGTGTGAGCATCGCCAAGGAGATCGAGCTCGAGGACCCGTACGAGAAGATCGGCGCTGAGCTGGTCAAGGAAGTCGCCAAGAAGACCGACGACGTTGCCGGTGACGGCACGACGACGGCGACCGTCCTGGCCCAGGCCCTGGTTCGCGAGGGCCTGCGCAACGTGGCCGCCGGCGCCAACCCGATGGCCCTGAAGCGGGGCATCGAGGCTGCTGTCGCGAGCGTCTCGGAGGAGCTGACCAAGCTCGCCAAGGACGTCGAGACCAAGGAGCAGATCGCCTCCACCGCCTCCATCTCCGCTGGCGACAGCACCGTCGGCGAGATCATCGCCGAGGCGATGGACAAGGTCGGCAAGGAAGGCGTCATCACCGTCGAGGAGAGCAACACCTTCGGGCTGGAGCTGGAGCTCACCGAGGGTATGCGCTTCGACAAGGGCTACATCTCGGCCTACTTCATGACCGACCCGGAGCGTATGGAGGCCGTCTTCGACGACCCGTACATCCTGATCGCCAACAGCAAGATCTCGTCGGTGAAGGACCTGCTCCCGATCCTGGAGAAGGTCATGCAGTCGGGCAAGCCGCTGCTGATCATCGCCGAGGACCTGGAGGGCGAGGCCCTGGCCACCCTGGTGGTCAACAAGGTCCGTGGCACCTTCAAGTCGGTCGCCGTCAAGGCGCCGGGCTTCGGTGACCGCCGCAAGGCCATGCTCGGTGACATCGCCATCCTCGCCGGTGGCCAGGTCATCAGCGAGGAGGTCGGCCTCAAGCTCGACGCCGCCAGCCTCGACATGCTGGGCCGCGCCCGCAAGGTCGTGGTGACCAAGGACGAGACCACCATCGTCGACGGTGCCGGTGACGCCGAGCAGATCCAGGGTCGGGTCAACCAGATCCGGGCCGAGATCGACAAGAGCGACTCCGACTACGACCGCGAGAAGCTGCAGGAGCGGCTGGCCAAGCTGGCCGGCGGCGTTGCGGTCATCAAGGTCGGCGCGGCCACCGAGGTCGAGCTCAAGGAGCGCAAGCACCGCATCGAGGACGCCGTTCGCAACGCGAAGGCCGCCGTCGAGGAGGGCATCGTCCCGGGTGGTGGCGTCGCGCTGGTGCAGGCCGGCAAGACCGCTTTCGACAAGCTCGACCTGGTCGGCGACGAGGCGACCGGTGCGAACATCGTCAAGGTCGCGCTGGACGCCCCGCTGCGGCAGATCGCCGTCAACGCCGGCCTTGAGGGCGGCGTCGTGGTGGAGAAGGTCCGTAACCTCGAAGCGGGTCACGGTCTCAACGCCGCCAACGGCGAGTACGTCGACCTGCTGGCCGCGGGCATCATCGACCCGGCCAAGGTGACGCGTTCGGCGCTGCAGAACGCCGCTTCCATCGCGGCGCTCTTCCTCACCACCGAGGCAGTTGTCGCGGACAAGCCGGAGAAGACCCCGGCTGCCCCGGCTGGCCCGGGTGGCGGGGACATGGACTTCTGAGTCCAGTTCCGACACCGACCGGGGCGGGCCGCTGACGCGGTCCGCCCCGTTCGTCGTCAGGTCGGTAGCCTGCGCTGGTTGCGCCGTTTCTGCGCCCGGCCGTACGGCGGAAGCAGTTGGACCGGCGCGTCCACCATCTCCTGCGGCTCCTCGGCTGCCAAGGGCTCACCGTCGGTGGTCATTTCGGCCAGTTGTTCGGCGTCGCCGTAGTCGAGCCGGTCGAACGGCAGTTGGCCGGGGAGTTCACCCACCGGTTTCCAGGTGATCGGCTGGCCGTCCTCGGTCTGGTTGTCGTCCGTGGTCATGGCTGCCTCCTCTACCGAAACGGTAGGGGGCCGCGAGGACCGATGCGGGCGAATGGATCTATGTCCTTTTTGCCCCTGTTATGTCGTCGGTAGGGTCCGCCGGAACAGGAAGAAGACCCGCTCGATCCGCGCGCCCGCACTGCCCGAATAGAACGGCACCGGCCCCACCCAGCCGATCTGTGCCTGGCTCAGCCCCGCCGCCTGCTGATCACGCAGGCAGCGCCGCAGCAGCACCCCGCCGATGCCCGACCCCTCCGCGGCCGGCGCGGTGCCCATCGGGCCGAACCAACTTGGCCGGGACGACCCGTACGCGGCGAAGCCGAGCACCTCGCCGTCCCGCTCCGCCAGGTGGCAACCGGCGTCGGCGCGCCCCACCGACCCGGTCAGCTCGCCGTCCCACGCGCCGCCGAAGGTGGACCGGGCGAACGCCGTCAGCGCCGGCAGGTCCGTCGGCTCCGCCCGGCGTACGGTGACGCCCTGCTCCGCCAGCCGCCGCTCGGCCGCCTCGGTGGACCGCAGCGCGGGCGACCCCTCGTACGACAGGTCGGCGGTCATGTTCCAGGCGGTCCGGTCCTGCTGGTAGCCGAGCGCGAGGGCGGCGCAGACCGCAGGGGTGTAACGGACGTCGATTCCCGGCCACGCGTAGTACGGCGGGTTCCCGGCCAGCAGCACCTCGGTCGCCCCGCGCTCCGCGAGCACCCGCTCGGCCTGCTGGAGCAGCGCCCGGCCGACGCCCTGACGCCGCTGGTCCGCAAGGACCGCGACCAGGTCCACGTGCCCGATCCCCGGCTCGGTCGACGACACCGAGCAGATCAGCGCCCCGACCAGGTCCGCACCCCGATACGCGCCGAGCCCGACGACCTGCCGGTCGGCGGCGGCCCGGGTCCGGAGCACGTCGACGATGGAGGCGGCCTCGGCGGCGTCCTCGGGCAGGTCGAGAGCCTGTCGGCAGAGCTGTACGACGCTGGGGACCAGGTCGGTGGCCAGCTCGGTGACGGTGATCTGGGCGTCCATGGTCGCCGACCCTAGATCACCCGGTGGAGGAGTGCACCCCCGGCTCAGTGCTTCAGGAAGGAAACCTGCCTATTGTTGGGCGGCGCGAACGGCGGCGTAGGCGTCGACCTGCCCGGCACCGGTGACGTTCGACGGCGCACCGCAGGCGTCGGAAGGGCTGTCGGAGCGGTAGGTGGGCGTCGCCGCCGTGGCGGTGTCCCGCAGGATCTGCCGGGTCCGGGTCACGTCGCCGACCAGCGCCGGGTTCGCCGACCACATCAGCGCGACCACCCCGGCCACCTGCGGGGTCGCCATCGACGTGCCGTCCAGCGCCGCGTACGTGCCGCCCGGCATCGCCGACACCACGCCCACCCCCGGTGCCAGCACGTCCGGCTTGCCCGATCCAGGAACCGGGCCCCGGGAGGAGAACTCGGCGACCCGCCGCTGGTCATCCACCGCACCCACCGTCAGCACATCCGCGTACGGGGCCGGCGGATCGTCGATCGACGCGCACCATGGGCCGGTGTTGCCGGCCGCCGCGACCACGAAGATCCCGGCGGCGTCCAGGGCGGCGGTGGCCGGCCGCAGAACCCGCCTGTCGCAACCCTCGATGGGCGGGCAGCCCCACGAGTTGGTCAGCACCTGCGGGGCGCGCTCCGGCCGGCCGTCGGTGAACGGGTCACCGCCGGCCGGAAAGGGCGCCAACATGAACTGCAGACAGTCCAGGTAGTGCGCGGGACTGCCCAGGTTGCGGTCCAGGTTGACGCAGCCCACCCACTGCGCGTCCGGTGCCACCCCGATCCCGTCCCGCCCGACCGCGCTACCCACCGTGTGGGTGCCGTGCCCACCCTGGTCGGTCGGGCTCCGGGTGTCGTCCCACGGGTCGTACCAGGAGTCGTCGCCCCCACGGAACCCGGCCCGCAGCGCTGGATGGGTGCCGTCCACCCCCGAGTCGGAGCTGCCGACCACGATTCCCGACCCGGTGACCCGCAGTTGCGACCACACCCGGTCGGCACCGATCTGACGGATGTTCCACTCCGGGCCGGTGGGCTTGGGCGCGTCGCCCCGGCTCTGGCCGGCCGGGGCCGGCAGCGGGCGCAGGCGCTGGCTGACCAGCACCCGAGTTACCTCCGGTCGACGGGCGAGCCAGGCCCGCACCGCCGGACCGCCGTCCACCTCGACCGCGTTGACCAGGTAGTACGGCACCGGGTCGAGGCGCAGCCGGTTCAACCCCCGGAGCAGGTCGCGCTGGCTCTGCTCGGCGGTCGACACCAGCCGCCGGTAGACCTCCGCCGCACGGGCGTCCCGCCCGGCCTGACCCGGCGCGCCGGCCGGAAGATCATTCAGGTCGGCCTGCGCGCGCAGCACCACGAAGAGCCGCTCGCCGTACAGGCCCGGCTGGCCGGGACCGAGGTCGACCACGCCGAACGCCACCAGCAGCACCACCACCGCCACCGCGGCGAACCGCCGGCTCGGGGTACGTGCCGTCGGCCGGGCGAGCAGCACCGCGTACCCGATGGCGACCAGGACCGCGACGGCGAGCCCGACGCCGGCGGCGACCGCCACCCAGAACGGAATGTCCCTGGTGCCGACCAACAGCAGGCTGATCTCCTCCGGGTCGGTGAAGGCCAGCGGGCCGAGCGCGGCCAGGCCCACGAGCCAGCCGGTCGCGGTCCGGCCGGCACGGGTGGCCTCGGCCGGGTCGGCGCTCGGCCGCCAGGCCGCCGCCCAGAGCGCGGCCAGCGCGAAACCCACCGGCGGCAGGGTCACCAGCGCGGGCAACTGCGCACCGGACTGGCCGGCCCCCGCCGCGAGCAGCAGGAGCGCCACCCCGGCGACCAGGCCACCGACAGTTATCAGCCGGGCCGGCCGGGGCGGTCGCCCAACCGCGAACGGTGACCAGAACGGGGCATCCAACAGCGCCGCGGCCAGGACCCCGAGCGCGGCGGCCGCCAGCAGCGCGAGTGCGGTCTCCAGGAGGCCGCCGAGCGCGCCCAGCCAGGCCCACGGCAGCAGCAGCGCCAACCCGGCGGCGATCGCGAGCAGCGGCACCGTGCCGAGCGCCAGCAACCCCCGCCGCCCGACCGACCCGGCGGCCTCGGGTCGTGTGGCGTCGCCGTCGCCGTCGCCGTCGCCGGTGGGTGCCGGGCCGCCGACCGCGCCGACCAGCCCTGGGTACGCCCACCGGCGCGCCGACCGGCGCACGGCGAGTGCGCTGAGCAATGCGACGCCGGCCAGCGCGGCGAGGTATGCCTCGTGGTGCACCGGCGGTACGACCCGCAGAAATGTGAGCAGGCCGAGCGCGAGTGCCCCGATCAACCAGGCCCGCCCGGTGGCCCGGACCGCCGCCGATCGGGGCAGCACGGCAAGCAGCAGGGCGGGCGTGCCGGCCAGCACGGCGCCGGTCAGGCCGAGCACCGGCCAGAGCCAGCCGAGCCGGTCCCGTCCGAAGCTCAGCAGCACCTGATCGGTGAGCCAACCACCGGTCTGGGTGCCCGCGGTGACAGCGACCGTCCAGCAGCCGACGAGCACTGCCGCGACCACCGACCACGGGGAATGACGGGTGCTGGCTCCGGGGTGCACAGGCTGACCTTGCATCCGAGAACCTTACGACCACAGTGAACGGTTTCGAACCGACAGCCTGATCTCCGGCGGCCGGGACTCCGCCGGCCGGCGATCCGGTGCCCCGTGTGATCTGTGCGGGACATGACAGGTGGGCGGCGCGGGGCGGGCGGCGAATGTCGACACGGTGGTACGGCGGTTACGGTGGACGGGTGCGTGACCCCAATGTCTCCCGATCCGTCGCCGGTCAGCTCTCACCGGTCCGCCGTGCGTCCGACCTGCGCCGACTGCGTGCCGAGCGCTTCGACGTGCTGGTCATCGGGGGCGGGGTGACCGGTGCGGGCGCCGCCCTGGACGCGGCGTCCCGGGGCCTGAAGGTGGCACTCGTCGAGGCCCGTGACCTCGCCGCCGGCACCTCCAGCCGGTCCAGCAAGCTCATCCACGGTGGCCTGCGCTACCTGGAGCAGTTGGAGTTCCACCTGGTCCACGAGGCGCTCACCGAACGGGGCCTGTTGGCCACCCGGCTCGCACCGCACCTGGTACGCCCGGTGCCGATCATGGTGCCGCTGCCGGCCGGGCGGGGCCTGCGGGACCTGCCGGCCCGGATCTTCCGCCGCTCGTACTACGGGGCCGGGGTGGCCGCCTACGACGCCTTCGCCGGGGTCTTCGGTGGCGGCCGGGGCATGCCCCTGCACCGGCACCTGACCCGGGAGGGCGCCCGGCGGATCTTCCCGAGTCTCCGGGCGGACGCACTCGCCGGGGCGATCCGCTACTACGACGGGCAGGTCGACGACGCCCGACTGGTGGTGACCCTGGCCCGCACCGCGGCCAGCCTCGGTGCCACTGTGGTGAGCAGTGCCCGCGCCGTCGGGCTGATCCGGCAGGCCCGCGAGGTGACTGGCGTCCGCGTCCGGGACCTGGAGGCGCCGCCGGGTTCGCCGGACGCGGAGTTCGAGGTGCAGGCCCGCACCGTCATCGCCGCCACCGGCGTGTGGAGCGACGACATGTCCCGGATGCTCAACGACGTGGGCCTGCGGCCCGGCGTCCGGGTGCGCGCCTCCAAGGGGGTGCACCTGGTGGTGCCCCGCTCGGCGATCACCGGCGAGACGGGGCTCATCCTGCGTACGGCGAGTTCGGTGCTCTTCGTCATCCCCTGGGGTGGGCACTGGATCATCGGCACCACTGACACCGACTGGCAGCTGGACCGCTCCCACCCGGCCGCGTCGGCCCGCGACATCGACTACCTCCTTCAGCAGGTCAACACCGTGCTGGACCGGCCGTTGACCACCGACGACATCGAGGGGGTGTACGCCGGGCTGCGGCCACTGCTGTCCGGCGAGGCCGACTCGACCTCGAAGCTCTCCCGTGAGCACGCGGTCTTCGAGCCGATGCTCGGGTTGCTGCTGGTCGCCGGCGGCAAGTACACGACGTACCGGGTGATGGCGTCCGATGTCGTCGACCGGGCGGCTCGCCGGCTCGGTGGCACCCGTCCGTCGCGTACCGCCGATCTGCCGCTGCTCGGCGCCGACGGGTATCCGGCGATGTGGCGGGACCGGGCCGACCTGGCTCGCCGACACGGTGTGCCGGTGGGCGTGGTGGAGCACCTGCTGGAGCGGTACGGCACCCTCACCCTGGATCTGCTGGCGCTCGTCGACGCCGATCCGCTGCTGGCGTCGCCGCTGGCCGGTGCCCCTGAGTATCTGGCGGCGGAGGTCATCTACGCCACGCGGGCCGAGGGTGCGCTGCACCTGGAGGACGTGCTGACCCGGCGGACCCGGATCTCGTTCGAGACCAGCCACCGGGGGCTGGAGTCGGCGGAGCACACCGCCGAGTTGATGGGTGCGGTGCTGGGTTGGGACGCGGCCACCAGGGCGCGTGAGGTCGAGCACTACCGCGCCCGGGTGGAGGCGGAGCGGCAGTCCCAGTTGATGCCGGACGACGCGGCGGCGGACGCGGCTCGGCTCGGGGTCCCGGACGTCCGGGGTTACGCCGCCGACCGGGGTGGCGACGATCAGGCGGAGCTTCGTCCGTCCGCTCGATGACGAATTGCACGTTACCGATGGGTAACCATCGATACCGGCCCGGATGGTGGTTTCGGACGCTACCTACGGTGGGGTAGGTTTCCGCGCGTGCTACGCCGCGCGCGCCCTCGTCTGCTCGTAACCCTGCTCGCCGTCGCACTCGCCGTGACCGGGTGCTCGCTCTTCGAGCGGGACAAGCCGAGCACACCGGCGGCGCAACCGACACCCGGCACGGCCGGGGGCGGATCGCAGTTGGAGATCCCCACCACGGTTGCCGCCGGTCAGGTCAGCCTGCTCCAACGGCTCGGCGAGGACGGGCCGATGCGCACCCTGAGCGTCGAGCGCAACGGCGCGTGGCAGTGCGTCGACTGCGCCGGCGACGGTGTCACCTCCCGGGGCACCCTCGCCCCGGAGCTGACCGAACGGCTGCAGGTGCTGCTCGCCAACCCCGCGCTCGCCAACGAGACCGATCAGGCCCGGCGGTACCGGACCACCTGCATCGACGCGCTGACCTCAAGCCTCATCACCTCGACCGGGCTGATCACCTCACAGGACTGCCCGGGGGAGGAGCTCACCCCGGTCGCCGGGGAGATCCTGCTGCTGCTCACCCAGGCGACCCCGGCCGAGGTCAAGGGCTGACCGCGACCGAGGGTCCGGGGCCGACCCCGGCCAAGGTCAAGGGTGAGCCCGCCGGTCAGAGCACCTTGCCCGGGTTGAGCAGGCCGGCCGGGTCGAGCGCCGACTTGATCGCCTGATGCACCCGGACGCCGACCGGCCCGATCTCCCGGGCCAGCCAGTCGCGCTTGAGCAGCCCCACCCCGTGCTCACCGGTGCAGGTGCCGCCCAGGTCCAGGCCGAGCCGCATGATCTCGTCGAACGCCCGCCGGCCCCGCTGCACGCTCTCCGGGTCGGCCCGGTCGACGACGATGTTCGGGTGCATGTTGCCGTCCCCGGCGTGCCCCACCACGCCGATCGGCACCTCGCACTCGACAGCGATCCGGGCGACCCCGTCCAGGAGCGCGGCGAGTGCGCCGCGCGGCACCGCCACATCGTCGATCACCAGACCGCCGTTGCCGCCCGGGAAGGTGTCCGCCGCGAACTTCTCCATGGCCGGGTGCGCCAGCCGGCGGGCCTGGAGCAGCGCGGCCGCCTCCACCGCGTCGGTTGCCGCGTAGACCTCGTCGGCGCCGACCGCCTCGCACACCTCGGCCAGCAGCGCCAGGTCGTCGGCCGCCCTGGTGCCGGTGTCGGCGGCGGCCAGCAGCAGGGCCTGCGCGTCGGTCCGCAACCCCATCGGCCGGTATGCCTCGATCGCCCGCAGGTGGGTCTGGTCCAGCAACTCCAGCAGGCTGGGGGTCAGCCCGCGAGCCGCGATCTCGGCCACCGCCGCACCGGCAGTGGCTGTCGATCCGAAGACCGCCACCAGGGTCAGCGACTCGGCCGGGGCGGGCCGCAGCGCCACTGTCACCTCGGTGATCACGCCGAGGGTGCCCTCCGACCCGACGAACAGTCGGGTCAGGTCGTAGCCGGCCACCCCCTTGGCCGTACGCCGCCCGGTGCGCAGCACCTCACCGGAGGCGAGCACCACCTCCAGGCCGAGGACGTACTCGGTGGTCACGCCGTACTTCACACAGCACATGCCGCCCGCGTTGGTGGCCACGTTGCCGCCGATCGTTGACGACTCCCAGGAGCCGGGGTCGGGCGGGTACCAGAGGCCCTGTTTCGCCACCGCCCCGGCCAGCGCCGCGTTGACCACCCCCGGTTGGACCACCGCGATCCGGCTCACCCTGTCGATCTCCCGGATCTCGTTCATCGCGACGGTGCTGAGCACCACCGCGCCGTCCACCGCGTTCGCCGCGCCGGCCAGCCCGGTCCGGGCGCCCTGCGGCACCACTGGTACGCCGTGCCGTGCCGCCGCCTGCACGACAGCGACCACCTGCTCGGTGGTGCGCGGTCGGGTCACCACCAGCGGGACGCCGGCGGGGCACAGGTCGGCCTCGTCCCGCTGGTGCAGGCGCAGCAGGTCCGGGTCGGTGAGCACGGCGTCGTCACCGAGCGCGGCGCGCAGGTCGTCGAGGAGCGCGGTGGGGGCCATGCAGCCGAGGCTAGGTCGCCGACGGGCGATCATCAACATGATCGACTGCGCGGGATAACTTGGGCATCATGCTCTACCTGGACCGGCCGGCCTGGCCGTGGCGCGGTCGCCTCTGGTCGCATCTGATCAGTGACGTCTCGTACGCCGAGTTGCACGCCTTCGCCGAGGCGCTCGGGGCGCCCCGGCGCGGCTTCGACAGGGACCACTACGACATTCCGGCCGACCGGTTCGCGGCGGCGGTGTGGCTCGGCGCCGAGGTGGTGCCCAGCCGGGAACTGGTCCGGTTGCTTCGCGCCGCCGGCCTGCGCCGACCGAAGCACCTGGTCAGCCCGCGTTCTCCTGTTCCCCGGTGAGGTCTGCCAACTCGCGGCGCACGTTGTCCCGGGCGGGCTCCTCCCACCCACTCGCGAGCGGTGGCGACCGGAACAACGCGGGCAGCGCCAGCAGGCCGGTCAACACGGCAGCCCGCCCCGCCCGGAAGGCCGGCTCCGGCACGTGGGCGTACTCCCGGCGGATCGCCGCCGCGTACCGCTCGTATTGGGCCGGCGGCGCGGCCAGCACGGCCAGGTCGGCGTCGCACAGCAGCGCGCCGTCCCGGTCGCCCGGTGCCACTGTGTGCCCGGCGGTGAGCAGCACCAGCCGGCGCACCTCGGCAACAGTGGGCGCCGGCACCCCGAGCCCGGTGAGCGCGCTCCCGGCCAGCGCGGCGCTGTCCCGTTCGTTGGCGTCGCCGGCGGCCCGCGGGTCGTAGACCGCGTCGTGGAACCAGGCCGCCAGCCGCACCGGGTCGGCCCGCGTGGCCAGGTCGGCGTGCTGGTCGACGACATCGAGCACCGCCGTGAGGTGGGCCAGCGTGTGATAGTGCCGGTGCGGCTCCCGCCACCTGACGATCAACTGCTCGCCGGCTCGGGTGATGTCCTGATCGGGCCGCGCGCCCGCACCCCGGGCCGCCGCCCGCCATCGGTCCAACAGATCAACCACCGCCCGAGTCTCCCGCATCGGGCCCCGACGCGTGGGAAGGGAGGATTCAGCCGGCCCACCACGGGTAGTCGCGCCCATGGCCGTGGCCCGGGACAAGCGACAGCCGATGGTGCGACGGACCGCGCTGCGCGACGGCCTGGTGGACGTCGACGGCGCGCGGATCGCCGAGGCCACCGAGAAGCTGCGCCACCGCAGCCGTGCCACACTGCACGACCGGCTGCACCGGGTACGGATGGCCGGCGGCCTCGCGGTGCAGGCCGGGCTGGCCGCCGGGCTCGCGTACCTGATCTCGCACAAGGTGCTCGGCAACCCGCAACCCGTCTTCGCGCCGATCTCGGCGGTCGGCACCCTGGCCGCATCGGTCGGCCAGCGGTTCCGCCGGACCATCGAGTTGATCGTCGGGGTGGGCGTCGGCGTGGCCGTCGGTGACCTCCTGATCTACCTGCTCGGCACCGGGGCGTGGCAACTCGGCCTGGTGGTCACAGTGGCGATCCTGCTCACCATCTTCGCCGGGGCGAGCGTGGCGATCGTCATCCAGGCGGCGGCCACCGCGGTGCTGATCGTGACGCTGAGCCCGTCGACTCAGAACCTGGAGATCCCCCGCTTCGTGGACGCGTTCCTCGGCGGCGGGATCGCGCTGCTGGTCACGGCGGTGCTGCTGCCACTGAACCCGCTGCGAGTGATCAACCGGGCCGCCCGGCCGGCCCTGGACCTGCTCGCCGCCCAGCTCGACGCCACAGCGGACGGGCTGCGCCACCGCAACCGCGCCACGATCCAGGGCGCCCTGGAGAGGCTGCGCAACAACAAGGACGAGCTGGCCACGTTGGGCGAGGCGATCGAGGGGGCCAAGGAGACCGCCACCCTCTCCCCGGCCCGCTGGCACCGCCGCGACGAGCTGACCCACTACGCGGAGGCGGCCGACCCGATCGACCGGGCGATGCGCAACAGCGGCACGCTGATCCGCCGGTCCGTCACGCTCGTCGAGGACGACGAACCGGTGCCCGATCCGATGCCGGACGCGATCGGCCACCTCGCCGAGTCGGTCCGGCTGCTCAAACACGAGTTCGCCGCCGGCGAGGAGCCGGAGAAGGCCCGGGAACGGTCGCTGCGGGCGGTCAGTGAGGCCGGCCGGGCGTACGGCGCCGGGGTCGGTTTCTCCGGCAGTGTGGTGGTCGCCCAGATTCGCACCACGGCGAGTGACCTGCTGGTCGCCTCCGGGATCGAGCAGGAGGAGGCGAACCGGTGGATCCGCACCGCCTTCGGGGAGCAGGAACGCCCGGTCGGTGAGCCCGCCGAGCCCGACGAGGCACCGAAGCCTCCCACCGCCCCGCCGGTCGGCTGAGCGCCGGCCTCAGCCCAGCTCAGCCAGCGCCGAGAGCAGCCGGTCCACCTGGGCGGCGGTGCTGCCCAGCCCGATGCTGGCGCGCAGCGCGGTGGGAGGCAGGTCACGCCGACCGGTACGCCCCGCCGCCTCGCTGAGCAGACGCCGGGCCAGCGGGTGGGCGCAGAACAACCCGTCCCGTACGCCGATGTGGTGCTCGGCGGCCAGCCGCGCGGCCACCTCTGTCGAGTCCCGGCCGGCCACCACGAACGAGACGATGCCGACCCGGGGCGCGTCCGGGTCGAAGGTGTGCAGCTCGACGACGTGCGGCAGGGCGGCGAGGCCGGTCCGCAGCCGGGCCAGCAGGGCCTGCTCGTCGGCGGCCAGCGCGACCTGGTCCGCCTCGTCGAGCGCCGCGCACACCGCCGCCAGCGCCACCGCGCCGAGCAGGTTCGGGGTGCCGCCCTCGTGTCGGGCCGGGCCGGTCGCCCAGGTCACGTCGTGGGTGGCCGGCCCGACGTGGCTGGTGGCCCCACCACCGGCCAGGTACGGCGGGGCGGCGTCCAGCCAGTCCGCCCGGCCGATGAGCACGCCCGCGCCGAACGGCGCGTACAGCTTGTGACCGGACACGGCCACGTAGTCGACGTCGAGCGCGAGCAGGTCGACCGGGGCGTGCGGGGCGAGCTGGGCGGCGTCGAGCACGATCCGGGCACCGTGCCGGTGGGCGACCCGCGCCAGTTCGGCGACCGGCCACCGCTCACCTGTCACGTTGCTCGCGCCGGTCACCGCGACAAGCACCGGCAGCGCCGGGCTGCTGCCCCGACGCAGCTCGGTGAGGGCGGCGGCGAGAGCGCGTACCGCCCCGTCCGGGTCGGCGGGGACCGGCAGTCGTACCGACCCTCGTGGCCAGGGCAGCAGGTTGGCGTGGTGCTCACCGGCGAACGTGACCACTGTGGTGCCGGCCGGGACCGCCCGCGCCAGCAGGTTGAGCGCGTCGGTCGTGTTGCGGGTGAAGATCACGTGATCGTCGGCGCGCGCACCGAAGAAGTCGCCGATCGTCTGCCGGGCCTGCTCGTACGCCAGGGTGCAGCGCCGCGACAGCGCTCCCGCCCCGCGGTGCACGCTGGCGTACCACGGCAGCAGCTCGGCCACGGCGTCGGCGGCGGCCCGCGCGCACGGCGCGGTGGCCGCGTAGTCCAGGTTGATCTCGCCGGGCACCCCGAGGACGTCGAGCGACCCGGACGGCACGGTGGGCAGGGTGGGCAGCGAGGGAACGAGAGTGACGGACACGCCGGAACCTCCGGGGTCAGGGACCCCGGGTGCGACTTCGGGACGGGGTCCGCGCTTGCCCAGCACACCGATCGGGCTGGGCCCGGTCATCACCCGGGGCACCCCACCGCGAACTCGACGAGGGTTGCCGGCCAGCAAGCCGGGGCTTGACGCTGGCGCTCGTGACCTGCCCGCAGCATAGCGGCTACCGATGCGGCCGAACCAGCCGGCGACGGATGGCTACGCTGACCGCATGGACGACACCCCGCCCGGTCCACCGCTGCCGCAGTCGCCCGCCGCCCCGCCCGCGCCGGCCGCCCCGCCGATGGGTGAGACGCCCCGGATGCCGCTGCGCCGACTGGGCTGGCGGCGGTTCCTGGCGCTGGCCGGGGTGGTGCTGCTCATCGCGGCGTGCGCGGTGTTCATGGTCTTCACGCTCGGCCAGTCGCTCGGCGCGCAGGCCCTGCTGATCGGGGTGGTCGCGGCCATCCTGCCGGTGCCGGTGCTGGTCGGCTGCTTCCTGTGGCTGGACCGATACGAACCCGAGCCGCTGAAGTACCTGATCTTCTGCTTCGCCTGGGGGGCGTTCGTCTCCACCGCGGCCTCGCTCACTGTGAACGACTTCGCGGCCAACCGCTTCGCCGACTGGGGCCTGCCGTCCGCGCTCACCGGGGTGCTGGTGGCGCCGTTCATCGAAGAGCTGACGAAGGCCATGGGTCCGATCCTGCTGCTGGTGTTCCGTCGCCGCGAGTGGTCCGGGATCACCGACGGCCTGGTCTACTGCGGGCTCTCCGCGGTCGGCTTCGCGATGGTGGAGAACATCCTCTACCTGGGCGGTTTGGGGTACGCCTCCGGCGCCGACCGCTACGGCCCGGCCACCGGCATCCAGCAGGTCATCGCGATCTTCATCCTGCGGATCCTGCTGTTCGGGTTCGCCCATCCCCTTTTCACCTCGATGACGGGTGTGGGGTTGGGTATCGCCTCCCGGACCGCCGACCGGCGCATCCGGGTGCTCGCCCCGATCGGCGGCCTGCTGCTGGCGATGATGCTGCACGGCACCTGGAACCTGCTGCCCACGCTGACCCAGGCCACCGGCCAGGCCATGATCATGCTGTACGGATTCCTGGGCCTCATGGTGCCGGTCTTCTTCGGCACCGTCGGGCTGGCGCTGTGGCTGCGCGCCTGGGAGGGGCGGCTCACCGAGCGGGTCCTGCCCGACTACGTTCGCGCCGGCTGGCTCAGCCCGCCCGAGGTGGCAGCGCTGAGCAGTCTCGGCCGGCGGCACGCCGCGCGCAGTTGGGCGCGCCGGGTGGCAGGCGATTCCGGGGTGCGGGCGATGCGCAGTTACCAGTCCGCCGCCACCCGGCTGGCGCTGCTGCGCGACGGGGCGCTGCGCGGCCTGGACCGCAAACCGGCCGACCAGGAACGGACCGCCCGCGAGGAGCGGGAGTTGCTGGACGCGATCACCGCGTACCGGTCGTTCTTCGTGGGTCGCGACCCGCAGGCCCCGGCGGGGGTCTGGGACGGCAGCCGCTACCACCTGCGCTTCCCGGACGGCAGGCAGCGCCCGGTGGACGCGCCGGACGAGCCGGTGGTGCCGATCCCGGTGGTGCTGACACCCGCTCCGGCTCCGGTCGGGTACGCCCCACCCGGCTGGCCCGGCCCGCATTCGGCGCCGCCCTGGCCGCCGGCGCACCGCTGACAGGGCGGACAGCTGACGGGCTGATGAGCTGAGCCGGCTCAGCTCATCAGCGAGGTGAGGAAGTCACCGAACCCCTGGAACATCGCGATGAGCGCGGCGCCGATCGCCCGGAACATCTGCGCGGCGCCGTCCGGCCGAAAGGCCACGAAGTAGATCAGGAACGCGACACTGCCCCAGGTCAACAACTTCTTCACGAATACCGGCATCGTCCCTCCCCAGGGCCACGGTCGCCGGATGGCTTCCCGTCGTGCGGCCGGGCAAACGGTGCGCGACGGGGCCGGGTGGTCGGGGGAGGTGCGTCAGAGGTAGAGGCCGGTCGAGTCGTTGTCGTTCCGATCGGCGGCCACAGCGTGCACGTCCCGCTCCCGCAGGAGCACGTAACCGCGGCCGTGCAGCTCGACCTCGGAGCGGTCGTCCGGGTCGAAGAGTACCCGGTCACCGGAGACGATGGCGCGGACGTTCGGCCCCACCCCGACCGCCGTGGCCCAGGCGAGGCGCTTGCCGACGGCGGCGGTCGCCGGAATGACGATCCCAGCGGTGGAGCGGCGCTCGCCCTCGCTGCCCTCCATCCGCACCAGCACCCGGTCGTGCAGGAGACGGATCGGCAGGCCGGCGTCGAGATCGTTGTCGGCTGTCACGCCGCAGACGCTACCGTGTGGCCGACGGTCGCCCACCGGTGGTTACGCCGGAGGTGGTCGGGGCATTGTGTGGCGGAACCGCCCTAGGGTGTCGGAGCGGACGTATGCTTTCCGACCTGTCGCCGTCGGCGGGCCGTGTTCTTCTTCCAGGAGGTGCGCTTGAGCCGCTTCGAGCGGGTACGCGGGCAGCTTCGCCGCGCCTACCAGTCACGACAGGAGTCGGCGCACGCCGACGAGGACACATCGACTGACGCGCTGAGCGACGCGTCGGAGGCGGTCCGGGTGGCGTCGCCGGCCGTGCCGGGGCCGACCGCGCCGCCGAGCGCCAGTGTCTACGGCGCGGAACCGGAGGTGGACCTGCACAGCTCCACCTCCAGTCGCGACGACGCCGACGTTCCGCACGGCCTGCGGATCGCTTCCGCGTGGTGTTGGCGACTGATCGTGATCGGCGTGGTGGCGTGGGCCCTGCTGCGGATCGTCAGCACGGTCAAGATCGTGATCATTCCGCTGGCCATCGCGCTGCTGCTCTCCGCGCTGCTCGCCCCGGCGGTGGGCTGGCTGCTGAGGGCCCGGTTCCCCCGGTCGATGGCGACGGCGGTTGTGCTTGTCGGCGGCCTGGCCGCGGTGATCGGCACGCTGACGCTCGTGGTCAACGAGTTCATCCGCGGTGTGCCGGAGCTGAGCCAGAAGTCGTCCGAGGGTGTCCGGCAGATCCAGGACTGGCTGAAGACGGGCCCGCTGCATCTCTCCGACACCCAGCTCGACCGCTACATCGACGAGGCGCAGGCCTGGATCAACAACAACACCTCACGGTTCACCAGCGGCGCGTTGAGCACCGCGGCCACCCTTGCCGAGGTGCTGACCGGCACGTTGCTGGTCCTGTTCGCGACGTTCTTCTTCCTGCGGGACGGCAGCCGCATCTGGCGTTTCCTGGTCCGGTTGCTGCCGGTGGCCGCCAGGTGGAAGGTCGACGACGCGGGTCGCGCCTCGTGGCAGACGCTTGTCGCCTACGTCCGGGCGACGGTCCTTGTCGCCTTCATCGACGCGGTAGGCATCGGCATCTTCCTGGTCATCTTCGACATCCCGTTCGCCTTTCCGCTCGCGGCGCTGGTCTTCCTCGGCGCGTTCATCCCGATCGTCGGTGCGGCGCTCTCCGGTGGCGTGGCGGTGTTGGTGGCCCTCGTCGACAGCGGCCCGGTCACCGCGCTGATCATCCTCGCTGCGGTGATCGTGGTGCAGCAGGTGGAGGGTCACATCCTGCAACCGCTGATCATGGGCCGGGCGGTCGCCCTGCACCCGCTAGCGGTGATCATCGGTATCGCCGCAGGTGTCGTACTCGCCGGCATCACCGGGGCGCTCGTCTCGGTGCCGCTCATCGCGGTGCTGAACACCGCTGTCCGTCGGCTTGCCGCCCGGCGGGTCCCGGACACCCCACCCGACGCCGTGGTGGTCGCCGCCCAGGCCCCCTAGACCGGGACTGGATCACGCGCGAACCTGGAAAGAGTGGCCTCCCGCCAGCGGGAGACCACTCTTTCCCCGTTGGAGGGCGATCGTGTGGCTGCGCGGCGCGCAGCTCAGGACTTGGCCAGGCGTTCCAGGGCGCCCCGGGCGACCTCCGGACGGGTCGTGTACCAGAACGGGGGCAGCGAACGGCGCAGGAACGGCCCATAACCCCGGGCCGTCTCCAACCGCGAGTCGAGCACCGCGACCACGCCCTTGTCACCGGTCGCCCGGATCAACCGACCCACGCCCTGCGCCAGCCGCACCGCCGCGATCGGCACGCTCACCGCCGCGAAGCCCGAGCCGCCGCCCGAGTCCACAGCCGCCGCGCGGGCCGCCGCCAACGGCTCGTCCGGGCGGGGGAAGGGCAGCCGGTCGATGACGACGAGCTGGCAGGCGTCACCCGGCACATCCACCCCCTGCCAGAGCGACATCACCCCGAACAGGCAACTGGCCCGCTCCTCGCGGAAGCGACGCACCAACAGCGGCAGGGCCTCCTCGCCCTGGAGCAACACCGGCAGGTCGGTCCGCGCCCGCAACAATTCCGCCGCCTGCTGCGCGGCCCGCCGGGAGGAGAACAACCCGAGAGTACGACCACCGAGCGCCTCGACCAGCCCGAGCAACTCCTCCCCGGCAGCCTCGGGCAGCCCGGAGACGCTGGGGCGGGGAAGGTGCGAGGCGACGTACAGGATGCCCTGCCGGGCGTAGTCGAACGGCGAACCGACGTCGAGTGACCGCCAGCCGGGGCCCTCGGTGGCCGGTACGACGGCGCTCGGGGTCACGTCACCGGCCAGGCGACGGCCCGGCGACTCGGCGGCCGGGCGACCCGGCCCGGTGCGGGCGGCCAGCGCGGCCGCGGCGGGAGTCGGCGGGGCGGGCGGCGGCGCGTCCAGCCCGAGGGCGCGGGCCACCGTGTCGAACCTGCCGCCCAGCGCCAGGGTAGCCGAGGTGGCCACGACGGTGCGCTCGTCGTACAGGTGGGTGGCGAGGGTGCCGGCCACCGACAGCGGCGCGACGACGAGCGCCCGCCGGTTGCCGCTGTCGTTCTTCTCCACCCAGGCCACGTCGTGGTCGCCCTCCTCCAGCAGCCGCTGCGCGGTGGTGGAAAGCTCGTCCAGGGCGGCCTTGGCCTGCTGCTTGCGGACCGGGTCGGGGTCGTCGGACTTGACGTCGCCGATGGCGTCCAGGGCCGAGCGGGTCGCCGCGTCGAGCAGCGTGCACGCCTCCCGCAGTGGGGTCGGCAACCCCGCGGTGATCCGCCCGGCCGGCGCCTCGGCCAGGCCGACAGCGAGGGCGTCCCCGGCGGCGGTGAGCGCCTCGGCGGTCTCCGGGCGCAGCAGCGTACGGGCCCGCCTGGTGGTCCGGTCGATCAGCTCCGGCACCAGTTCCGCCTGGGCCGCCGAGGAGACCCGGTCGGCCAGCTCGTGCGCCTCGTCGACGATGAGCAGCTTGTGCGGCGGCACGATGTGCCGGTCGGCGAGCATGTCGACAGCGAGCAGGCTGTGGTTGGTCACCACGATGTCGGCCTCCCGGGCGCGGGCCCGCGACGCCTCGGCGAAGCACTCCTGCCCGAACGGGCAACGGGCAGCGCCGACGCACTCGCGAGCCGGCATCGACACCAGCCGCCAGGCCTGCTCGTCGACGCCCGGGTCCAGTTCGTCCCGGTCGCCGGTTGCGGTCTTCTCAGCCCAGGCGCGCAGCCGCTCGACCTGCTTGCCCAACCGGCCCGCCTCACCGAGCCACTTCACCGGCTGGGCCGGGTCAGGCTTGCCGAGCGCCCCGCCGCCGGGACGCGCCGCCGGGGCGTCGAAGAGGGCGTCCTCCGGCTCATCCTCGGTGGAGTTGTCCAGTCGGGCGAGGCAGAGGTAGTGGTGGCGGCCCTTGAGGACGGCGAACGTGGGCCGACGGCCGAGCACCGGCTCCACCGCGTCGGCGAGCCGGGGCAGGTCATGGTCGACCAGTTGGGACTGCAACGCCAGGGTGGCGGTGGAGACCACCACCGGGCCGTCCACAGTGAGCGCCGGTGCGAGGTAGGCAAGCGACTTGCCGGTGCCGGTGCCCGCCTGCACGAGCAGATGCTCGCCGCTGGCCACGCACTCCTCGATCGCGGTGGTCATCTGCAACTGGCCGGGGCGTTCCGCGCCACCGGGCACCGCGCCGACCGCCGCCGCCAGCAGCTCCGTGCCACTGGGTCGGGCACCCCGCCGCCGCCCCTTGGCACGGGCCGACGGGGTGGCGGAACCGGTGGCGGTGCGGGGCGGAGTCACCGTGCGACGGTACCCGTCGCCGCCGACACCGACCGCGCCCATCCGCCGCGTGGCGCGACGCTAACCGGCCGGAGTGGCTGGCCGACCCCGTCCGGTTACGGCCGCGCTACGACGCGTTGGGCTGTATCGGTTAGGGTGCGAATCATGCCGAGCGACATGGTCCGCGTGATCTACCGCAAGTACGACGGCAGCGCCCACCGCGACTACCCGGCCCGCCGGCTCACCGAGGACGATCTCGGCGTCTGGCTCGGCGTGCCCGAGGGCACCGAGTCGGTCTACCACGGCCGGCCCTCGGTGGAGAAGATCCCGTTCGTGCTGCTGGTGCCACACCGCGCCTGGTGGACGGCCATGTTCAACCCCCCGCCCCGCACCAGCGAGGTCTACTGCGACATCGCGACCCCGGCCCGCTGGGAGTCCGACGACACCGTCCACCTGATCGACCTCGACCTGGACGTCGTCAGGCGTCGGGCCACCGGCCTGGTGGAGCTGCTCGACGAGGACGAGTTCGCCGAACACCGGGCCCGGTTCGGCTACCCGGACGACGTGGTGGTCGAGGCCGAGGCTGCGGCTCAGCGGCTGTTCGGGGCCCTGGGCGACGGCACCGAGCCGTTCGCCACCGCGTACCGCAAGTGGTTGGCACTGGTGGTCTGAAGGCCGCACGCCCGGGCGGGCCGGCTCACCAGCGTGGTGGCCAGCCGTCGTCGGTGCCCAGCGCCGGCAGGTCGGTCAGCTTCTCCGGGTTGAGCTGGTTGTAGATGGCGGTGATCCGGCCCTGGTCCACAGCGAACGCGGTGACCAGGCGGATCGGCCGCCCGTCGCTGTGCACGGTCTCCAGATGCAGGCCGAGCGCGCCGTCGACGAGCACGGGCCGAGCCAGCACCCGGTGGGCGTACCGGCCGGTCCGGCCGAACAGGCCGAGCGTGAGGCGACCCACGGCGTCCGCGCCGAGCACCGGCCGACGGGCCGCCGGGTAGTGCCCGCCCGAGTCGCCCACGAAGACCACATCCGGTGCCAGCACCTGGACGAGCTGGTCCAGCTCGCCGGACTCGGTGGCCGCGACGAACGCCTTGAGGACCCGGCGCTGCTCGGCCGGGTCGGCGGTGTGCCGGGGCACGTCCGGCGCGGTGACCGCCCGGCGGGCCCGGGAGGCGAGTTGCCGGGCGGCCACCTCGGTGGTGCCGAGCACCCCCGCGACCCGGGCGAACGGCAGCGCGAACACGTCGTGCAGCACCAGCGCGACCCGCTGCTCGGGTGCGAGCCGTTCCAGCACCACCAGCAGCGCCGTGCCGACCTGGTCGGTCCGGACCGCCCGCTCCGCCGGGTCGGGCGCGTAGCCGTCGGCCGGCGCTCGGCCGCCCAACTGGCTCACCACCGGCTCGGGCAGCCACTGCCCGGGGTACGCCTCGCGGCGGACCCGCGCCGAGCGGAGCACGTCGAGGCAGATCCGGGCGCAGGTGGTGGTCAGCCACGCGCGCAGGTCACGGATCTCGGCGCGGGCCGCCGGCTCGGCCAGCGCCCCGGCGTAGCGCAGCCACGTCTCCTGCACCGCGTCCTCCGCCTCGCTGCGGCTGCCCAACATCCGGTGGGCCACCGCGAGCAGTCGGCCCCGCTCCGCCTCGAACTCCGTCGCCAGCTCCCGCACGACCCACCACCCCTTCCGGTCGGCGTTCCGGTCCCCATCCTCCCGTTCGCCGGGCGCGCCGGCAGCCCCGCCGGCCCGCCGGGCCGGCGCCCTCGGCGGCCGAAGGTTGGGGTGCCGGTCGACGGCCAGGGCGGGAGGTGGCCCTCGGCGGGCGGATCGGCGGTGGGTGGGCGATGATCCGTGCATGAGCGAACCCCAGCAAGGGCGGATCTCGGCGCCGGACGGCGGGCCCGTTCGGGACCTGCTGCGGGTCACCGCGCCGGTGGATCTCGGCGCGATCGACCCACGGTCCATGCCCGGTCTGCCGGAGCTCGCGGGCCGTGGTGAGCACCGTAAGACCTGGGCCCGGGAGCAGGTGCAGCTGGTCGGCGAGGAGTTGGGCCGCCAGCAGGAAATGCTCTTCGCGATGGCCAAGGCCGGGTCGGAGCGACCACGGCAGCGGGTGCTGCTGGTGCTCCAGGCCATGGACTGCGGCGGTAAGGACGGCACTGTCAAGCGGGTGGCCGGCGCGATGAACCCGCTGGGCCTGCACATTCGCTCGTTCGGGCCGCCGACCCGTCAGGAGCTGCGGCACCACTTCCTCTGGCGGATTCGCCGGGAGCTGCCACCGCCCGGGTACGTGGGGATGTTCAACCGTTCGCACTACGAGGACGTGTTGATCGCCCGGGTCGGCTCACTGGTGCCGGAGACCACCTGGCGAGCCCGCTACGACGAGATCAACTCGTTCGAGCAGGAGCTGACCGAGGACGGCGTCACCCTGATCAAGGTGATGCTGCACATCTCGTACGACGAGCAGGGCAAACGCCTGATGGACCGACTCACCGACCCGCGCAAGCACTGGAAGTACAACCCCTCCGACATCGACTCGCGGGGGCACTGGGACGACTACCAGGCCGCGTACGCCGAGGCCCTGAGCCGGTGCGGCACGGACGCCGCGCCCTGGTTCGTGGTGCCGGCGGACCGCAAGTGGTACCGGGACTGGGCGGTCGCCCATCTGCTGCGTGAGACGTTCGACACGCTCGACCTGGGGTATCCGGCAGCCGATTTCGACGTGGCGCGGGAGCGGAAGCGCCTGTTGGCTGGGGGAGCGGGTGCGGGTGGGGCAGCCGAGATGAACGGCAGGTGAACGAGCGGTGAATGGTGCCTGGCCAGGGGTGGGCCGGCGAATTCCCCGTTCAGCCGTTTCCTAGCATTCACCGAGCGGGCGCTCTCGGGTGCCGCCACCCTTCCACCGACGCGACGAGGTCTGTGCTGTGAAGTTTTCCTTCCGCCCCACCGAGGGCGCCTTCTACGAGCTCTTCACCAGGGCCGCGCAGAACCTGGTCCGGGGCACCGCGCTGCTCAACGAGCTGGCCCTGCCCGGCGTGGACGTGCAGTCCGTCAGCGAGCGGCTCACCGAGGTCGAGCACGACAGCGACCAGATCACCCACGACCTGTACAAGAAGATCAACTCGACCTTCATCACCCCGTTCGACAGGGAGGACATCTACCGGCTCGGCTCACTACTCGACGACGTGATGGACCACCTCGAGGCGGTGGGCGACCTGCTCTACCTGTACGGGCTGACCGAGCTTCCGGCGCTGCCCCGCGAGCTGCACGAGATGGTCAACGTGCTCGACCAGCAGGCCAAGCTGACCGCCGACGCCATGCCCCGGCTCAAGTCGATGAAGGACCTCGAGGACTACTGGATCGAGTGCAACCGGCTGGAGAACGAGGGCGACCGGATCAACAGGCAGCTTCTCGTCCGGCTCTTCTCCGGTGAGTACGACGCGTTGACGGTGCTGAAGATGAAGGAGGTGGCCGACGAGCTGGAGGCCGCCTGCGACGCCTTCGAGCACGTGGCCAACACCGTCGAGACCATCGCCGTCAAGGAGTCCTGAGCCGGTGTCCCCTGAACTCATCGCCGTGCTGGCGGTGATCGCGGTGGCCCTGGCGTTCGACTACACCAACGGCTTCCACGACGCCGCCAACGCGATCGCCACAAGCGTCTCCACCCGGGCGCTGACACCCCGCATCGCCCTCGGGCTCGCCGCGGTCGGCAACTTCGTCGGCGCCCACTTCGGCGCCGGCGTGGCCAAGACCGTCGGCGACAACCTGGTCACCCTCCCCGCCGGGGTCAGCAGCCTCGGTGTGGTCTTCGCCGGGGTGCTCGGGGCGATCGCCTGGAACCTGATCACCTGGTACTTCGGTCTGCCCTCGTCGTCCTCGCACGCGCTCTTCGGCGGCCTGGTCGGCGCGACCCTGCTGTCCACCGGCGGCATCGTGCAGTGGGGCAACATCGGCGAGAAGGTGCTGCTGCCGATGGTGCTGTCGCCGATCGTCGGCCTCACCCTCGGTTACCTGCTGATGCTGGCCATCCTCTGGCTGTTCCGGAAGGGGCAGCCGGGCAAGCTCAACCGGGGCTTCCGCTGGGCGCAGACCGGCTCGGCGGCCGCCATGTCGGTCGGTCACGGAATGCAGGACGCCGCCAAGACCATGGGCATCGTGGTGCTGGCGCTCTACACCGGCGGCTTCCAGGAGAGCAAGACGCACATCCCGGGGTGGGTGTTCTGGACCTCGGCGACGATGCTGGCCCTCGGCACGTACGCCGGTGGCTGGCGGATCATCCGCACCCTCGGCCGCAAGATCATCGACCTGGGGCCGCCGGAGGGCTTCGCCGCCGAGACTGTCGCCAGCGCGGTGCTCTACTTCAACGCCCTGGTGCTGAAGGCGCCCATCTCCACCACCCACACCATCACCTCGGCGATCATGGGGGTGGGCGCGACCAAGCGACTCTCCGCTGTTCGCTGGAACGTCGCCGGCAACATCGTGCTCGCCTGGATCATCACGTTCCCGGCCGCCGCGCTCATCGCCTGCATCATGTACCTGCTGGTCCGGCCGCTCTTCGGCTGACCCCGTTCCGCCTGGCTTCGGAGGCCCCCGGTCACCCGGGGGCCTTCGTCGTCTCACTCGTACCGCACGCCGATCTGCTCGCGGACCGTGTCCAGCAGGGTCATCACCTCAAGTGTCGTGGTGTGCGGCACCACCGGGCTCTCGGTGAGCCCGGCGGCCAGGCAGCGCTGCACCTCGATCGCCTCGTACTGGTAGCCGTTGCCGGCCGCCTCGATGGTGATCGTCTCCGGCTCCGCGCCGGCCCGGTGCACCGTCGCCGAACCCGGCCGGAAGAACGGCTCCGGCAGGTCGATCCGACCGGTGCTGCCGATGATCGACGCGGACAGCTCACTCGCCCCGACCATGCCGCAGCTCAGCGTCGCCAGCGCGCCGCTGTCGTACCCGAACAGGATGCCGGTGTTCTCGTCGGTGCCCTCCGGGCCGAGCTGCGCCCAGGACCGGACGTGCTGCGGCACCCCGAGCAGCAGGTGAGCGAGGCTGATCGGATAGATCCCCAGGTCGAGAAGGGCACCCCCGCCCAGCGCCGGGTTGCGCATCCGATGCTCGGGTGGGAACGGTCCAGCCACCCCGAAGTCGGCCCGGACGCCGGTCACCGTGCCGATCGCCCCGTCCGCGATCAGCTCGACCACGCGCAGGATCATCGGGTTCAGCCGCATCCACATGGCCTCCATCAGGAAGACCCCCGCGGCGCGGGCGGTGTCGATCAACTCGGTGCTGGTGGCCAGGTCGAGGGTGAACGGCTTTTCCAGCAGCACCGCCCGCCCGGCGGTGAGGCAGGTCATCGCCGCCTCGTAGTGCGCCGAGTGCGGCGTCGCCACGTAGATCGCGTCCACCTCCGGGTCGGCGGCCAACTCCACCCAGGAGCCGTAGGCGCGTTCCGCACCGTGGGTGTCGGCGAAGCGCCGCGCGCTCTCCGCGGTGCGGGAACCGACCGCGACCAGTTCGGCGTCCGGCACCAACCGGAGGTCTTCGGCGAAACGACTGGCGATGTGGCCGGTGGCCAGGATGCCCCAACGAGTCATGCCGGAACGCTAACCCCTGCGGCTGCCAGGTCGCCCGCCCCACCCCCTCGCCTACCAACCTCTGTTGCGTCGCCTTTGCTCTGCTGCCGCCGATGCGCCAGCACTCAGCCGGCATCAAGGGCGCAGCGCGAGCGTGGCGCGTAGAGCGCTGCGTAGAAGTGCTGCGTGAGGGTGGTGCGTGCGGGGGAGCGCGTGGGTGGTGGTGCACATCAGGCTGCGGAGCAAAGGCCGTGGTCGGTGGTCTGGCCCGGTGGTGGTCCGGCCGGGGGAACTAGGCTCGCGGCATGACGATCGACAGCGCCGGCTTCGCCGCCCCGGCCGCCCTGGTCGAGCACGCCCGCCGGTTCCAGGCCGAGGGTGGCATCCCGGCCACGCCGCGGGTCGCGGCCACCGTGTTGCTGCTGCGTCCGACCGACGACGACTTCGAGGTGTACGTCATCCGCCGGGTCGCCGCGATGACCTTCGGCGGGATGTACGCCTTCCCCGGCGGCGGGGTGGACCGCTCCGACTCGGAGGCGCACCTGGACTGGGCCGGCCCGACGCCGGACGAGTGGGCGGACCGCCTCGGTGTTGCCCCGCAGGCCGCGCAGGCGGTGGTCTGCGCCGCCGCTCGGGAGGTCTTCGAGGAAGCCGGCGTGCTGCTCGCCGGCCCGGACCGGGAGACCGTGGTGGGTGACGTCAGCGGCGACGACTGGGAGGCGGCCCGGCAGGACCTGGAGGGGCGCCGGTTGGGCTTCGCCGCGCTGCTCGCCGACCGTCAGCTGACCCTCCGATCGGACCTGCTGCTGCCGTGGAGTCGGTGGATCACGCCGGAGTTCGAGCCGCGCCGCTTCGACACGTACTTCTTCATCGCCCTGTTGCCGGCGGGCCAGCGGACCCGCGACGTCTCCGGCGAGGCCGACCACACTCTGTGGATCCAGCCGGCGGACGCGCTGGCTCGCGCCCAGGCCGGCGAGCTGACCATGCTGCCACCGACCCTGGTCACGCTGGACCAGGTGGCGGCGGCCGGCGACCTCGCCGGAGTGGCGCGCGCGGCGGCCGACCGGGACGCCGCCAGCCCGATCACCCCGCGCCTGGACCTACCGCCGAACGGCGAACCCCGCTTCGTCCTGGCCTGACCCGCCTGCCGCCGGACCGCGTCGGGAGACGCGGGGGTGGTGCCGGAAATGGGGCCGGCGCCCACGCCGGGAGGGCGGGGCGCCGGTGACCGGTCGTGGTCGGCTCAGCCGAAGCGGCCGGTGATGTAGTCCTCGGTCTTCTTCACGCTCGGGTTGCTGAAGATCTTCTGGGTGTTGTCGTACTCGATCAGCCGGCCCGGGTCGCCGGTCTTCTCGATCGAGAAGAAGGCGGTCCGGTCCGACACCCGCGCGGCCTGCTGCATGTTGTGCGTCACGATGATGATCGTGAACTTGTCCTTGAGCTGGAACATCAGGTCCTCGATCGCCAGGGTGGAGATCGGGTCCAGGGCGGAGCACGGCTCGTCCATCAGGACGACCTGCGGCTCGACCGCGATCGTCCGGGCGATGCAGAGCCGCTGCTGCTGACCGCCGGAGAGGCCCGCGCCGGGCTTGCCCAGCCGGTCCTTGACCTCGCCCCACAGGTTCGCGGCGCGCAGGGCCTTCTCGGCCGCGTCCTCCAGGATCGACTTCTTGCGGACCCCGTTGAGCTTCAGCCCGGCCACCACGTTCTCGAAGATGCTCATGGTGGGGAACGGGTTCGGCCGCTGGAAGACCATGCCGATCGTGCGCCGGACCGCTGTGACGTCCACGTCCCGGTCGTAGATGTCCTGGTCGTCGATGGTCAGGCTGCCCTCGACCCGGGCCCCCGGCAGCACCTCGTGCATGCGGTTGATGGACCGGAGGAACGTCGACTTGCCGCAGCCGGACGGCCCGATGAGGGCGGTGACCGTCTTCGGCTCGACAGTCAGGTTGATGTTCTCGATCGCCTTGAAGCCGCCGTAGTACGCGGTGACGTTCGAGGCGGAGACGCGCTTGGCCATGGTGGTACCTCCGGGGTTCATCGGCTGAGCCTGTTGCGACGGGCCAGCAACTTCGCCGCGATCGTCAGGATGAGTACGAGGGCGACCAGGGTGAGTGCCGCGGTCCACGCCCGTGCCGGCGCGTACTTCGACGCGTCGCCGGCCTGCTGGTAGACGAAGAGGGACAGCGACGACTGGTTGTTCTCGAAGGGGTTGGTGTTGATCGCGGCGCCACCGCCGGCGACCAGCAGCACCGGCGCGGTCTCGCCGGCCGCGCGGGCGATGGCGAGCATCACGCCGGTGACGATGCCGGGCAGCGCCGTCGGCAGCACCACCCGCAGGATGGTCTTCCACTTGGGTACGCCGAGCGCGTACGCGCCCTCGCGCAGGGGTGCCGGCACGAGGCGGAGCATCTCCTCGGTGGACCGGACGATGGTGGGCAGCATGAGCACGCTCAGTGCCAGCGCGGCGGCGAAGCCGGAGAAGCTGGGCCGACCGTCGTTGAACCACGGCGACACGATCAGCACCCAGAACGCCAGCACGAAGAGGCCGGAGACGATCGACGGGATGCCGGTCATCACGTCCACGAAGAACCGGATCGTGAAGGCGAACTTGCCCCGCCCGTACTCGACGATGTAGATCGCGCAGAGAACGCCGAGCGGGACGGTGATCAGGGTGGCGATGCCGACCTGCTCCAGGGTGCCGACGATCGCGTGGTACGCGCCGCCGTTGGCGTCCCGGGCCCCGATGTTGTTCATCGAGGTCTGGAAGAAGTTGGCGTCCAGCCGGTCGGCGCCCTTGCTGACCAGCGTCCAGACCACCGACACGAGCGGCAGCACCGCCAGCACGAAGGCGGAGTGGATCAGTGCGCTCCAGGTGCGGTTACGGGCCGATCGGCGTCCTTCGACCGCGTTGGCGGTGGCAAAGAGACCGACCAGGTAGAGGATCGCGCCGAGGACGACGACGAGGACCGGGCCGCCGACGCCGGTGCCGTAGACGACCACGGCGGAGAGCGCCAGGGCGGCCACGGCGATGGCGGGGGCGGCGTACCAGGGCAGTCGCCTGGTCCGCAGCGAGTCCGGCTGGGCCGGCGGCCGGGTGCGGTGGGAGGTGACGGTTGTGGTCATGCGGCCGACTCCGTGAACTCCCGGCGGCGGTAGATGATCGCCCGCGCCGTGATGTTGACGATCAGCGTGATGGTGAACAGCACCAGACCGGAGGCGATGAGCGCGCCCCGGCCGGTCTCGTTCGCCTCGCCGAACGCGTTGGCGATGTTGGCGGCGATGGTGTTGCCGCCGTTCTGGATCAGGTTGAACGAGATGCCGAAGGTGATGCCGAGGGTCAGCGCCAGGGCGATGGTCTCGCCGAGCGCCCGGCCGAGGCCGAGCATCATCGCGGCGATGATGCCGGGGCGGCCGTAGGGGAGCACCGCGGTGCGGAGCATCTCCCAGCGGGTGGCGCCCAGGGCGAGGGCTGCCTCCTCGTTCGCCGTGGGCGTCTGGAGGAACACCTCGCGGGAGAGTGAGGTGATGATCGGCAACACCATGATCGCGAGCACCAGGGCGCCCAGCATCACGGACGCCCCGAAGGGGCCGTCACCGCCGAAGAGCGGGATCCAGCCGAAGTGCTGGTTCAACCAGATCGAGAAGTCCCGTACGGGGCTGCTGAAGACGTCCCGTCCCCAGAGGCCGAAGACGACGCTCGGTACGGCGGCCAGCAGGTCGACGAGGAAGCCGAGCGCGGTGCCCAGCCGGCGCGGCGCGTAGTGCGACAGGTAGAGCGCGATGCCGAGGGCCACCGGCACCGCGATGAGCAGTGCGAGTGCCGAGCTGAGGACGGTGCCGAACGCGAGCGCACCGATGCCGAACTTCGGCTGGGTGTCGTTGGGGGACCAGCCCTCGTAGGACCAGAAGTTCTCGGTGTTGGCGCGAAGGGCCGGCACCGCCTTGGCGACCAGGAAGATCGCGATGGCGGCGATGATGACCAGAACGGCGGTGCCGGCGGCCAGGGTGAGACCGCGGAAGGCCCGCTCGGCGCCGAACTTGCGGCTGCGCGCCAGCGCGCCGCCGCCGCCCAGCCCGGTGCCGCCCGGGGAACGGGTGCTGACTGGTGCCTCGGCCACACGCGCCGAGGCACCGGCGGGCCACTCGTGACTCTGGGTCACGCGCGTCCCGCCGGTGCCGGCGTCGGCCGAGCGGTGAGGGGTTTCACCCATCTGCTCGCTCGATTCGATTGCGGAGGTGTGGAATCGGGTCAGGAGAGGTTCTTGACCGCGGTCTCGACCTTGGTGCGGACCGTCTCCGGCAGCGGGGCGTAGCCCAGCTCGGTGAGAGAGGCCTGGCCCTCGGCGCTGGCAGCGTGGCCCAGGAGGCCCTTGACCAGCTTGAGCTTGTCGGCCGCGAGGCCCTTGCTGCAGACGATCTCGTACGTCGCCAGGACGATCGGGTACGCCCCGGCCTCCTTGGTGTTGTAGTCGATCTTCAGCTTGAGGTCGTCGCCCTGACCGTCGATGGCAGCGCCGGCGATGGTCTTGCCAGCCGCCTCGGCGGTCAGCGCGGCGAACTCGCCGTTGCCGTTGCCGATCTTCGACATCTTCAGGCCGGCGTTCTCGGCGAACGACCACTCCATGTAGCCGATGGAGCCGTCGGCACCCTTGACCCGGCTGGCCACGCCGTCCGAGCCCTTGGCGCCGGTGCCGCCCGGGGCCTTCCACGCCTTGGCGTTGCCGAGGGTCCAGTCGCTCTCAGCGGTCTTCGAGAGGTACTTGGTGAAGTTGTCGGTGGTGCCCGACTCGTCCGAACGGTGGACGGTCTGGATGGTGGTCGCCGGGAGCTTGGCGTCCGGGTTGTCGGCCTTGATCGTGGCGTCGTCCCACTTGGTGACCTTGCCGGCGAAGATCTTCGCCAGGGTGGCCGGCTTGAGCTGGAGGTTGTCCACGCCGCTGACGTTGTAGGCGACGGCCACCGGGCCGATCACCATCGGCAGGTGGATGGCCTTGCCACCGGCGCACTTGGCGTCGGCCTGCGGCTGCTCCTCCGGCTTGAGCGCGGAGTCGGAACCGGCGAAGTCGGCGGTCCCGGCGATGAACGCCTGGATGCCGGCGCCCGAGCCGGAAGCCTCGTAGTTGATCGTGGTGCCCTGGCACTTCTGCTGGTACGCCTTGATCCACTCGGCCATGGCGTTCTTCTGTGCCGACGAGCCCTGGGCGTTCAGCGTTCCGGTAGCGCAGTCGACCGCGGCGGCCGAGCCCGAGGCGCTCGCGCCGGAGGCGGGCTCGTTGTTGTCCGAGCCGCATGCACTGAGGCCGAGCGTCGCGGCGAGGGCGAGGCAGGCAATAGTGCCGTACCGCTGGAGCTTCACCTGAGGGGTTTCCCTTCGCGTCTGACTTGGCGCCCCGATCCCGGGGCCCGAGGACCGGCAGTGACCGGCTGACACGAAAGTTAGAAGTGCCAGGTAGCCGGTTCGCCGGTCGCAAGTGAACGCAAGGTGAACACGTACGGCCCCCGAGGTGACCGCTTGCTGAGGGTGAGTTGTCCGTTAAGTGAACCCGGATACACCTGTCGGAAGTATGGGCATATTTCCGGTTCGATGTTATGCCGCCGACGCTCTGCCGTTACCTACCGGTGACCCAGCCGGAGCGCCGGCCGCCGGTCAGCCCAGGTGGTAGTTGATGTGCGCCGACCAGCGGGCGAAGCCCAACCGCTCGTAGAGCGCGACCGCCCCGGTGTTCGAGTCGTCCACGTAGAGCATCACCCGATCCAGGCCGCGCCTGTCCCGCAGGTGGGCAAGCCCGGCGGTCGTCAGGGCCCGGCCGAGCCCGCCGCCGTGCGCGGTCGGCTCCACACCCAGGACGTACACCTCGCCGATTCGGGCCGACCCCGGCCGCTCGTGCACCTTGGTCCAGTGGAAACCGAGCAGCCGACCGGTGGCGGTCTCCTCGGCGAGCAGGAAGCCCGCCGGGTCGAACCACGGCTCGGCGAGGCGGACCCGCAGGTCGTCCGGCGTCCAGCGGCCCTGCTCGGGGTGCTCGGCGAAGGCCCGTGCGTTGAGGGTCAGCCAGGCCGCGTCGTCCGCCCCGGGTCGGAACGCGCGCAGCGCCACGCCGTCGGGCAGGCGCGGCTCACCGAGCGGGGCGGCCAACGGCCGGCGCAACTGCCAGAGCACCCGGGCGCGGGTGAAACCGAGGTCGACGGCGAGCGCGGCGGCCGAAGGGTGGTCGCCGTGCGCCCAGGCCCGCAGCGGCCCGGTTGCCGAGGCGAGTACGCCCCGGGCGAGCGCCCGGCCGGTGCCCCGTCGCCGGTACGCGGGGTGCACCACCAGCTCGACCCCGATCCCGCCGACCGGGTCGGTGGTGTCCAGGTGCGCGTACCCGGTGAGGGTGCCGTCGTCGGCGCGGGCGATCAGATGCACGGCGGGGGCGTCGGGGTCGCGCAGCCGGAGCAGGACGTGTTCGTCGAGCGGGTCGGCCCCGTCCGTGTCACCGGCGAGGCTGGCGAGGGTCAGCACGTCGGTGATGTCCGCCGACGCCAGTCGGTCGCTCCGGGTCACCTGGTCGCTTGTCGGCTCCGCGCTGCTCATTCCGCCACCGTATCCGTTGCGTGTCCTGACGCCCGGACCGTCGCCGCAAAGCCGCGGCTCAGGTCGGGTCGGTGGGGAGTGCCTCCAGCTCGAACCGGGCGGTCAGGTCGGGCAGGATCCGGCGTAGCGCCTCCACCGTGCCCTGCCGGTCCCCGCCGGCGTCGTGCAGCAGGACCACCGAGCCCGGTTGGGCCTGGCCCACCACCGTCGCGGTGATCTTGGTGGCGCCGGGCAGTTCCCAGTCCGACGGGTCCACCGACCAGTGCAGCGGGGTCATGCCGAGCTGCCGCGCCACCGACACCACCGGGTACGTCCAAGCGCCGCCGGGCTGGCGGTACCAGACGATCGGGGCGTTCGGCACCGCCGCCCGGATCGCCGCGTTGGTGCGGAGGAGGTCGGAGCGGATCGCGTCGGGCGATCGGGCGCCGAGGCCGACGTCGTGGTGCCAGGAGTGGTTGCACAGGGTGTGCCCGGCCTCCACGATCGACTGGACCAGGTCGGGGTGGTTCTGCGCGTTCTCGCCGACCACGCAGAACGTGGCACGTACGTCGTATTCGCGGAGCAGGGCGAGGACCTGCGGGGTGTAGCGCGGGTCCGGCCCGTCGTCAAAGGTGAGCGCGAGCCGCGGGGTGCCGGTGGTGGCGTGTGCCCCGAACAGGTTGTCGCCTCCGGCGTCCCGTCCGGTGCCGTCCTGGCCGGCTTCGGCCGGGCCGGTCGCGGTCGGGCCGGCGCTGTTGCGCGGTGCCGCACCAGTGGTCGGGGCCGCGTTCGGCTCGCCGATGCTCGGTTGGTCGGCGTAACGCGGCCCGTCGGCGCTCGTGGTGGCACCTGCGGAGTGTGGAGGTGGCTGGTCGGGGACGAGGCTGCGGCCCAGCACGTACGCGGACCCGAGCAGCCCCGCCACCACAAGTGTCACGATCCCCGCGGCCCGCGCGGTGGAGCCGCCCCGCGTCACGACTTCCGCCCGGCCTGCCGGTCACGCCGGCCCGTCGCCCCCGTGGTCAGTGCGCGCACCGTCGCCCCTTTCTCCGACAAACCCGGCAGTCAGAATAAAACTGCCAAGCTGCGCAAAAAGGGCATATGGGAAATCACCCACTGCGGTCCACGGCTCAGACCGGCAGGGGCGCGTGCTCCGGCTCGGCAAGCGACCGCGACGGCGGAACCACGAACTTGTAACCGACCTGGCGGACGGTGCCGATCATCGACTCGTACTCCGAGCCGAGCTTGGCGCGCAGACGCCGGACGTGCACGTCGACGGTGCGGGTGCCGCCGAAGTAGTCGTAGCCCCAGACCTCGCGCAGGAGCTGATCCCTCGTGAACACCCGGCCCGGGTGCTGAGCCAGGAACTTCAGCAGCTCGAACTCCTTGTAGGTGAGGTCGAGCGGGCGGCCCTTGAGCTTGGCCGCGTAAGTGTCCGGGTCGATGGTCAACTCGCCGGCCCGGATCGAGCCACCCGCACCGGCGGTCGCGTTGCTGAGCCGGCCCACAGCGAGCCGCAGCCGCGCCTCGACCTCGGCGGGGCCGGCCGAGGCGAGAATGACGTCGTCGACACCCCAGTCGGCGTTGAGCGCGATCAGACCGGCCTCGGTCACCACCGCGACGAGCGGCACGCCGAGCCCGGTGGCGTGCAACATCCGGCAGGTCGCCCGGGCCTCGCTCAACTCCGATCGGGCGTCCACCATCACCGCGTCGGGGCTGGGGCCCGCGACCAGGGTGCGAACATCACGCGGCGCGGTACGGACCGAGTGCGGCAGCAGGTCAAGTGCCGGCAGCACAGCCGACGGTTCACCTGCGCGCGCGGTCACCAGCAGCAGGATCTCCACGATCACCTCCGTCCCGGCGGCGCGAGGCCGCACGCGACCAGTCGCACTCATCAAGGAGTGCGCTGAGAAATTGCGTGGTCCCGGCGTCGCTGACGGGCGGGTAACGCGTTGAGAGTAACCGATCGCCCCGGCCGCGCCGTCAGGCCATTTCCTGTTTGTCTATCTTGCCCCTGATCGTGGCACGGATTTTAACGTCGCCGAAACCCTTGACCACCGCCTCGGGCGGTCGGTCTGGCACGATCGGGTCGTGTTTCCCTCCACCTCGCCCGAGGCCGGCCGCGAATCGTGGCCCGCCGGGCCCCAACCGGGCCCGGCCACCACACCGACGCGCGGCCAACCGCCCGCGCCGCGTACCGGTCCGGCCACCACCGATGGCGATCGCCGCGAACGAGGTGGGCCTCGCCGTGCCCGTCGTTCGGGCGAGCCGGCCCGCCGGTCCGAAGACGAGATCGACGAGCCGGAAGAGGAGGTCATCCCCCCGGTCGAGGTGGACCGCCAGTTGGCGCTGACCATCGCCGGCTTCGCCGCGCTGCTCGGCGTCGGCCTGGTGCTCGGCGCGCAGACGTCGGGCCCCGGTCACCGGCTGCCATTCGCCGTCGTCATCTTCGGCGTCCAACTCCTGTTCGTGCTCGCCTGGACGATGGCCATGCGTCCCCCCGCGTTGCTCGTGGTCGCCGGGATCAGCGCCGCCGTCGCGGCGCTCGCCGACATCGCCGCGGTGCAGACCGACGTCGCGGGCCTGGCGCCGCTCGGCTACCTGGCCGCCGGCGGGTTCCTCGCCGCGGTGCTCGGCCAGCTGGTGCGTCGGGTCGACCGGGTCAGGGTCACCGACTCCCTCGGCGCCACGCTGCTCATCGTGGTCGGAGTGGTGGCCTTCGGCACGCTGATCGTGCTCAGCCGGATCCCGGCCGGCACCCAGGCGATCGCCGTCTGCCTGACCGCGAGCGGAGTCGCGCTCACCGTCGCCCGGCTCACCGACGCCGTACTGCCGTGGCCCCGGCTCGCCCCGCAGGTGCCCCGAGGCGCCGCCGGTGTGGTGGCCGGCGCGATGGTCGGCACGCTGACCAGCGCCCTCCTCGGCAGCTACCTGGTGGCTCCGTTCACGCCGACCCGGGCCGCCGTGATCGGCCTGGTCGCGGCGGTCACCGCCGTCCTCTCCGACCTCGCCGTGGGGTACGCGGAGGCGGGCCGGTTGATGGCCGGCGAACCGCCCACGATGTGGGTGGCCCGGCACATGCAGGGCCCGCTCGGCGGCTTCGCCCTGGCGGCGCCCGCCGCGTACGCCATGTGCATGCTCTTCCTCTGAGTCACGGTTGAGCGCGGAGGCGGTCGGGTACCTACGGGTGCGCCGCCCCCGCGGCGTCGGTACGAACGACCCGTCGCGGCGCGACGGGCGGAGACAGGAGGCGGCGTGGCGCAGGACTATCCGGTGGACGAGGCGCGACCCCGACGCCGTGGCCGCAAGCTGCTCATCGGGCTGTTCGTTCTGCTCCTGCTGCTGGCGGGCCTGCTCGTGGTCGCCGACCGGGTCGCGGTCGGGGTCGCCGAGAGGATGATCGGCGACCGCGTACGTCAGGAGATCGCCAAGCAGGGCGCGCAGTCCGCCGCTCCCGAGGTGGAGGTGGGCGGGACCCCGTTCCTCACCCAGGTGCTCGACGGGCGTTACCAGCGGATCACCATCAACCTGCGGGACGTGCAGGCATCCGTCGAGGGCGACGCCGTCCGGCTGCCGGTCCTCGACGTGACGGCCCGCAACGTCCGGGCCTCGCTGGACACGCTTCGCACCGGCCAGGGCGACATCGTCGCGGACACCGTCAGCGGCGCCGGCACGATCAGCTACGAGAGTCTGGCCGCGCTGCTGAACCGCCCGGGTCTCACCCTCGGCGAGCAGAACGGCAAGCTCACCGTCAAGGCCCCGGCCGACATCCTCGGTCAGAAGCTCACCATCAGCGGCACCGCCGACGTCACAGTCGCCGACAACGGCGCGGTAGCGCTGCGGTTCAACGACCTGGACGCCGCAGGTCTGCCGAACCTGCCGCTGGCCCGGGCCTTCCTGAGCAACTACGCCAAGAGCATCTCCATCGACGTGCCCCTCCCCGAGTTGCCGTTCCAGCTCGCAGTCCGGGAGGTCCGGCCACTGCCGGAAGGGCTGGCGGTCACCGGCGACGCCAAGAACGTGCCGATCAACTCCGTCAACTGACACCGGATCGCCGGGGCCGCCGACATCCTCGGCGGCCCGGCGATTCCCGGATGGTGGTCGGCTGAGTGGCAGCTCGGTCACTGGCTGGTAGGCTCCCTGGCCATGGGGACCCACCTCACCAAACGGCGCGCGGTCGACCTGTGCCGCGTGGCCACCTGCCTGTGTCGCCCCGTCATCTGACGGCGGGGCTGTCTCCGGCCGCCTGACGGCGGCCACCGGCACAGGGTTCTCACACCCTCCGGTCATCCCACCGAACGCCCGGCAGCGGCGCCGTCGCACGATCCCGTGATCCCGTCCTTCCGCTGGGTCCCGCGCGTGGTGCGACAAAAACGTCCATCGATTCGCGCGCGTTGGCTCACCATCCATCCTCACCAGGGAGTGATTCGATGAGTCGCGACACCGCACTCGTTTCGGCCGAGTGGGCCGAGAAGAACCTCGACGCCCCGGGCGTCGTCTTCGTCGAGGTCGACGAGGACACCTCGGCCTACGACACCGGCCACATCGCCGGCGCCGTCAAGATCGACTGGAAGCACGACCTGCAGGACCAGGTCCGCCGGGACTTCGTCAACAAGACCCAGTTCGAGGCGCTGCTCTCTGACAAGGGCATCAGCAACGACGACACCGTCATCCTGTACGGCGGCAACAACAACTGGTTCGCCGCGTACGCCTACTGGTACTTCAAGCTCTACGGCCACGGCGACGTGAAGCTGCTCGACGGTGGCCGCAAGAAGTGGGAGCTGGACGCCCGCCCGCTCGTCACCGACGCGGTGTCCCGCCCGGCGACGCAGTACGTCGCGCAGGAGCCGGACGTCTCCATCCGGGCCTTCCGCGACGAGGTCGTCTCCGCGATCGGCACCAAGAACCTGGTCGACGTGCGCAGCCCCGACGAGTTCGCCGGTCGCCTCCTCGCCCCCGCCCACCTGCCGCAGGAGCAGGCGCAGCGGGCCGGCCACATCCCCACCGCGATCAGCGTCCCGTGGTCCAAGTCGGCGAACGAGGACGGCACCTTCCGGTCCGACGACGAGCTGCGCAAGATCTACGGCGACGCGGGGCTCGACGACGGCAAGGAGACCATTGCCTACTGCCGGATCGGTGAGCGCTCGTCGCACACCTGGTTCGTGCTCCAGGAGCTGCTGGGTCACCGCAACGTCAAGAACTACGACGGTTCCTGGACCGAGTACGGCTCGCTCGTCGGCGTGCCGGTCGCGCTCGGCGACGAACCCGGGGAGGCGTGATCATGACTCTTCCCATCGCCGCGGGTTGCGCCGCACCTGACCAGGCCGCGCCGCTGCCGGCCAGCCTGGACCTGGAGAAGGAAACCGTCATCACCGGCATCGTCCGGTCCGCCGAGGCCGAGCCGGTGCCGGGCGCGTACGTCCGGCTGCTCGACTCGACCGGTGAGTTCACCGCCGAGGTGGTCACCTCGGCCGCCGGGCAGTTCCGGTTCTTCGCCGCGCCTGGTTCCTGGACGCTGCGGGCGTTGTCCCGGCACGGCAACGGCGACACCGCCGTCACTGCCGGCCGGGGTGTCAACGAGGTTGCCGTCACCGTCGCCTGACCCATGCTCTGATCGACCGGGGCCGGTCACCCTCCTTGGGTGGCTGGCCCCGGTCGTTTCTCCGCGGCGTGCCGGCGCGCCGTACGGGTGTCGAAACCCATCGGCGTACGTCACTATCTTTGGGTGGAATTCAGGGATGAAGGTGGCGGGTCCGGCGAAGGGGTCCCCATCGTCCTCTGCGTCGGCACGGACGTGGCGATGCGGGAGCGGATACTGAGCCAACTCGACGGGCGCGCCCCGGTGCTCAGTTGTTCCGATCTGACCGAGCTACGCGTGCTGTTGTCATCGCCGGGCCCGGAGCCGGTCCGTCCGCTCACCGAGGCGAGGGGCCTGGTGGAGTGGGGTGAGCTGGTCGTCGACCGGGCTGGGCAGCTGGTCACCTGGCGCGGCGACCCACTCCCGCTGACTCCCACCGAACGGGAACTGCTCGTTCTGCTCGTCGGCCCGCCGCTGGTGGTCTGGACCTACGAACAGCTCTGCGCCGCCGCGCTGGGTGGCGCGGACACCGCCGTGCTGCAGTCCGCGATCAAGCGGCTGCGCCGCAGGTTGCGGAGCTTGCCGGGCGGGCCGCAGGTGCACACCGTGCGAGGGGTCGGCTATCGGCTCGACGGGCCGCCCCGGCCCGACGATCGCTGATCCGCAGTCGCGGGCGGTCTGGCCGTCCGCCTCCGCCGGCGGGCGGGCGGCGGGCGCGTGACACCATGGCCGGGTGAGCGGTGCTGTCCAGACGGGTTGGGCTTCGTCGGCCGGCCCCGCCGCGCCGGCGCCGGCCCGGTCGCGGCGGCGTTGGCTGCTGGCCGGGACGGTGGCCTGGGCCGTGTTGCTGGCCGGGCTCGCCTGGCTGTCGGTGCGGGACGACCCACCAACAGTGCGCGAACAGCGTTCCCTTGACCAGGCTGGTCAGGTGGTCGACCGGGCGGTCGGCGAGTTGGTCCGCGCGGCGGGTGCGGCTGCTCTGCTGGAGCTGGGCCCGGCGCGGATCGCGTCCGGCTGCCGGGTCACCCCGTTCGCCGACGGGGCGAGGCTGCGGCGCGAGGTCGGGGTGCTCGCGGCGACCGGTGACGAGCAGGCCGTGTTGGCCGGCATCGCCGACCGGCTGCCGGCGGGCTGGCGGGCCGGGGTGGGGCCCGGGGTGGACGGCCCCGAGCTGCGCGCCGACGCCGGAGAGTTCGTTTCGGTGAACGGTCGGCCGACCGACGACGGCCGGGTACGACTCGTCGTCGACACCGGTTGCCGGCCGGTCGGCGCGGGTTATCCGCCGCCTCCGGCCGCCGCTGCCGGCCCGGAGACCGCCGCGCTGACCGCCGCGCTGCGGGCACTGGACCGGCCGGGTGACGCCGCGCCGGAGCTGGTCACCGCCCCCTGCCCGGGCGGCGGGTTCGCCCGTACCGCGTGGTCCGCGAACGGCCCCGGCCCGGTGGCCTCGACGGCCGCGCTCGCCCCACTGGCCGGTAACGCCCCCCTGTTGGACCAACCCCCGGTGTACGCGTACCGCACCGGCGCTGTCACCGTGCTGGCCGAGATCGGCCCGGACACCACCCGACTCGCCGCCACCGTCGGCTGCCCGAGCTGAACCGGGAGGCGGCCCGGGTCAGCCGGTGCCCGGCCGGTCCTCCGGGTCACGGCTGCGGCCCAACGCGTCGACGGTGCCCCACCGGCCGGGGATGTCCAGCAGTTCTAGTCGACCCATCCCCGGCGGCACGGCCGGGTCGATGATCAGGTGCTCGCCCTGCGGCTCCAACCCCAGCATCACGCGCAGCAGCAGCAGCGGGGTGCCCGTCGACCAGGCCTGCGGGCTGCACGCTGTCGGGTATTCCACCGGGTAGTCGGTGAGGTCCCGGGCGTAGCCGGCGAACGCCTCCGGCAGTCGACCCTCGAAGTAGCGGGACGCCGCGAGCATCGTGTCGCAGAGCAACCCGGCCTCGTCCCGGAAGCCGTACCGCCACAACCCCCAGGCGATGATCGAGTTGTCGAACGGCCAGACCGTACCCACGTGGTAGCCGATGGGGTTGTAGCGTCCCTCGTCCATGGCGAGCGTCCGCACCCCCCAGCCGGAGAACAGTCGTGGCCCGAGCAGGTGCTCGACCACCTTGCCGGCGCGCGACTCGTCCACGATGCCGCTCCACAGCAGGTGCCCGATGTTCGAGGTGAGGGCGTCGACCTGCCGGCCGTCGGCGTCCAGCGCCAGCGCGTAGTACTCACCGTCGGGGATCCAGAAGTCCCTGTCGAACCGCCGTTTCAGGTCGGCTGCCTGTCGCTCCAACTCGTCGGCGAACTCCGGGTCGTTCCAGAGCTGCCGGGCCAGCCGGGCGGCCCGGATCTTCGCGTCGTACGCGTAGCCCTGCAACTCGCAGGTGGCCCGGGGGAACCCGGGCAGCCGACCGTCGGCGTACGAGATGGCGTCCCAGGAGTCCTTCCAGCACTGGTTCTGCAGGCCGGTCTCCGGGTTGCGGGTCTGGTACCAGAGGTAGCCGGTGCCGAGCAGGTCACCGTAGGTGTCGATCCACTCCAACGCCGCGCGGACCTGCGGCTCCAGCCGGCGCACGAGTGCGGCGTCACCGGTCCACCGCTCGTACTCGTCGAGCAGGATGATGAACAGGGGCGTCGAATCGGCCGAACCGTAGTACGGCGAGTGGGGCTGCTCCTCGAAGCCGGCGGTCTCCCCGTACCGCAGCTCGTGCAGGATCTTGCCGGGCTCCTCGTCCCGGAAGTCGTCCACCCGCTGCCCCTGTAGTCCGGCCAGCATCACGATGGTCGGCGGGACCAGTTCCGGCAGGAACGGCAGCACCTGCAACGAGGTGATGATGCTGTCCCGGCCGAACAGGGTCATGAACCAGGGCAGTCCGGCGGCGATCAGCCGTACGCCCAGGGCGATCGACTCGTAGCGCAGCGCGGCCAGGTCGTTGAGGCTGCGCCGGTACGCCCCGGCGAGTGGCTCGCAGTCGCAGCCGAGCTTCGGCGCCCGGTCGATCAGCTCCTGCTGCTCGGCCCGGATGGCGTCGGCGTTGCGGCTTCCGCCGTACGGGAGGGTGGCCCGGATGTCCTCACCCCGGGCCCCGTAGACGACACTCGACACGTGCAGCCGGGTGGTCCAGCTGTCGTTGCGGGCGATCCGGATCCGGAAGGTCATCCCGGTCTCGTCGACCTGTGCGGGCGCTGTGGTGCTGACCACCATCTCCCGGTGGAACGCCTCCCGCCGGTAGGTCAGCCGCAGCTCCTTCTCGGCAACCGTGACGGTGGTCCGGCCGCGCTTCTGCCGGGAATTCTTGATCTCGAACAGGTCGGCGAAGTCCGCTCCGATCTCGAGCCGGACGGTGCACTCGACCTCCGCGCCGAGGTGGTTCAGCACTGTCAGGTTCTCCTCGAAGCTGCCCACTATCGCGCGGCTGCGGATCACCGACGCCTTGGCGTCCAGGTAGTGCGTGGGTTCGCCGGGGGCGAGGAAGAACTTGGTGCGGTACGACTCGCTGTCGTCGACGGAGAGGGCGTGCAGCCGTTCGCCGTCCAGGGTGAGCACCCAGGTGGACAGGAAGCGGGTGTCGAAGGAGAACAGCCCGGTGGGGAAGTCGTAGGACGGCTCGATGTCCCCACGCCGGTCGCTGACCAGGAAGGTGTTGCCGTCCAGGATGCTGACGAGGTCCTTCACCCGAGTCGTCCGGCTGCTCGACGGGCCGTCTCGCGGGGGTCGCGGGTGCCGGGCGGGTTCGGGAAGAACCGGCGGAAGGCGAGGAAGAGCACCACGTTCCCGCTGAACGTGCTCTCGTTGCGCAGCACCGCCGCGACCCCCTGGGCCTCGCCGGTGATCAGCCGGTCGAAGAGGGCGGCGCTGCTGTACCAGATGGCGTCGGCCGGGCCGCGGCCCCGGCTGACCTGCACCGACCCGGGTCGCATCCGGACCAGCCAGTGTTCGGTCCGGTGGTCGTCGCCGAGGTCTATCTGGAGGGTGCCGTCGGCCAGGCCACCCAGCACCTCGGGGGCGCGCGACGGCAGTGCCTCGAAGAACCTCTCCGCCGCCTCGGTCACATCCGAATCGTAGGCAGCCGTCCGAGATGTCGGGTCGGTATCGGAACTCCGCTCGGATCGACCCAGCGCCGTCGTGGGGTCAGTAGACGAGCGCCTGCGCGCCCTCGGCCAACGCCTCCTCGACGAAGACCGCGGCCCCGGCGATCCGGACCCCGGGGAGCACGTCGTCCGGGCCGATCTCCCGCCGGGCCGCGCACTGCGTGCAGGCCGTCACCCGGCCGCTGGTCAGGATGACGTGCAACAACTCGGCCAGGGGCGCGGAGTGCGGCAGGTCGAACTGCTGGGCGCGACCGGGCAGCGCGAACCAGGTCGACTCACCGGTCAGCCAGAGTGAGACGTCCACTCCCGCCGCGACAGCCGTTGCGGCGACTGTGAATGCCTGCGCGCACCGCTCCGGGGCGTCCGCCCCCGCGGTGGCCTTGACGACGAGACTGCGAGCCATGGGCCCAGCATAGGATGGCCGGGATGGTTACCGAGATCGGGTTTGTCAGCCTGCTGGTCGCTGGCCTGGGCGGGCTCGCCGGTGGCCTGGTCTACCTTGCCGTACGCATTTCGAGAGGACGCTGGTGAGCGCGAGGAGTGAGCCGGGTTTGCGAGCCCCGCAGTCGCGAACAAAGGTGGTCCGGTGAGCGCGAGGAGTGAGCCGGGTTTGCGAGCCCCGCAGTCGCGAACGAAGGTGGTCCAGTGAGCGAGAACCCGCTGCAGCCGCCGTGGCTGAACGCGCCGCCGGTCGAGGAGTACCCGTTCGAGGAGAGCCACGACCTGCGGGTCGGGCCGAAGCTGCACCCCGCGCTGGACGCCCTGCTGCCGTACATCGGTCTGTGGCGTGGTCGGGGCAAGGGTGGCTTTCCCACGATCGACGATTTCGACTACGCGCAGGAGATCCGGATCAGCCACGACGGCCGACCGTTCCTGCACTACGAGTCGCGTGCCTGGATCCTCGACGAGCACAGCAAACCGGTCCGTCCGGCCGGTCGCGAGGTGGGCTGGTGGCGGCCGGTGCTGGTGGACGGGCGGGCTACCGACGAGCTGGAGGCGCTGCTGACCACCCCGACCGGGGTGATGGAGCTGCACCTGGGCAAGCGCACCGGCACGCAGGTCGAGTTCGCCACCGACGCGGTGATCCGGACTCCGACCGCCAAGGAGGTCACCGGCGGGCACCGGCTCTTCGGCATCGTCGAGGGTGCGCTTCTCTACGCCCAGGAGATGGCGGCCATGGGGCACGGGCTCAGCCCGCACCTGTCGGCCCGTCTCGTCCGGGTCGGCGGCTGACCTGGTCGGTCGGCGGCCGGCTAGACGGGGTGACCCAGCAGGGCCTGTAGGGCGGGGGTGCGCGGGCAGCGAGCTCGACGCACCCCGTCCAGGGTGTGGACCTCGGCGGCTCCGCGCAGTGACGAGGTGAACCACACGCCGTCCGCCGCGTGCAGTTCGGCGCTGGTGGCCATCCGCTCGGCGGCGTTCAGGCCCAGCTCGGCGGCGTGGGCGAGCAGCCAGGTCGCCGTGGTGCCGGCGAGAATGCCGGTGCTGGCGGCCGGCACCGTGCAGAGCGTGTCGTCGGTGAGCCACACCACATTGGCGGTGGGGCCTTCGAGCGCGTACCCGTCGGAGGAGATCCAGAGCACGTCGTCCACGCCGGTCCGGCGGGCCCAGCGGCGGGCGGCGCTGTTGACCGCGTACGACGTGGACTTGATGCCGGCCGGCAGCCAGCTCAGCCCGTTGCGGGCGGCGGCGGGCAGCCCCAACGGCAGGGTGGCCACACCGATGCCGTCCCGCCGGGCGGCCCGCGACGACGCGGGCACCTCGGTCAGCGTGGCGTAGACGGTGGGTGGGCCGCCGGCCTCCGGGCCTCGGGTGCAGACCAACCGAAGTGCGCCTTCCACAGGCGCTGGCCAGCCTGTTCGTACCTCGTCGAGCAGGTCGACGAGCGCGGCCGTGGGGGGCAGTGTCAGGTCGACGGCGGCCGCGGCCGTGGTCATTCGGGCCAGGTGTTCGTCGCGCAGCCACGGCTGGCCGTCGCGCAGGTGCATGGTCTCGAAGAGCCCGTCGCCGTGCAGCACCCCGAGGTCGTCACCGCGGAGCACCGGCTCGCCGGGCGGCACCGCGCCCCGGCCGAGGACGGCGATCCGCGCGGCCCGGTCGGCCGCGGCGTGCCCGGAGGACGACCGCACCATGACAGTGCAGCGTAGCGGTGATCGATCGCGGTGCGGGGAACAGCCCGGTGGCCGAACTATGATCGGACGGTGTCCGAATCCTCCCTCGCGGAAATGCTGCGGGCCCGTGGGCTGCGGCTGACGGCCCAGCGGCAGCTCGTCCTCCAGGCGGTGCTCGACCTGGGCCACGCCACCCCGGAGCAGGTGCACACAGCGGTCCGGGAGGTCGCCGCCGGGGTCAACATCACCACCATCTACCGCACGCTTGAGCTGCTGGAACGGCTCGGTCTGGTCACGCACACGCACCTGTCGCACGGTTCACCGACCTATCACGCCGCCGGTGAACACCAACACGTCCACCTGGTCTGCCGGGAGTGCGGCGCCATCGACGAGATCGATCCCGAGCTGCTCCGTCCTCTCGCCGACCAGTTGGTCGCGCAGCGCGGGTTCCGGGTGGACATCGGGCACGTGTCACTCTTCGGCGTCTGCGCACGCTGCGAGAACGGGGACGAGAAATGATCGACATCGCGGGTGCGGTGGCCGTCGAGAGCATCGACGAGGCCAGCCGTGACCAGCCGGATCCGGCGCACGTGGCGGCTGGCGTGCGGGGGGTGGCCGCGCACTACGGCGACCCGCTGCGTGAGCAGCGCACCCTGGACACCGCCGTCGGTCTGGTGGATCGGTCGCATCGCGGGGTCATCGCGGTGCCCGGGGAGGAACGGGCCGGCTGGCTGCACACGGTCACCTCGCAGCATCTGACCGCGCTCTCCGCGGGCGAGGGCACCGAGTTGCTGGTGCTGTCGCCGCACGGCCACGTCGAGCAGCACGCCATGGTCGCCGAGGACGGCGAGACCGCCTGGCTGGACACCGAGCCCGGTGCCACCGAGGGCCTGCTGACCTACCTGGAGAAGATGCGGTTCTTCAGCAGGGTCGAGCCCCGCGACGCGACGGCCGAGCGCGCGCTGTTGTCGCTTGTCGGGCCGGCGGCCACGGACGCGCTCGGCACGCTCGGCGTGACCGGGCTGGCCGCGCCGGACGTGGTAGCGGTGCCGGGTCCGAAGTTCCCGCACGGTGCCGTGCCACAGCGGGCGAGCGTCAGGTACGACGTACGACCGCTGCCGATCGGCGGCTGGGCCCGGCGGGGTCCCCTCGGGGTGGACCTGCTGGTGCCCCGCTCGGCGATGGATCAGGTGGTGGCGGAGTTGCGCGGCGCTGGCGTCCCGGTCGCGGGGCTCTGGGCGTACGAGGCGATCCGGGTGGCCGCCCGGCAGCCCCGGGTCGGGGTGGACACCGACCACCGGACGATTCCGGCCGAGGTCGACCTGATCGCCCCGGCGGTGCACCTGGACAAGGGTTGCTACCGGGGGCAGGAGACGGTGGCACGGGTGCACAACATGGGCCGGCCGCCGCGTCGCCTCGTACTGCTGCACCTGGACGGGGTGACCACCGACCAGCCGCCGGTGGCCGGTACGCCGGTGACCCTCGACGGTCGGGCGGTCGGCTTCGTCGGCACCGCCGTGCTGCACCACGAGCTGGGTCAGGTCGCCCTCGCGGTGCTGAAGCGGAACGTCCCGGACGACGCCGCGTTGCTGATCGGCGAGACGGCGGCGGCGATCGACCCGTCCTGAGCCTGGCGTCTAGGATCGCCGGCATGACGACAGGGACGTTGATCACGGTGGCCCCGACCGGCGCGGAGTCGGCCAAGGCGGAGGTGCCGGCGCTGCCGGTGACTCTCGACGAGTTGCTGCTCACCGCCAAGGAGTGCGAGGCGCTCGGCGCCGCCGTGATCCACGTCCACATCCGCGACGACGAGGCCCGGCCGACGCTCGACCCGGTGCGGCTGGCCGACACGGTGGCGGCGCTGCGGGAGAGCACCGACCTGATCGTGCAGCTCTCCTCCGGCGGTGCGGTCACCGACCCGGAGGCCGCCCGGCTCGCCGTGCTCGACGCACGGCCGGACATGGCCTCCTGCACCATGGGCACTGTCAACTTCGGCGACGACGTCTTCCTCAACCGCTGGGAGTTCATCGTCGACCTGCACACCCGGATGCAGGAACGCGGGATCGTGCCGGAGTACGAGATCTTCGACCTGGGCCACCTGTCCGCGCTGCAACGGTTGCTCGGCAGGTACGGGTTGCCGGCCGGGGGGCACGTGCACGTCGACTTCGTGATGGGCGTGCCGGGCGGTATGCCGGGCAACACCGAGACCCTCGTCGCGGCCCACCGGATGTTGCGGGACCTGCCCGAGGGCACCACCTTCGCGGCCACCGGTGTGGGCCGGAGCACCATCGCGGTGCTGCTGGCCTCGCTGTCGACCGGCGGGCACCTGCGGGTCGGCATGGAGGACACGGTGACGTACGCGAAGGGCCGTCCGGTGGAGTCCAACATGCAGTTGGTCGCCCGGGCGGTGGGTTTCGCCCAGCTCGCCCAGCGCCCGCCGTTGACCACCACCGAGGCCCGCGAAATGCTCGGGCTGTAAGGCCGGGTCTGTCCCGCGCTCCTGTCACCCGGGCGGTGGACCTCCTGGTCACCCCGCCGCCGGGCACCAGTGGACCGTCGGTACCGTCCAGCGCGTGACGAAGACGTACGAGGGCGGCGCGCCGCTCGCCGAGGTGGTCCGTTCCGGGTTCGTGGAGGGGTCGCACCGCGGTTCGGTGGTGGTGGTGGACGGCGCCGGTGAGGTGGTGGCGTCCGCCGGGGACGTGACCTCGCCGATCTTCCCCCGTTCGGCCAGCAAGCCGATGCAGGCGATCGGGATGCTCCGGGCCGGCCTGGCCCTGACCGACCCGGCCGACGTGGCGCTCGTCTCGGCGAGTCACGCGGGCGAGGAATTCCATCTGGCCCGGGTCGGTGCGTTGCTGGAGCGCGCCGGGCTGGACGAGTCGGCGCTGCACTGCCCGCCCGACCTGCCGGTGGGGGCCGCCGCCCGGGAGGCGGTGCTCCGCGCCGGCGGTGGCCCGAGCCGGGTGCAGATGAACTGCTCCGGCAAGCACAGCGGGATGCTGTTGACCTGCGAGGCCGCCGGTTGGTCGCGGGAGGGCTACTGGCGGCCGGAGCACCCGTTGCAGCAGCGGTTGCGGGCGGCCATCGAGGACTTCACCGGCGAGCCGGCGGCGGCCGTGGGGGTGGACGGCTGCGGTGCCCCGGTGCTCGCGGTGTCGCTGACCGGCCTGGCCGGGGCGTACCTCCGCCTGGTCGACGCCGAGCCCGGCTCGGTGCCGCGCACCGTGGCCGACGCGATGCGGGCACACCCGGAGATCGTGGGCGGCACCCGGGCCGACGACACCCGGTTGATGCGGGGGGTGCCGGGGCTGCTGGCCAAGGTCGGCGCCGAGGGCGTGATCGCCGTGGCGCTGCCGGGCGTCGGCGCCGTCGCACTGAAGATCGACGACGGCGCCGACCGGGCCCGGATGCCGGTACTCGTCTCCGCGTTGCGCCGGCTCGGCGTGGACGCCCCGGTGCTCACCGAGTACGCCGAGGTGCCGCTCTTCGGCGGCGGGGTTCCGGTCGGGGCGGTCCGCCCGCTCTGGTGACCGCGCGTCAGCTCAGGAAGTCGAGCAGTGCGGCGTTCACCGGCTCCGGACGCTCCAGCGGCAGCAGGTGTGCGGCGTCCGGCACGTCGGGCAGTCGGATCGCGCTGGGGACCTCGGCGGCGATCCGGTCGGCGAGTCGACTGATGTCCGGCACGTCAGCGGCCCCGGCGGTGACCAGGACGGGGATCTTCAGCTCGCCGAGACGGTCGATCGCCGGTGGCGTCAGTTCTCCCACCTCGACCGCGCCCAGGGCCAGTTCGGCGGCGAGGGCGCGGTGGTCCATCTCCTGCGCGAACGCGAGTAGCTCCCTGTCGACGTCCTCCGGCTGGCGTCCCGGGCCGACCACCCAGAACCGCACCTCACCGGCCGAGCCGGCGGCGAAGTCGTCCGGGTCGACCTCTCCGACCAGCTCGTCCCAGAGGTCGTTCGCCTCGTCGGACCACTCGTTGCCGGAGACCGCCGTGTCGAACAGCGCGAGCGCGCTCACCCGGTCGGGGTGGGCCAGTGCGGTGTCGATGGCCACCGCCCCGCCGAAGGAGCAGCCGACCAGGGCGGCCCGGGGCAGGTCGAGGGCGTCCAGCAGCCCGGCCACGTCGTCGTGGTGCGTGAACGGGGTCGGGGGGAGTTCCGAGTCGCCGTAGCCGCGCAGGTCCGGAACGATCACCCGGTGTCGGGCGGCGAGCGCGGACACCTGCCCCCGCCACATCCGCCGGTCGGCGATACCGGCGTGCAGCAGGACGACTGGCGAACCGGTGCCGGCCTCGTCGTACGCGATGCTTGCTCCATTGACTGTGATCTTGTGCACGGACGGACCGTACGGATCGGTCGGGCGGTGCGCAAACGGCATGCTGAGACCTTGCTAACTATGGTTAGCGTTTTGCTTGCAGGAGCTAGCGCGGGCGATTAGCGTCGCTGCCATGGCCACACCCAAGGACCTTTCCGACGTCGGCGGGTTCATCCGCGATCTGCGGCGCAACGCCAAGATCTCGCTCCGGCAGCTCGCCGAGCAGGCCGGGGTCAGCAACCCGTACCTCAGTCAGATCGAGCGCGGGCTGCGCAAACCCAGCGCCGAGGTGCTCCAGCAACTGGCGAGCGCGCTGCGGGTCTCCACGCCGGCGATGTACCTGCGTGCCGGTCTGCTCGACGACAAGGAAGGCCACGGGGTCCTCGCCGCCATCGCCGTGGACGCCGACCTGACGATGGCCCAGAAGCAGTCGCTCAGCCAGATCTACGAGACGTTCCGCCGGGAGAACACCCGGCTGGCCGAGACCCAGGCCGAAGCCGAGGCCCCCCGGACCGACCAGCCCGCGGCTCAGCCCACCAGCCAGGCCGCCGACCTGGCGAACGTGGCTGCCACCGGCCCCACCACCGTGGACGGCACCCCGACCGAGGCCGTGCTCGAGTCGGTCGCCGTCACCGAGGCGGGCACCGCCCCCGCCCCGGGCAGCACCAGCATCCCCCAGAAGAAGAAGGCCGCCGAGGCCGCCGAAGAGGAGACGTCATGAGCGAGCCGAAGACCAACCGCATCCCCGCCCCGATCTACGCCGCAGCCGGCGCCGGTGAGCTGGCCTTCGAGCAACTGCGCAAGCTGCCCGCCGTGGTCGGCGTCCTCAGCACCCGGGTCGTCGCCGACCTGGGTGGACGGGCCGTGCTGACCGGCTTCGAGCTGAAGCAGAAGGCCACCGAGACGCTGCGCACCGCCAACGAGACCGCCGACCTGGCGAAGCTCCGCGAGGCGGCCGACATCGACAAGCTGCGCGCCGCCGCGACCCGCAACGCCGCCCTGGTGGTCGCGAGTGCCCAGGTCGCCCAGGAGCGCGCGTTCGCCGCGTACGGCGCGCTCGTCGCCCGGGGCGAGCGGGTCGTCGGTGCCGGTGTGCTGGAGGCCGCCGAGACGGTGAACGCCGACATCGAGGCCACCGAGGCCGTGACGCCGGCCACCGCCACCACCACGGCCCCCGTCGACGCGCCGACCCCGGCCGATGTGGCCGAGATCGCCGCGGCCAAGCCGGCCACTGTCAAGAAGGCCGCCCGTGCGCCGAAGGCCGGCAAGCCGGCCGAGACCCCGTCGGCGAAGCTCCCCCGGGCCACCAAGCAGACCCGTCCGGCGGCCGAGTAACTCGTCGGTCGACGACCCCGGCGGCGTCCTTGTCGGACGAAGCCGGGGTCGTGGACATAAACTTGCCGGCATGGCCAACGCCGCGCCGATCTTCGCGTTCGAAGTCCGCTACGTGATCGAGCTGATTCTGCTCGTCTTCGCGCTGATCATCCAGGGTGTCGCGCTGGTGCACGCCGTCACGCAGCGCTCCGACGCCTTCCCTGCCATCGGGACGCTGCCCAAGGGCGGCTGGATCGCCATCCTGGCGGTCTGCCTCGTGCTCACCCTGCTCGGCTTCGGTCCGATCAGCCTCTTCGGTCTGGTCGGCATCGCCGCCGCTCTCATCTACCTGCTCGACGTCCGGGTCGGTCTGCGCGACCTGAGCGACGGCAAAGGGTTCTGGTGAGAGGTTTTCGCTGGCCGCCCCCACCCGACAGCGGGCCCCGCACCTGGGGGCCCGGGCCGGGTGGGCCGCGTACCGGGCGGCCGGCGTTGCCGGAACCGGAGACCGAGATGGTCACCACCCCGCACGACGTACGGCTGGAGCGACTGGTCACCGGCACCGGTGACCCGGTCACCGTGTTCGCGCACGGGCTGGGCCAGGGCATCGCCACCACCCGGCCGTTCGGCAGTGGGGTGAACGGGCGAAAGCTGTTCTTCCAGTTCCGCGGGCACGGCCGCTCCGAAGCCCCGGCCGGGCCGTGGGACTACCTCGACCTGGCCCGGGACCTGCGGGCGATCGCCGACCTCGGCGGTGCCAGCCGGGCGTTCGGCGCGAGCCTCGGGGCCGGTGCGCTCTGCGCACTTCTCGCCGAGAGCCCGGAGCGGTTCGACAAGCTGGTCTTCTTCCTGCCCGCGGTCCTCGACGAGCCACGTGGGCCGACGGCCCGGGAACGCGTCACCGACCTGCTGGAGGCGGTGGAGAGCGGGGTGGCCTCGGAGGTCGCCGACATCGTCACGCTGGAGATGCCCCCGGCGGTGCGCAACACCCCGGCCGGCTGGGCGTACCTGCGACAACGGCTCGACCAACTGCTCCGCGACGGGCTGGCCGACGGGCTGGCCACGCTCACTGACCAGACACCGCTGCGGCGGATCGACGACCTGACGGCGGTCACCACGCCGGCCCTGGTGATCGGTTGCGCGGGCGACGACCTGCACCCGGTCGAGGTCGCCGAGCGGCTCGCCGTCGCGCTGCCCCAGGCCACCCTGCACGTGTACGACCGGCCCGGGGTCCTCTGGTCGGAACGCGCCGATCTGCGGGACCGCATCTCAGGCTTCCTGAACGGGTAACCCGGGTGCGGGTCCGACTGGTGGACTAGATCGGGTGACGAATTCGGACGTCGGTTGTCAGGTATTCCTGGCACCGTCGCTGGCATGACGCAACCGCTCGAAGGAAAGATCGCGCTCGTCGCCGGTGCCACCCGTGGTGCCGGCCGGCAGATCGCCGTTCAGCTCGGCGCGGCCGGTGCCACTGTCTACGCCACCGGTCGCAGCACCCGGGCCGCCCGCTCCGAGATGGACCGACCGGAGACCATCGAGGAGACCGCCGAGCTGGTCAGCGAGGCCGGCGGCACCGGCATCGGCGTTCAGGTCGACCACCTGGTGCCCGAGCAGGTCCGCGACCTGGTCGCCCGGATCGACGCCGAGCAGGGCCGCCTCGACGTGCTGGTGAACGACATCTGGGGTGGAGACCCGTTGGTCACCTGGGACAAGCCGGTCTGGGAGCAGCCACTCGACGCCGGTTTCCGTACTCTGCGACTGGCAGTCGACACGCACATCGTCACGAGCCACTTCGCCCTGCCGCTGCTGATCCGCAGGCCCGGGGGACTGGTGGTGGAGATGGGCGACGGCACGAAGGCGTACAACGACGAGAACTACCGGCTGTCGGTCTTCTACGACCTGGCCAAGGTCTCCGTCAACCGGCTCGCCTTCAGCCAGGCGCACGAGTTGAGGCCGCACGGCTGCACCGCGGTGGCGCTCACCCCCGGCTGGATCCGTTCCGAGGCGATGCTGGAGCACTTCGGTGTGACCGAGGACAACTGGCGCGACGGCGCCGCCACCGACCCGAACTTCCTCATCTCGGAGACCCCGGCATTCGTCGGCCGGGCGGTGGCCGCGCTCGCCGCCGACGAGGACAAGGCCCGGTGGAGCGGCAGGTCCGTCGACGCCGGCACGCTGTCCAAGGTGTACGGGTTCACCGACCTCGACGGCAGCCAACCCGAAGGTTTCCGCTACATCACCGAGGTGGTCGACGCCGGTAAGCCGGCCGACGTGACCGGCTACCGGTAGAGCGCGGCAAGCCGGTCGGCTGACTCCGCGAACATCCGGCGCAGCTCGGGTGGATCGAGCACCTCCACCTCGGGGCCGAGCCCCAGCAGTTGGTGGTACGCCACCGGGACCGACTCGACGGGCAGCCGCGCCACCACCCAGCCCTGCCCGTCGGGTTCGCCGGCGGCGGCGACAAGGTCGTCGTACACGAAGGGGGCATCGACCAGGTGCCGGAGCTGGCGCAGGCCGGCGGGGCTCAGCCGGACGGCGACCTCGGCCCGCAGCATGGTCCGCAGGAACGACCCGGCCTGTTCGCGCCAGTGCCCGGCCAGGTCGAAGCCCTCGTCGCGGTCGAAGTGCTCGTCGTTCACCTCGACCCCGATGACCCGGTCCACCCGGTAGGTGCGCACATCCGCGCCGACCCGGCCGACCAGATACCAGACACCACTCTTGAGGACCAGGCCGTACGGCTGGACCCGGCGGGTCACCTCCCGGTCGCCGCGTCGGTAACGCAGCTCCACCACCCGGTCCGTCCAGACCGCCCGGGCCAGCTCGGGCAGCCGGGGCGGCGGCGCGGTCTCCCGGAACCAGCCCGGCACGTCCAGGTGGAACCGCTGCCCGGCGCGGGCCGGCGCGTCGCGCAGGGCGGGCGGCAACGCGGCGAGCACCTTCAGCTCGGCGGACGCGACCGCCTCGGCGAGCCCCATCTCGCCGGCCGGCCCGGGCAGCCCGGCGAGGAACAGCGCCTCCGCCTCGTCCCTGGTCAGCCCGGTCAGTCGGGTGCGGTACCCGCCCAGCAGGCGGTAACCGCCGGCCCGCCCCCGGTCGGCGTAGACCGGCACTCCCGCCGCGGAGAGCGCCAGCACGTCCCGGTAGACGGTCCGCTCGGAAACCTCCAATTCCCGGGCCAGCTCGCTCGCGGTCATCGACCCGCGCGCCTGCAACAGCAACAGCAACGAGATCAGTCGGGACGCGCGCACCCGCCCATCCTGCCCGGTGCCGTTCACCGCCCGCCGGGCGTCAGCAACCCTCTGTCGTACGCGGTGGCCACCGCGGCAGCCCGGTCGTTGACCCCGAGCTTGGCGTACACGTGCAGCAGGTGCGTCTTGACGGTGGCCTCGCTGATGAACAGGCGGGTGGCCGCCTCCCGGTTGGAGGCGCCCCGGGCCACCAGGGTGAGCACCTCCAGCTCTCGTTGACTGAGCGGCTCCTCGGCGGGAGCGCGCAACCGACCCATCAGCCGGCCGGCGACGCTCGGCGCGAGCACCGACTCACCACGGGCCGCCGCCCGGACCGCCCGAACCAGATCCTCCCGGGGGGTGTCCTTGAGCAGGTAACCGGTCGCACCTGCCTCGATCGCCGGCAGCACGTCCGCGTCCGTGTCGTAGGTGGTGAGCACCAGGACCCGAGTGGCGCTGCCGGCACGCGCCAGCCGGCCGATGGCGGTCACCCCATCCATCCCGGGCATCCGCAGGTCCATCAGCACCACGTCCGGCCGCAGCGCCGCGACCAGGGCCAACGCCTCCGAGCCGTCCGCCGCCTCGCCCACCACCTCGAAGTCGCTGTCGCCGGTGAACATGCCCCGCAGGCCGTCCCGCACCACCGGGTGGTCGTCGACGATCAGCAGTCGTACCGGGGCGGTCAACCGGCACCCCCGGGAAGCGCGGGGACGGACGCCGAGATGGCGGTGCCGGTGCCCGGCTCGGACTCGACGGCCAACTCACCGCCGACCCGGGTCACCCGCTGGCGCATGGCGGTCAGCCCGTACCCGCCGCCCGGCTCGCGGGGCACCGTTGCGGTGACGTCGAAGCCGGTCCCGTCGTCACGCACGTCGAGCGTGACCACGTCTGCCATGTACGACAGGGTCAGCCCGACCCGCGACGCGGCGGCGTGCCGCGCCACGTTGGAGAGCGCCTCCTGGGCGGCCCGCAGCAGTGTCACCTCCACCTCCGGGTGCAGCGGGCGGGGCGTGCCGGTAGTGGCCACGTCGGCCCGTACCCCGTTCAGGGCCGACCAACGCCCGCCCAGCTCGACCAGGACATCGGGTAGCCGGGCCGTCTCCAACGGTTCCGGGCGGACCGCCTGCACCGAGCGGCGGGCCTCGGTGAGGCTCTCCCGGGCCAGTGCGAGCGCGTTGTCGACGTGCCGACGCCAGTCGGCGGACCGGTCGCGGCCCTGCTCGGCCGCCTCCAGTTGGGTGATGATGCCGGTCAACCCCTGCGCCAGGGTGTCGTGGATCTCCCGTGCCATCCGTTGTCGCTCGTCCAGCACGCCGGCCTCCCGGGCCTGGGTGAGCAGTTGGGCGTGCAGCCCGGCGTTCTCCCGGACCGTCTCGGTGAGCTGGTGGTTGGCCTCGCCGAGTTCCGCCACCAACCGCTTGCGTTTGGAGTCCTCCTGTTCGGCGACCAACGCGAACCAGCTCACCGAGCCGGCCACCACCAGGTTGAACAGCACCAGCACCAGCCAGAGCGGCAGGTGCGACACCACCACCGACAGGCCACCGCCCTGAGACGTGGCGACCAGGGAAGCGGTGGTGACCACGCCCGCGACCCGCCAGCGCCCGGGCAGCACCGGGAAGGCGTGGATGTAGCCGATCCAGGCGAAGAAGCCGTACCACGGGCTGGCCGCCACCAGCGCGGCGGCGAACGTGAGCAGCCCGGCGTAGTAGACCGCCATCAATTTGCGCCGGTCCTGCCAGGCGGGATGCAGTGTGACGAACCAGGCGACCCAGCAGCCGGCAGCCACGGCGACGGCAAGGGTGGGCAGCGCCCCGACATGATGGGGTGCCGGTGCGACGAGCGCCAGCAGGGTGCCCAGGGCCAGCCCGCCGAAGGGGAACACCCGATAGAGGCTCGCCTCGCGCTCTCGCCAACTGGTCAGACGGTCATGCCCACCGTTGCAGGTCATCACATCTCCGCTCACTCCCAGCGGAACAGTTTCGCCGCGCCGGCCCCGGCCGCCACGGCGATCACCGCCATTATCCCCAGATGCAGCGGCTGCGGTGGGGTGCCGGTCCAGGCGTCGAGAAGCGCCTGGACCCCGGGCGGCGTGTAGTCGCCGATCCGCGCCACGACGTCCGGGAGCAGGAACCGGGGAAGGTAGACCCCGCCGAAGAACATGGTGACCAGGAACAGCGGTACGGCCAGGGCCTGTGCCGCCTTCGTCGTCCGGGCCACGGCGGCGACCAGCAGGCCGAGCGCCAGCAGCGCCGCCGTCCCCAGGACGAACGCCAGCGTGAAGCCGAGCGGGTGTCGGGGGAACGGCACCCCGAACGCCACCCGGGCGACGACGATGAGCAGCAGCGCGCTGGCCAGGATCCCGGCCAGGGCCAGCACCAGTTGGGCCGCGAGCAGGGCCGCCGGGTGCGCCGGAGTGGTCGCCAACCGCCGCAGCACGCCGCGCTCCCGGTAGGTGGCCAGCACGGCGGGCAGGGTGTTCACCCCCACCATGGCGAGGGTGACGACGAGCAGCGACGGGGCGAAGTAGCTGACGAAGGTCTGCCCGTCGAAGGTCGGATCCGGCTTTCGAAGCGACGGGACCAGCCCGAGCACCACCAGGATCAGTGTGGGCAGCCCGACGGTGACGAGCAGCGTCGGCAGGTCCCGGAGATAGAGCCGCGCCTCGACCTTGAGGATCTGGCGGAAGGCGTGCATTGTGGCTCCCTCTCAGTTGGCGGGCCGGTGCCCGGTCAGCTCGACGAAGGCGTCGTCGAGGGTGGACTGCTCCAGCCGCAGATCCGCGGCGACGATCTGGTGACGGGCGAGCACCGACGTGACGGCGTGCAGCAGCTCGCCGGTTCCGGTCACCACCACCTGGCTTCCGCTGCGTTGTACGGCGGACACCTCGGGCAGTTCGGTGAGCAGCCGGTCGTCGACCGGAGCCGAGGGTCGGAACCGGATCCGCTGCTGCGGAGCCACCGTCGACACCAGGCCCGCCGGGCTGTCCAGGGCGACCACCCGGCCCCGGTCGATCACCGCGACCCGGTCGCAGAGCCGCTCGGCCTCCTCCATGAAGTGGGTGACCAGCACGATCGTCACCCCACTGTCGCGGACCTGTTCGATGAGGCCCCAGGTGTCCCGGCGGGCCTGCGGGTCCAGCCCGGTGGTCAGCTCGTCGAGGATGGCGATCTCCGGGTTGCCGACCAGGGCCAGCGCTATCGAAAGCCGCTGCTTCTGACCGCCGGAGAGCTTCTTGTACCCGGTGTTCCGCTTGTCGCCCAGACCCAGCTTGTCGATCAACTCGGCCGGGTCGGCCGGGTTGCGGTAGAACGAGGCGTACATCTCCAGCGCCTCCGCCACCCGGAGCCGGTCCGGCAGTTGGCTCTCCTGGAGCTGAACCCCCACCCGCTGGCGTAGCTGGGTCGCGTCCCGGCGGGGGTCGAGTCCGAGGACCGACACCCCGCCCCCGTCGGGGACACGCAGCCCCGCCACACACTCCACGGTGGTGGTCTTACCGGCGCCGTTCGGGCCGAGGACACCGAAGATCTCCCCGGCCTCCACGGTGAGCGACACGTCCTCCACCGCCACCAGGTCGCCGTACCGCTTGTTCAGGTGGGTCACCTCGATGACCGGCATCGTGCCGCCTTCCGCCGCCGCTGACTTCGTACCCCCTCAAGGGTTGTCGGGTTGGCCCGGCGGCGAATCGACCGGTCGGCGACGGGTCCCGGCGTCCCCGGTTGATCTCTGCCGTCAGCCAACCGGTTGATGTGTACGCGCCGAGTCGCTGCTGGCGCTCTGCCCGGCGGATCCGATCACGGCTGGTTAGGCTGCTCGATCGTGGATGCCAGCAGAATCGCCAGCCCGGTGACCGGGGTCGTCGGACGCTTCTTCGCCGGGGCGGGGCTGCTCCTGCGCGGGTTGGGCCTCTACGTCCGCAGCCCTGGGTTGATGCTCCTCGGCATCGTGCCGGCGTTGATCTCCGGCGCGCTCTTCCTGGCCGCGCTCGCCACCCTCGTGTACTTCGTGGACGACCTCGCCGCGCTCGTCACCCCGTTCGCCGACGGCTGGTCGACCACCGGGCGCAGCCTGGTCCGGGTGATCGCCGGGCTGGCCTTCCTGGGCGTCGGCGGTCTGCTCGGCGTGCTCACCTTCACCGCCGTCACCCTGGTCATCGGCGACCCCTTCTACGAGAAGATCTCCGAGCGGGTCGAGCAGCGGTACGGCGGCACGCCCAATGCGGTGGACGTGCCCTTCTGGTCGTCGCTGCGTCGCAGCGCGGCCGACTCGGTACGGCTGGTGGCGCTCACGGCGCTGGTCGGCATTCCGCTGTTCGTCGCCGGTTTCATCCCGGTGGTCGGTCAGACGGTCGTCCCCGTCATCGGGGCGGCGGTGGGCGGGTGGTTCCTCGCCCTGGAGCTGGTCGGCGCGCCGTTCTACCGTCGCGGGATGCGCCTGCCGCAGCGCCGGACGATCCTCAAGGCCGACCGACCCGCAGCGCTCGGCTTCGGGGTGGCCGTCTTCCTCTGCTTCCTGATCCCGCTCGGCGCCGTGCTGATCATGCCGGCGGCGGTCGCCGGTGCCGCACTGCTGGCCCGCCGCTCGCTCGGCCAGTCGATCGACGGCCCACTGTCCGCGCCGCCCGCCGGCCACCCCGTCGAAAGGAGCTAGCCGTGGAGATCACCCTGGTCGAGGGCGACATCACCACCCAGCGGGTGGACGCCGTCGTGAACGCCGCGAACTCGTCACTGCTCGGCGGCGGTGGAGTCGACGGGGCCATCCACCGGCGCGGCGGCAGTGCCATCCTCGCGGAGTGCCGCGCGCTGCGGGCCTCCCGCTACGGCAGGGGCCTGCCGACCGGGCAGGCGGTGGCGACCACGGCCGGGGAACTGCCGGCCCGCTGGGTGATCCACACCGTCGGACCGGTCTGGTCCGGCACCGAGGACCGCTCGGCGCTGTTGCGCGACTGCTACGCCAACAGCCTTCGCGTGGCCGACGAACTGGGCGCGGCCACCGTGGCCTTCCCGCTGATCTCCGCCGGCATCTACGGCTGGCCGGTCGACGACGCGGTGCGGCAGGCGCTCTCAGTGCTGCGGTCGGCCACGTCAACCACCGTCACCGAGGCCCGCCTGGTCCTCTTCGGCGCCGACACCCACGCCACCGCCCGCCGGGTCCTCGAAGCACCCTGACCCGCCGCCCTGACCCACCCTGACCCGCCCTGACCCTCCCGCGCCGATCTCCTCCACCGTCGATCTTGCAGTTTCGGTTGTCGAAGTGAGGCAAATACCCCTTTTGTCGCGACAGAGAGTGCAAGATCGCGGGGGCAGGTCAGGTCAGGTCAGGTCAGGTTGGCTAGGCAGCTCCACTCGGCTGCCACTGGGCGGTAGCCCAGCCTCTTGTTGATCGCGAGCATGGGTTTGTTCGCCTCGTCGTTCGAGGTGTAGGCGGCGCGCACGCCGTTCGTGGCAGCCTGGTGCAGGGCCGCCATCTTGGCCAGCCGGGCCAGCCCTCGCCCCCGGTAGGCCGGGATGGTGCCGGTGAAGTCCGACCACATCCGGTCCCCATCCCGCTTCACGAGACTGAACGCGGCCACCTCCCCATCGACTTCGACAGCGGTGCTGGCCTCCTTGTCCAGGCCCAGGTTGTTCCAGACGTCGTACTGCCAGCTCTCGTAGCTGATCGAGTCGACAGGCACGTCGCCCGGCTCGTCCAGCGCCGCTGCCACGTCCGCCGCGTAGAGGCGCTGCGGGTCCAGGTCCCCGATCGGGAGCAGCCGTACGCCCGGCGGCGGGTCGGGCAGCGCGGGTGCCGGGTCCAGGTCGAGCGCTGAGAAGCGCAGCTCACGACTGGGCTCGTAGCCGTGCCGACGGGCGAACGGCAGCGCGTCGGGCTGGGCGAAAGCGCGGAGCCGGTTGACGCCCAGCGGTGCGAGGTGACCTGTCGCCGTCGTCAGCAGCGCGGTGCCGATGCCGCGCCGCCGGTGCTCCGGGTGGACGTGCAGGAGGTTGATGTCGCCGAAGTTCGCCGTGGAGGTCGAGGCGTTGCGTTGGGCGGTCACCCAACCGACGACCTGGGCATCGACCTCGGCCACGAAGGCCACCCAGTCTCTTCCCGGTATCGGCTCGGCGATCATCTTCCGGGTCGACTCGACCCCGCGCACCTGGTACGGGTAGACGATCGCCCGCAGGGCCACCACGCCCGGCGCGTCGTCCGGGTGCGCCACGCGGATCCGCATGTCAGGCCCCCATCCGTACGGCGGCGACCGCCTCGACCTCGACGAGTGGGTCAGAACAGCTCAGCACGTGCGGCAGCGCAACAAGATTCGGCATGTCGGCGAGGCTAACCACGATCGCCCGCCCGAGCGAGGCAATAACCACTGGCCCTCCGCAGCCAGCAGGCAGCAACTTCGGGGAAACTGTGGCCTCGCGGCGCTCCGAGGCCACAGTTTCCCCGAAGTTGTGCGGATCTTGAGGCCCAGGCCCAGGCCCAGGCCCAGGCCCAGGCCCAGGCGCGGACGGCGCGGTCAGGCGGAGGCGCGGCGGATCAGTTCGGTGGGCAGCATGATCGCCTGCTCGATGGTCTCCCCGGCGGCCAGCCGGAGCAGTTGGCGGGTCATCCGGCGGCCGAGTTCCACGATCGGCTGCCGGACGGTCGTCAGCGGCGGCTCCGTGTAGGCGGCGGTCTCGATGTCGTCGAAGCCGACGACCGCCACGTCGTCGGGCACCCGCCGACCAGCTTCGCGCAGTGTGCGCAGGGCGGCGTGCGCCATCAGGTCGGAGGCGGCGAAGACGCCGTCGAGGTCGGGGTGATCGGTGAGCAGCCGGCGCATCGCCGCCGACCCGGATTCCCGGGTGAAGTCACCGATGGCGATCAGCTCGGGCAGCCCTGCGTCGGCGACGGTGCTGCGGTAGCCGCTGAGCCGTTCGATCCCGGCGACCATGTCCTGTGGCCCGGCGATGGTGGCGATCCGTCGACGACCGCTGTTGATCATGTGTTGGACGGCGGCGGTCACCCCTGCCACATGGTCGACGTCGACGTACGGGACGGGCACGTCGCCGAGCGGGCGACCGCTGACCACCACCGGGATGCCGAGTCGGGCCAGTGTGCCGGGCAGCGGGTCGGCGCCGTGCAGCGACGCGAAGAGCACGCCGTCGACGTGCCGGCCGGTGGTGTACCGCTCGACCCGGTGGTGCCCGGCCGGCGAGCCGGCGAGCATCAGCACCAGTTGCTTGTCGGCCGCCTCCAGTTCCTGGCTGACGCCCCGGATGATGCCGGGGAAGACCTGGTCGTCGGAGAAGACCCGGGTGGCTGCCTCCGGCATGACCAGGGCGATCGAGTCGGTGCGCTGGGTGACGAGGCTCCGGGCGGCCAGGTTGGGGACGTACCCCAACTCGGCGACCGCCCGGGTGACCGCCTCGCGGATCGGTTCGGCGACGGTGGTGGAGCCGTTGACCACCCGGGACACGGTGGCGCGGGACACCCCGGCCCGTGCTGCCACCGCTTCGAGCGTCGGCCGCTGCGCCGTCGTCATCGCGCCTTCCCCCCGCTCGTCACAGCCCGTTCCGGGAGATCACCTCCTGGTACCACCGGGCGCTGGCCTTCGGTGTGCGCCGCTGGGTCAGGTAGTCGACGTGCACGATCCCGAACCGCTTGCGGTAACCCTCCGCCCACTCGAAGTTGTCCAGGAATGACCATACGAGATAACCGCGCAGGTCCACGCCCCGGGAGATCGCCTCGTGCGCCGCACGGAGGTGCCCGTCGAGGTAGGCGATGCGATCGGCGTCGATCACCTGCGTCGTACCGTCGGGCGAGTCGGCGCCGGGCTTGTCGGGGAATGCCCCGCCGTTCTCGGTGATCAGCAGCGGCACCCCGGGGTAGTCGGCGGCGATCCGTTCCAGCAACCGGGTGAGCCCGGCCGGCTCGATCATCCAGCCCATGTCGGTGAGCGGCCCGGCCGGCGGCAGGAAGTGCACAGCGCCCTCGGTGCCCGGATACGCGCCGTTGCCGGCACCGTCGGGCCGACCGGCCACGTAACTCGGGGCGTAGTAGTTGATGCCGAGCAGGTCGATCGGGGCGGCGATGAGTTTCTCGTCGCCATCGCGGATGAACGTCGGCTCGACGATCCGGGCCACGTGCTCGCGGACGTCGTCCGGGTAGCCGCCGGCCAGCAGGGGGTCGAGGAAGATCCGGTTGTGCAGCCCGTCGACCAGGCGTACCGCGGCGGCGTCGGCCGCGCTCTCGGGGTCGGCCGGGCGGACGTCGGCCGGGTTGACGGTGACGCCCACGCTGCGCGCGCCGGCCGCCCGCAGCGCCCGCGCCGCCAGGCCGTGCCCCAACAGCAGATGGTGTACGGCGGTGAAGGCCGCCGCCGGGTCCTGTTCGCCCGGCGCGTGCAGACCGTTCGCGTAACCCAGGTAGGCCGAGCACCACGGTTCGTTGAGCGTGGTCCAGGTGTCGATCCGGTCGCCGAGGCGGGCGTACACAGCTGTGGCGTAGGTGGCGAAGTGCTCGGCGGTGTCCCGGTTGGTCCAGCCGCCCCGGTCGCCGAGGGTCTGCGGCAGGTCCCAGTGGTAGAGGGTGACGATCGGGTCGATGCCCGAATCGAGCAACGTGTCGGTGAGCCGGTCGTAGAAGTCCAACCCTCGTGGGTTGACGGGGCCGGTGCCGTCGGGCTGGATCCGCGGCCAGGAGACCGAGAACCGGTACGCCCGCAGACCCAGCTCGGCCATCAATGCCACGTCGTCGGCGTACCGGTGGTAGTGGTCGCAGGCGACGTCGCCGGTGTGGCCCTGATACACCTTGCCCGGCGTACGGCTGAAGGTGTCCCAGATGGACGGACCGCGACCGTCGTCGCGGGCCGCGCCCTCGATCTGGTACGCGGCGGTGGCCGCACCCCAGAGGAAGCCGTCGGGAAAGTTGAGTTCACTCACGCCTTGACCGCACCTTCCATGATTCCGCCGATGATCTGCCGGCCGAACACCACGAAGACCAGCAGCAGGGGGAGTGTCGCGATGGCCGTACCGGTGAACACCTGCGACATGTCCTGGTAGTACCCGTCCGACAGGGCTCGTAGGGAGAGTTGCACTGTCGGATTGGCCGGATCGTTCAATACAGCGTACGGCCAGAGGAAGTCGTTCCAGGTGGTCATGAAGGTGAGCAGACCGAGGACGGCGGCGGCGGGACGCAGGGCGGGCAGCACGACGTGCCACCAGATGCGGGTGGTGCCGCAGCCGTCCATCCGGGCGGCCTCGATCAGTTCGTCGCTGATGGCCTGGCCGGCGTACTGGCGCATCATGAACACCCCGAACCCGGTGACCAGCACCGGAACGATGACGGCGGGCAGCCGGTCGTTCCAGTGCAGCTTGGTCATGAGCAGGTAGAGCGGGATCACGCCGAGCTGCGTCGGCACCATCATGGTCGCGATGATCACCAGCAGCAGGGCGTTACGGCCACGGAACGTCAACTTGGCGAAGGCGAACCCGGCCAGGCTGGAGAACAACACCACGGAGACGGTCACTGTGGTCGCGACGACTGCCGAGTTGATCAGGCCGGTCAGAAAGTACGCGTCGGTGTTGGCGAACAGGCGGGCGATGTTCGCGCCCAGGTTTCCGCCGGGAGTGACCGGGGGTGGCAGTTGGCCCATCGCGTCGTTGCTGCGGCTGGCGACGACGAACATCCACCAGATCGGAAAGACCGACAGGCCGGCGGCGACGACCAGGGCGAGGTAGGTGAGCGGACTGGCCCGCCAGAGCCGGCTCATCGGGTGGTTCCCTTCCGGGAGTTGGGGCGTTCTCTGCCGCCGAGTCGGCGCAGGATCAGCACGTTCACCGCCGCGACGATCGCGATGAGCGCGAAGAGCAGCCAGGCCACTGCTGAGCCGTACCCGAAGTTGTAGTGCGGGGCGAACGCGTTCTCGAACATGTACATGGTCAGGGTCTGCGACTCGCGCAGCGGTCCGCCGCGGATCGGGTTGGTGCCGGAGTGGAACATCCGGGGCTCGGTGAAGAGTTGCAGGCCACCGATGGTGGCGATGATGGTGCAGAAGATGATCGTCGGTTTGAGCAGCGGCACGGTGACCGACCAGAACTGTCGGGCCCGGCTGGCGCCGTCGATCGCCGCTGCCTCGTACAGGTCGCGGGGGATGGCCTGCATCGCGGCCAGCAGGATCAGCGCGTTGTAGCCGGTCCACCGCCAGTCGACCATCGCGGAGATCGCCACCCAGGAGGCCAGCCGGTTGGACTTCCAGTCGATCGCGTCCAACCCGACCAGGTCGAGCAGCCAGTTGATCATGCCGAACTCGCGGCCGAACAGCACCCCGAACACGATCGCCACGGCGGCCGTCGAGGTGACGTTCGGGACGAGCACCGCCATCCGCCATCCGGTGCGGGCCCGCAGCCCTCGATTCAGGAGGTTGGCCAGCCACAGCGCGGCGAGCAGTTGCGGGATCGTCGAGATCACGAAGATGCCCAGCGTGTTGACGAGCGCATGCCAGAAGTCGACGTCGGCGAGCAGCCGGGTGTAGTTCTCCGCGCCGACGAACGGATGGTCCGCGCCGAGCAGGTCCCAGTCGTGCAGCGACACCCAGAAGGTGTACGCCAGCGGGTACGCCCCGAAGACGCCGAAGATCACGAAGAACGGGGCGATGTAGAGGTACGGCGAGTAGCGGGTGTCGAGCCGGCTGAGCCGACCTGACGAGCGCTGGGTTGCCGGTCGGACCGGCGGACGGGCGTCGAGCTGGACGGTCATGCCCGAGGACTCCTTTCCGTCGCGCGGGCGGGACCTCAGCTCCCGAGGCCCGCCCGCACGCTCACTCGGGCTACTTGGCGGCGGCCTTCTTCGCGTTCGTCACCGCGTCGGTCCAGCCCTGCGCCGGGCTGCGCTTACCCAGCTCGACGGTCCGTACGGCGTTCTCCACCTCGGTCCGTACGGCCTGGTTCTTTGGGCCCATGTAGACCGGCTTCAAGCTCTTCGCGCCGGTGCCGAAGATGGCGCCTACCGGGGCCCCGGAGAAGTACGCGTTCGTCGCGCCGGTGATCGCCGGGTCGTCGAGCGCCTGCGGCGAGGAGGGCAGCGGACCCTTGGCCTTGAACGCCCCGATCTGCCCCTTGGCGCTGGTCAGGAACTTGGCCAGCTCGATCGCCTCGGCCTGGTGCTTGCTCTGCTTCGGCACGGCCAGGTGCGATCCACCCCAGTTGCCGCCGTCGCCGGGCACCCGGGCGATGTCCCACTTGCCCTGGGCGCCGGTGCCGGCGTTGGCCTCGATGACGCCCGTCATCCAGGCGGGGCAGGCGATGGTGGCGAACTTCGACTGTTTGAAGGCGGAAACCCACTCCTCCGACCACGAGCCGTACTTGCCGGACAGGCCCGAGTCGATGATGTCCATCGTGGTGTCCCACGCCTGTCGTACCGACGGGTTGCTGTCGACGACCAGGTTGTCGCTGGTGTCGTAGTAGCTGTAGCCGGTCGTGTTGCCGGCGGTCTGGAGCAGGATGGTGTTGAAGGTGTTCGTCGCCCCGTCGAGGAATGACGCGCCGGTCTTCGCGGCGGTGAACTTCTCGCCGGTGGCGATGTAGTCCGGCCAGGTCGGCCAGAGCTTGGACACCGCGTCCCGCTCGGTGGGCAGGCCGGCCTTCTCGAAGAGGTCCTTGCGGTAGCAGATGGCGATGCCGCCGACGTCGGTGCCGAGGCCGATGAGCTGCTTGCCGTCGGCGGTCAGGCCGGCGTTCCACTTCCACTCCAGGAAGTTGCCCTTGAGGTCGGCGGCGCCGTGGTCCAGCAGGTTGACGAAGTTCGCAGGATTGGCCTTGTACTCGACGAGCAGACCTTCCTCGATGGCCACCACGTCGCCGGCGCCTCGGCCGGCGGCGAGCCACTGGGTCAGCTTCGGCGAGTACTCGTCGAGGTTGGTGCCGGTGCCGCGTTCGACGATCTTCACGCCGGGGTTCGCTGCCATGTACTCCTGGTAAAGCTGCTCGTAGCCGAACTGGCCGAAGACGTCGACGGTCAGGGTGATCTGTCCGTTGCCCGGCTCGTCGCCACCGCCGCAACCGGCGGTGACGAGCAGGGCGGTGGTGGCGGCGAGGGCCACCGCGGCGAGGCGGCGGCGCGGGAAGACAGCCATGGGGTATCGACCTCTCTCAAGGCGGGCGGGTGATGGCGATGGCTAAGAGAGCGCTCTCACGACAGGGTGGTGGCTCACCATCCCGGTGTCAAGAGAGCGCTCTCTCAGCGTTGCGGTCCCGTGATGGACGGCCTCGGCATCGGGTGAGCTGAGCACCCGTGACGCCAACGAGGGCGGCACCCCCGCCGGGGTGACGCCCTCGTCGACGGTGCGTCGGTCAGCCGGTCCGCAGACCGTCCAACAGCGTGCGGTCGCCGACGACGTCAAGCGTCTCGAAGCTCACCCGCCCCCACAACGCCAACAACAGGTCGCTCGCGGTGCCACTGACCTGAGCCCGAGCGTGGTGATCGTCGTGGTCGAAGATGGTCGCCGTGTCGAGCAGCGCCACCCCCTCACCGCGCAACCGCAGATACCACTCCTGGGCCGCGTCGGTCGCGCAGAGTTGCACCACCCCGTGCCAGTCACCAGGCACCCGCCGCCGGCCCGCCGGCAGCCAGGTGTCCAGCACCTCACTCACCCCGTCGGCAGCGAGCTTGCCCTCCACCGGATCGCCAGCCGCGATGGCGAGCTGGGCGTCCCACCGGTGCACAGCAGTCTCGTGCGCCATCCGACGCGGCCAGAAACCGGCCTTCTTCGGCTGCGGGGCCCAGTTCCACGCCGGCGCCTCCGGGTCGAGCCCGTCGAAGAGGGTCATCACCCGGTCGTAGCCCTGCTGCCAGAGCTGCAACGCGCTCACACCCGGGTCAGTCTCGAACCGCTCCGGCCGAGGCGGCTGGCTGGTCTGGCCGGAACCGGCGAACGACGACACCCAGTGGTAGGTGCCCGCCATGTGCAGTGTGAGGTCGTTGACCGTCCAGCCCGGACAGGACAGCACCGGTGTCTCCGGCGGTGCCTCGGCCACCGCTGCCGCGAAAGCCGGACCCTCCGTCCGGAGCGCCCCGATCCAGAAATCCTTGCTGCCCTGCAGTCTGCTCATCGCCATCCTCCCGGGGGTGCCGGGCGACCAGTGGGTGCCACGGCTATCTGTCAGCCTAAGGTGAAGGGCGTGCCAGACGCCTCCGCCCAGCCGACAACCGACGCCGATCGTGCCATCCCCGATCCACTAGCCGGCTACACCACCCTACGAACCGGTGGGCCAGCCGAGCGGATCGTGGCCGCCGGCAGCGCCGACGAACTCGTCCACGCGGTGCGGACCGCCACGGAGCCGGTCCTCATCCTGGCCGGCGGCAGCAACGTCGTGATCGGCGACGCCGGTTTCCCCGGCACCGTCGTCCTGGTGCGCTCCCGTGGCATGCGGGTCATCGCCGAGGACACCACCTCGGTCACCGTACGGGTCGACGCCGGCGAGCCGTGGGACGACCTGGTCGCGGCCACCGTCGCCAACGGCTGGGCCGGGCTCGAATGCCTCTCCGGCATCCCCGGCTCCACCGGGGCCACCCCGATCCAGAACGTCGGCGCGTACGGCCAGGAAGTCGCCGAGACCATCACCGGCGTCGAGGTGTACGACCGGGTCGAAGGCATCCGCCACGTCATCCCCGCCGCCGACTGCGGCTTCGCCTACCGGGGCAGCATCTTCAAGTACGTTGACCGCTGGGTGGTGCTCTCGGTCGACTTCCGGCTCGCCCGGTCGCCGCTCTCCGGGCCGGTGCGCTACGCGGAACTGGCCCGAACCCTCGGTGTCGAGGTGGGCGATCAGGTGCCACTGGCCGACGCCCGCGCGGTAGTGCTGCGGCTACGTGCCGGCAAAGGAATGGTGCTGGATCCCAACGACCCCGACACGCGCTCCGTCGGCTCATTCTTCACCAACCCGGTCCTCGACCAGGCGACGTACGAGCAGCTCCTGGAACGCTCCGCCGACCTCGGTGACCCGCCCGCCTGGCCCGGAGCGGACGGCCTGGTCAAGGTGAGCGCCGCCTGGCTGATCGACAAGGCCGGCTTCACCAGGGGCCACCCCGGCGAGAGCGGGGTGGCCATCTCCAGCAAGCACACCCTGGCGCTCACCAACCGCAGCGGCACCGCCCACACCGCCGACCTGCTCACCCTGGCCCGCACCATCCGCGACCAGGTCCACGCCCGCTTCGGCGTAACCCTGCATCCCGAACCAGTCCTCATCAACTGCACCCTCTAACCACCCTCACCCCGCCCACACCCTTCACCCTCACCCCCGCGCCCCGGGCGATCTTGCAGTTTCTGCTGCGACATAAAGGCTGCACAAGGCAAATCGCCAACCAAAAGTGCAAGATCGGCGTGGGGGTGAGCCGCCCCGCCCCCGGTTGATCAAGGGGTTTGCGTCACCAGCGCGCCAGAACTTGACGCAAACCTCTTGATCACCGGAGGTGGGCACCGGGGGTGGGGCCCGGGGGTGGGGTGTGGGGGGTGCGGGGTTCTGGGTTAGGGGAGGGGCCAGGGGATTGTTAGTTCACCGTGGCGCCAGCGGCTGGGACTGTCGAGGATGGGCCAGCCTGATTCACCGAGACGGGTCACCGCGCGAAGCCAGCGTTGGCGGGGGCCGAAGGTGGCGTACGGGGCGGCGGCCTGCCAGGCGTCGTCCAGGGCGCGGATCAGCGCGTGCACCGGTTCACCGGGAACGTTGCGGTGGATCAGCGCCTTGGGCAACCGCTCGGCCAGCTCGGCGGGGCTGCCCAGCGTGGTGAGTTTCGCGGCCAGGGTCAGCGTCCGGGGGCCTTCGGCATCGATCAGCAGCCAGGTGGCCAGCCGCCCCAACTCGTCACAGGTGCCCTCGACGAGCGCTCCGCCGGGGGCGAGCGCCGCGGTCATGGTTCGCCAGGCTTCGGGCACATCGCTCTCGTCGTACTGTCGAAGCACGTTGAACGCGCGGACCAGCACCGGCCGGAGCCCGGCCAACTCGAAACCACCCCGGGCGAACGTGAGACCGGGTGGGTCGGCGGCCGACGCGGCGGCCGCCACCCGGGCCGCGTCGATCTCCAATCCGACCAGCCGTACGTCCGGGCGTACCCCGGCCGCCAGCCGAGCGCGCAACTCCACAGCGGTGACCGGGGTGGCCCCGTAGCCGAGGTCGACCACCAGGGGGTCCTCCGCCGCCAGCAGCCGGTCGGCGCAGGTGGCGACGATCCAGTTGTCCACCCGACGGAGCCGGTTCGGGTTCGTCGTGCCGCGGGTGATCGCACCTAACGGCCGCCGCCGTGCCGCAGGGCTCATGCCGACCTCAGGCCAATCCGTTTGCGACTGCGGGGCTCGCAAACCCGGCTCACTCCTCGCGCTTCACTGCGTGGTCTCCGTTCGCGACTGCGGGGCTCGCAAACTCGGCTCACTCCTCGCGCTTCACTGGCCGACCCGGTGCACCTTGTGCTGGGCCGCCTGCGCCCGGGGCCGGACCACCAGCCGGTCGATGTTGACGTGCTCCGGGCGGGTGGCGCACCAGGCGATGCAGTCGGCGACGTCCTCGGCGACCAGGGGGTCGGGTACCCCGGCGTAGACGGCGGCCGCCCGTTCCGCGTCGCCCTCGAAGCGGACGAGCCCGAACTCGTCAGTTTTCACCATGCCCGGGTCGATCTCGATGACCCGCAGCGGCCGGCCACACAGTTCCAGGCGGAGCGTGCCGGCGATGGCGGTCTGCGCGTGCTTCGCGGCGGTGTAACCACCCCCGCCCTCGTAGACGCCCAGGCCGGCGGTGGAGGAGACCACCACGACGGTGCCGGAGCCGGAGGCCTCCAGCGCCGGCAACAGCGCCTGGGTGACCCGAAGGGTGCCGAGGACGTTGACGTCGTACATCCACTGCCAGTCGGCGACCGAGCCGGACTCGACCGGGTCCAGTCCGCGCGCGCCGCCGGCGTTGTTCACCAGCAGGGTGACCGGCCCGGGGGCTGCGCTGGCGGCCTCGGCCAGCCGGGCCACCGACTCGTCCGAGGTGACGTCGCAGGTCACGGCGGTGGCCTGCCCTCCGGCGGCGGTGATCTCGGCGACCAGGTCGGTGAGCCGTTCGGCGCGGCGGGCGGCGGCGAGCACGTGGAAGCCCTCGGCGGCGAGCCGGCGGGCGGTGGCCGCGCCGATCCCGCTGGACGCTCCGGTGACGATGGCGACTGAGGTCATCCCGACATTGTCACCCCAGGCGCACGACCCGCCCCGACCGGGCGTACGGCGGCCGATGGCGGACGTTCGGTGATGAGGTCCGTCACGCCGGGGGGCCGCGCCGGGGTATTTCCGAAGCCCGATGGGGAAGATGACATCCGGCGTACAGGTTGACCGAGAAGCGCCGGTCGTGCGTGACGGCATCAACCGTGAAGAAGGAGCGGATGTGGCGGAAATGCACACCGGCGTCGGGCGTCAGCGAGGTGCCCAACCGTGGCCCCGGCCTCGCCGTATAGCCACCCTGTCGGTACACACCTCTCCCCTGCACCAGCCCGGCACGGGTGATGCCGGCGGAATGAACGTCTACATCCTCGAAGTCGCCAGGCGTCTCGCCGAGGCCAACGTCGAGGTGGAGATCTTCACCCGGGCCACCTCCGGTGACCTCCCCCCGGTGGTCGAGATGGCGCCCGGCGTGCAGGTCCGGCACATCACCTCCGGCCCCCTGGAAGGTCTCACCAAGGAGGAGCTGCCCGGTCAGCTCTGCGCCTTCACGGCCGGGGTGCTGCGTGCGGAAGCGTCCCGCCCGCCCGGTCACTACGACCTGATCCACTCCCACTACTGGCTCTCCGGCCAGGTCGGCTGGCTGGCCAAGGAGCGCTGGGGCGTGCCGCTCGTGCACACCGCGCACACCTTGGCGAAGGTCAAGAACGCCCAGCTCGCGGCCGGTGACCGCCCGGAGCCCAAGGCCCGGGTCATCGGCGAGGAGCAGGTCGTCGCCGAGGCGGACCGGCTGGTCGCCAACACCCGGGTCGAGGCCAGCGACCTGCTCGACAGGTACGACGCCGACCCCACCCGGGTTTCCGTTGTGCAACCCGGCGTCGATCTGGCCCGGTTCCGGCCCGCGCCGGGTGACCGGTCCGCGGCCACCCGCGAGGCCCGTCGCCGGCTGGGGCTCCCCCTCGACGGGTACGTGGTTGCCTTCGTCGGTCGGATCCAGCCGCTCAAGGCCCCCGACGTGCTGATCCGCGCTATCGCCGCGCTGCGGGAGCGCGATCCGGCGCTGGCCGACCAGGTGACAGTGGTCATCTGCGGTGGGCCCAGCGGCAGCGGACTGGACCGGCCGACAGCCCTGATCGAGCTGGCCGCCAAGCTCGGGGTCAGCGACGGCGTGCGCTTCCTGCCACCGCAGACCGGGGACGACCTCCCGGCCCTGTACCGGGCGGCGGACCTGGTCGCGGTGCCGTCGCACAACGAATCGTTCGGGCTGGTCGCCCTGGAGGCGCAGGCCTGCGGTACGCCGGTTCTGGCCGCCGCCGTCGGAGGGCTGGTCACGGCCGTCCGGGATCAGGTCAGTGGCGTACTCATCGACGGGCACGACCCGGCCGACTGGGCCGTGGCGCTGGGCAGCCTGCTGCCGAACCGGGCGCTGCGGTCGGTGCTGGCCCTGGGTGCCGAGCAGCACGCCCGGCACTTCTCCTGGGACCGTACGGTCGCCGGCCTCCTCGGGGTCTACGGCGAGGCGATCGCCGGGCACCGCGCCCGGCTCGCGGCCGACCTGGCTGGTGACCCTGCGCTGTCCTGCTCCTGGTGACCGCCGCCGGGGCAGTGGCACGGGTCGGGGTGGGCCGCTGTCACCCGGTGCGGGGGCGGGGTCGGTCGTAGAGTGGGTCCGGTGAGCCCGAAGAGCGATCTTGCGACCCTGATCGAGTCGGTGTGTGCCGAGCGGGACCTGGCCTGGGAGTTGACCGGCCCCGGCTCGTACGCGGTGACTCTGCCGGGCACCCACAAGCTCAAGACGATCTGCAACCTGATCGTCGGCGAGCACGCGCTACGGATCGAGGCGTTCGTGATGCGCCAGCCGGACGAGCGCCGCGAGGAGCTGTGGGCCTGGCTGTTGCAGCGCAACGCCCGCATGTACGGCGTCTCCTTCTCCACCGACGCCGTCGGCGACGTGTACCTCACCGGTCGGGTCAACCCGGCCGGCGTGGACGCCGACGAGTTGGACCGATTGTTCGGCGCCGTGCTCACGTACGCCGACGAGTCCTTCGACACGATGTTGGAGATCGGCTTCGGTAGTTCGATCCGGCGCGAGTACGAGTGGCGGGTCAAGCGGGGCGAGTCGACAGCCAACCTGGCGGCCTTCGCTCATCTCTTCGAGCCCTCGGCCGCCGGCCCCGACCCAACCTGACGTCCACGCCTCAGGCTCCGCGCGCTGTTCGCAATCTGGCCCGCCTGGCTCGGCGATCTTGCACTTTCTGTCGCGACACACCAGGCATTCCACGCGTGTCGACGACCGAAACTGCAAGATCGGCGCGATCTTCCCAGTGCTGAACACGATCATGGCGAACTGACTGGTTCGGACTGCTCCTGACGGGTATGCCGCACCGCGCGGTGCGGCAAAGGGACCCCCGCGCGCCGATGACGGAGTGCCAAGGAGCGGAGCGTCCCATGGCTCAGCGGAACAGCTCAGGTCGCGGCGCGACTGCGACAAGGACGAAACGACAGGCCGGCAATCAGTCGCCGGGTACGCCAGGGGTCTCCGAGTCGGAGATCTCGCGGATGCGGGTGGAGGACATCAGGGGGCAACTGCGCAAACGCGGGGTCTCCGGGATCTCCGCACTGCGCAAGCCCGAGCTGGTGAAACAGTTGGTGCGCTCGATGCGTGCCGGCGCGGGTCGGAGCAGCACCGGCCCGTCGGGCCGGGCCACCGGCACCCGGGCGTCGGCGGGTCGTGCTGCCGCCACCAAGAGGTCGGCGGCCAGGCCGGCGTCGAGCCGCGCGAAGGCAGCGCCGGCGAACAAGAGCGCACCCGCGAAGCGGGCCGCCGCGACGAAGGCGACCGCCACGCGGAAGTCGACGGCGGCGGCGAAGAGGGCGCCGGCGAAGAAGACGACGGCCGCGAAGAAGACCACGGCGGCGGCGAGGTCGACGGCGGCCCGCAAGACCACCGCCGCGAGCCGGACCACCGCCGCCCGCAAGACCACGGCAGCTCGCAAGACGGCGACGGCGCGTACCGCGCCCGCGCGGAAGGCACCGGCGAAGAAGGCGCCGGCCCGCCCGGCGGCGAAGCGCACGGCACCCGCGAAGACCACGGCGGCCAAGCGCGCGACGGCGAAGCGCACGGCACCGGCCAGGAGCACGACGGCCAAGAGCACCGCGGCCAAGTCCACGGCGGCAAGGCGCGCGGCACCGGCCAAGCGCGCGCTGACGCCGTCGACCGGTGGCGGGACGACGGCCGGCGGGATCAGGACCGGGCGGGGTACGGGTCGGTCGGTGCGGAGCTCGCAGGTGATCTCGTCGGTGATGGATCGGCCGGAGCGCCCGGGGCGGAGTCTGATCACGGCGAACCACGAGGTGATCCAGCGCTGGGCCCGGGAACGCGGGGCGAGGCCGGCGACCATCGCCGGCACCGAGCGGGATGGCCGGGCGGGTGTGTTGACCTTCAACATTCCCGGATACCGGGAAAGCAGCCGGATTCGCGAGATCACCTGGGATGAGTGGTTTTACACGTTTGACCTGCGGCGGTTGAACCTGATCTATCAGGAGCAGTTGCGGGACGGCCGGCAGAGCAGCTTCTTCCGGACCGAGTCACCCGATCGGGAAGACGGTTGAGGCGTTTGCGGGAATGGCCGACGGGTAGTCGGCTGTTGCCAACGGACGAGGCCGGAGCAGCGGATACTCGCCAGTTGTGACGGGCGAGACAGGCGTTCTGGGTTGAATCCAGAATCCGGGCGAACTAGCTTTATTGCACCGCGCCACGTTTGGAAACGTTCGGGGGAGCGGCGGATCGATCAGATCCGCGCACCAGACGAGGCGCGAGGGGACGGGTGGATCAACCGTTGGGGGACGGTGCCCACCTGTTAGGACCGGCGGCGTGAGCGGGCGATGCTTACGGGGGTGAGTGTTGCCCGCCGCCGCCGGCCCCACCGGCGGGCGCCCACCACGACCTCAGGGGACGTGGTGGGCGCTTTGCGTCGTCATGCGGCCGGTACGTGGTCTGCGGTGGTTGTCGGTTCCCGCTCTGTGCGCAGCGCGGCGACGTGCCGCTCCCGGTGTGGTCCGGCGAGCAGGTGGCCGAGCGCGGCCAGCAGGCCCAGCCCGCCCACTATCAGCCAGTGCCGGTCGCCGAGGTGCTGAAGGCTCACTCCGCCGAGGGTGGGTGCGACGAACGCCGCGGCGGGGAACGTCAGGTAGAAGACCGACTGGTAGCGGGCGCGGAGCTGCGGTGGTGCCAGGTCCGCGTTGATCTGCGCGTTGGGTGGGGCGGCGAGCATCGAGCCGACCGTCCAGACCACTGCGGCTCCGAGGTAGACGGCAAGTTCGTCGGCGATGGCGAGGGCCCCGAAGCCGAGCGCCAGCAGCGCTGTGGAGGCCGCCAGCACGACGTCCTTGCGGTGCCTGTCGATCAGCCGGGGCACGAACAGTTGGCCGATCACGATCAGCGCGCCGCCGAGTGCCACCACGAGCCCGTACGCCGACGGCCCCAAGCCGTCCGCGCGCATGGCCAGCGGCATGATCGTCGACGTCTGCATGGTGAGTACGGCCAGCACGAAGGTGAGCCCGACGAAGACCAGGAACGTGCGGTCGGTGAGCGCGGTGTGCAGTCCCGGCCGGCGGGAGCGGACGGGCGTGGGTGTCGCCGGGGTGGCGGGCGGCAGGTCGGCCGCTGGCCGGGCCAGCCGCAGGGTTTCGGGCACCTTCCAGCCGATCACGGCGGCGGCGGTGAGGGTGGCGCCCGCGTCGACCAGGAACAGTGCGGTGAAGCTCGCTTCGGCCAGCACCCCGGCGAGCAGCGAGGCGACAGCCATGCCGAGGTTGAACGCCCAGAACTGGAGGTTGAACGCGCGCGAGCGGCGCTCGGCGGGCACCACGTCGACGATCGCCGCCACGAACGCCGGGCTGGGCATCGAGTGCACCACGCCGATCAGCGCGGAGAGCGCCGCGATCAGCAGCAACTGGTGGGTGAAGGCGAGCGCCACCATCAGGCCGACGGTGGCCAGGTGCGAGGCGAGCAGGGTCGCCCGGCGGCCCCACCGGTCGGCGAGCACCCCGCCGAGCAGCACGCCGGCCGCCCCGCCGGCCCCGTACGCGCCGACCACGGTGCCGGCCAGGGCTTCACTCGCGCCGCGTACGTCGGTGAGATAGAGCGAGAGGAACAGCATGGCGAACGCGCCGGCCCGGTTGATCAGGAGGCCGGCCCAGAGGTACCAGAAGGTGGCGGGGAGTCCGCCTGCGGTGTCGTGCCACCAGCGCCGCAGGGCGTGCACCCGACCTCCCGACAGTTCGGATTGTTAACTGTTTGAACTGCACAGTAGGAACTTCGGCACCGCCGCGCCACTCGTCACGCGTCGGCGGGCTGCGCCGTCCGGGAGACCACGGTCGGGGTCAGTGCCTCCCCGGAGCGGCGCAGTGCCACCGCCCGCCGTTCCCGGGCCGGCCCGGACACCAGGTGGGCCACTGCGGTGAGGAGGCCGAGAGCCGCGCAGGCGTACCAGAGCGTGTCGTTGCCGGCGTGCTCGCGGACCAGACCACCGAGGATCGGCGCGCTGGCCCCGGCGATCTGCCAGGAGAGGGAGAACACACCCTGGTAGCGACCACGCAGTTCGGCCGGGGAGAGTTCGGCGATCAGGGTGGAGTTGGAAGGCGAGTTCAGCATCTCGCCGACCGTCCAGATCAGCACTGTCAGCCCGTAGAACCAGGCGGTGCCGGCGAACGCGGTGAGCCCGAACCCCACGCCCGTCACCACTGATGCGAGCGCGAGCACGTGGGAGCGGCTCCGCCCCCGGATCAGTCGGGGCACGAAGAGTTGGCCGACCACGATGAGGATGCCGTTGAGCGCGATCACCGAGCCGTAGGTGGCCGGGCTCAGACCGTCGTCGCCCATGGCGATCGGCAGCATCGAGATGTGCTGGAGGAACACCAGCGCGGCGAGCAGGTTGAGGGCCACGAAGCCGAGGTAGACCCGGTCGCTGAGGATCGTGCGCAGGGCGCCGGGGGTGGTCGTTGCCGCCACCGGGGTGGTGGTGTCACCGCTGTGCCGGGTCTCCGGCACCTTGCTGAAGATGATCAGCGCGGTGATCAGCATGGTGGCCGCGTCGATCACGAAGAGCAGCAGGTAGTCGGCCTGGGCGGCGAGGCCGGCGAGGACGGCGGCGCAGGCGAAGCCCAGGTTGATCGCCCAGTAGTTGAGCGAGAAGGCGCGCAGCCGGTCCTTCGCCGGCACCACGTCGATCATCATGGCCCCGAACGCGGGCCGGGCCGCCTCGGCGAACATGCCGAGCAGCAGTGCGCCGAGCGCCACCGCCCACAGGTCCCGGGCCAGCCCGAGCGCGAGCATCATGGCCGCGGCGCCCACGTGGGCGGTTAGCAGCGTCGGCCGGCGACCCCACCGGTCGGCGAGGATGCCGCCGGCGGTGGTGCCGAACGCCCCGCCGACGCCCCAGAGGCCGATCACCAGACCGGCCTGCGAGGCCGAGAAGCCCCGTTCCTGGGTCAGGTAGATGGCGAGGAAGACGAGGACGAACGAGCCGAGCCGGTTGATCAGGGTGCCGGACCACAGGTACCAGAAGGTGGTCGGTAAGCCGCCGGTGGTGTCCCGGAACCAACTCCGCATCGTCCGCATATGGCGCCCCCGTTTGCAAGTAATGACCGATGTGACTGCCGTGCCTTACAACCCTAAGGGCGGCCGGATCCGCTGGTCATCAGCTTTTTCACGTGGTGGTCGTCACGACGGCTGCCCGCGTGTCCGCCGGGCGGTTGAGGCAGGATGATCCGCATGACTGCGAGCGAAGGGCCCACCGTCGGGACGCTGGTCCTGCTGCGGCACGGCGAGAGCGACTGGAATGCCAAGAACCTCTTCACCGGCTGGGTGGACGTCGACCTGACCGAGAAGGGCGAGGGCGAGGCGCGCCGCGGCGGCGAGTTGCTGCGCGAGCACAGCCTGCTGCCGGACGTCGTGCACACGAGCGTGATGCGCCGCGCCATCCGCACCGCCGAGCTGGCGCTCAACGCCGCCGACCGGCACTGGATCGCCGTACGGCGGTCGTGGCGGCTCAACGAGCGGCACTACGGCGCCCTGCAGGGCAAGGACAAGAAGCAGACCCTCGACGAGTACGGCGAGGAGCAGTTCATGCTCTGGCGCCGGTCGTACGACACCCCGCCGCCGCCGATCGAGGACAACGACGAGTGGTCGCAGGTGGGTGACCCGCGTTACGCGCTGCTGCCGACCGAGCTGATGCCGCGCACCGAGTGCCTCAAGGACGTCGTCGACCGGATGCTGCCCTACTGGTACGACTCGATCGTGCCGGACATCCTGGCCGGCCGGACGGTGCTGGTGGCCGCGCACGGCAACTCGCTGCGCGCCCTCGTCAAGCACCTCGACCAGATCTCCGACGAGGCGATCGCCAAGCTGAACATCCCGACGGGCATCCCGCTGCGCTACGACCTCGACCCGCAGTTGCGCCCGCTCACGCTCGGCGGCACGTACCTCGACCCGACCGCCGCGAAGGCGGCCGCCGCAGCGGTGGCCAACCAGGGGCGCTGAGCCGACGGACAGGGGCCCCTCGCCACCGCGAAGAGCGGTGACGAGGGGCCCCTGGCGTGTGCCGGTCAGTTGCTGCTGGGCGTGCTCTCCCCGGTGATCAGGTAGATCACGTGCTCGCCGGCGTTCACCGCGTGGTCGGCGAAACGCTCGTAGAAGCGGCCCAGCAGGGTGGCGTCGATAGCCGTCTCGACCCCGTACGGCCAGTCGTCGCCGAGCAGCACCGCGAACAGGTTCTTGTGCAGCTCGTCCATGGCGTCGTCGTCGCGGTCCAGTTCGCCGGCGAGGTCGGCGTCGGGCTTCGCCAGCACCGAACCGATCTTGACGGCCATCCGGTCGGCGATCTCGGACATCTCGGTGAAGACCGTCCGCAGCTCGGCCGGGACGGCGGGGGAGGGGTGCCGGCGCAGCGCGGTCTTCGCCACGTGCTCGGCGAGGTCGCCCATCCGCTCCAGGTCGGCTGCCACGTGCAGCGCGGTGATCATCGCCCGGAGGTCGGAGGCGACCGGCGCCTGTCGGGCGAGCAGGTCACAGACCCGCTCCTCGACGTGCCGGTAGAGGTCGTCGATCTCGGCGTCCCGCTCGATGACCGTCTCGGCGGCCTGCCGGTCGGCGGTGAGCAGGGCCCGGGTGGCCTGGCGCATGGCGGCGCGGACGCCCTCCGCCATGTCCACCAGCAGTTGGCTGACGATCTGGAGGTCGGCCCGGAACTCGTCGCGCATCATCACGTCCTGTGGTCGGTCGCCGCCGACGGGTGCCGGCGCAGGGGGGTTGAGCAGGTGCGACGCCAACGGTAGGGCGCGTGGACGGATCCCGGATGAACCACGGTGAACGACGCCAGACGTGGGGGTGAACACTTCTGAAAGTGAGGGTAGTTCGTCCCGGTCTGTGTGGTAGCCAGGTTAACAATGACCCTACGATCGCCGGGTGGAGTGGGTAGTGGCGGTCGTGGTGGCCGTGGCGTTGGTGGCCGGATTGGCCGCCGGTCTGCTGCTGCCCCGGTTCCTGCCGAGGCGGGACGGTCGCTCCACGTCGACGGGGAGCGTCAGCTTCCGCTGGAGCAAGGGGAGGCCCGCGATAGCCGACGAGCAGCAGGCCGGGCTCGGCCGCCGGACGATCGACTCACTCCGGGCCGGTGTCGTGGTCCTGGACAACGACGACGTCCCCGTACTGGTCAACCCGGCCGCCCGCGCGATGGGGCTTCTGCGTACCGGCAGCACCCCCGGCTCCATCGCCGCGCACCCGTTGATCCGTACCCTTGCCGGCCAGGTGCGACGCACTGGCGTGCGGCGCGAGATCGAGCTGGACCTGCCCCGGGGTCGCGACAGCGCGGGGGAGAACCCGCTCGGCGTGCACCTGCGGGCGATGGGTCTCGGCAACGGTTTCATCGCGGTCGAGGCGGTCGACGTGACCGAGTCGCACCGGTTGACCCGGGTACGACGTGACTTCGTGGCGAACGTGAGCCACGAGCTGAAGACCCCGATCGGGGCCCTGCAACTGCTCGCCGAGGCGTTGCTGGACGCTACCGAACCGGCCGACGCGGCGACGCCCGACCTCTCCGAGGACCTGGTGGCCGCCCGCCGGTTCGCCGAACGGATCCAGCACGAGTCGACCCGGCTGGGCCGCCTGGTGCAGGAGTTGCTGGAGCTGACCCGGTTGCAGGGGGCGGAGCCGCAGCCGCCTCCGGAGCCGGTGGCGCTGGACTGGGTGATCGCCGAGGTGGTCGACCGGACCCGCACCACCGCCTCCGCCCGGGGCGTCGCGGTGACAGTGGACGGGGAACGTGGTCTCACCGCGTACGGCAGCGACTCCCAACTCGCCACCGCGGTGGCAAACCTGGTGGAGAACGCCATCAACTACTCGGGCGAGGACACCACGGTGCGGGTGACCCTCCGCGGTGACGACGAGCACGTCGAGGTCGCCGTCGCCGACCAGGGCATCGGTATCGCCCCCACCGACGTGGACCGGATCTTCGAGCGGTTCTACCGGGCCGACCAGGCCCGCTCGCGTGCCACCGGCGGCACCGGGCTCGGCCTGGCGATCGTGAAACACATTGCGAGCAACCATGGCGGACGGGTCGAGGTGTCGAGCACTCTTGGTGGTGGATCGACGTTCACCCTCCGGCTGCCCGCCAGCCCACCGGACGACCTCCTGGCGACACTGCCGCCGGTTGGGATCGAGTCCGGTCCGACTGGGCTACGGCAGGTCTGACAGCAAATGGAAAGGAAATCCCCGTTGAGCCGCGTTCTCGTGGTCGAGGACGAGGAGTCGTTCTCCGACGCCTTGTCGTACATGCTCCGTAAGGAGGGCTTTGAGGTTTCGGTCGCCGCGACCGGCACCGACGCCCTCACCGAGTTCGACCGGACCGGCGCCGACATCGTGCTGCTCGACCTGATGTTGCCCGAGATGTCGGGGACCGAGGTCTGCCGGCAGTTGCGGCAGCGCTCCGCCGTGCCGATCATCATGGTCACCGCCCGGGACAGCGAGATCGACAAGGTGGTCGGGCTGGAGATCGGCGCCGACGACTACGTCACCAAGCCGTACTCGCCGCGGGAACTTGTCGCCCGGATCCGGGCGGTGCTGCGCCGGCAGAGCCCGGAGGTGGCCGAGGCGGGTGCGCCGACGCTGGCCGCCGGCCCGGTGCGGATGGACATCGAACGCCACGTGGTGACAGTCGACGGCGGGGCCGTGCAGCTGCCGCTGAAGGAATTCGAGTTGCTGGAGCTGTTGCTGCGCAACGCGGGCCGGGTGCTCACCCGCGGCCAGCTCATCGACCGGGTCTGGGGTGCCGACTACGTCGGTGACACCAAGACACTGGACGTGCACGTGAAGCGGCTTCGTTCCAAGATCGAGCCGGAGCCGTCCGCGCCGCGGTTCATCGTGACCGTCCGGGGTCTGGGCTACAAGTTCGAGCCGTGATCGGCGTACGCGAAGGGGGTCTGCGCTCGACGCAGGCCCCCTTCGGGCTGTTCGCGGCTGCTCAGCGGACGACCTTGATGTTGAAGATGGCGGTGTCGAGCCGGCCGTAGAGCCGCAACCAGAGGGGCAGCAGCATTTCGGTGCCCCGGGCGGTGGAGAGGTCACCGAGGTCGATCACATCGGTGTGCCCGAAGCTGACGAGCAGGCCGGTGACGATCCGCTTGGCCTCCGCGTCGTCACCGGAGACGAAGACGCTGTGCTCCCCGCCGGCGAGCTGACGCGGATGCACCATCAGCTCGGCAGTGAGCGTGTTGAGCGACTTGACCACTCGGGTCTGCGGAAACTCGCGCTGGATGCGTTCCGCGAGGGAGTCGGTGTTGTGCACCGACAGGCTGGGCGGAAAGCCCGCACCGAAGTCGAGTGGGTTGGCGACGTCGAGCAGGACCTTGCCGGCCAGGTTCGCCGCGCCGGCCGCGGCCAGCGCGGGTAGCGAGCCGTCGCCGTTGGTGGCGTTCACCACCAGCTCGGCGGCGCTGGCTGCTTCGGCGAGGGTCGCCAGGCTGACCTCGGGGTGCTGCGCCGTCCAGTGGGCGTGTTCGCCGGCCCGGACGGCCGCGACGTCGCGGGTGCCGATGGTCACCTGGTGACCCAACTCCGCCGTGCGGGCGGCGATGGCTCGACCGACCGAGCCGGTGCCGACAACTGCGATACGCATGGGATCGATCCTCCGTCGGGACATCGAATCGGCTCGCGCCGATGCCAAGCAGGCTAACAGACAGGTCTGTCCACCGCAGCCCCTGTCGAGTCGCGAAGGTCTCGGCGTGCAGCCCTCACTGGACACCCCGAGGAGCGGCAGTGCGGTTGGCAGTCCTTCGGAGCTGATGTCACAGACGAGTCGTCCGCCGTCGCCGGCCGGTGTCTTCCGCTGATGTCACAAGCGATTCAGCTCCAAAGCGCTCCCGACCCATGTCCCGCCCTTGTCCGCGAGGCCTTCCCGAAGCCGTCGCGAAGTCGTCGTGCCCCCGTCTTACGGCCCTCGCGAAGTCGTCGAAGCCGAGGGCACTGCCTCCGTAGACGAAGCCGTCTATAGGATCAGGGCTGTCATCAGCAGAACGAGGGAGCACCGATGCCCGCGCCCCGCACTCCGGCCGGCTCGGCCAGGGACCGGATCCTGGACACCGCGTTCCGGCTCTTCTACGCGCACGGGCCGCGCGGCGTCGGGGTGGACACGGTGATCGCCGAGTCGGGCGTGGCCAAGGCGACGCTCTACAAGCACTTCCCGCGCAAGGACGACCTCGTGCTGGCGTACCTCGATCGGGTCGACCAGGCATGGTTCGGCGCGTTGCGGTCCGCGGCCCGGGATGCCGGCGACGAGCCACGCGACCAACTGGTGGGGATGTTCGACGCGCTGACCGGCGCCTGTCGTCGGGAGGGCTACCACGGCTGCGCGTTCATCAACACCGCGGCTGAGTCGTCCGCCGGTGGGCCGGTGCACGCCCGGACGGTCGAGCACAAGACCGTGGTCCGTGCCTGGGTGACCGAGCTGGCCCGCCGGGCCGGCGCGGCCGACCCCGAACTGCTCGCCCAGCAGCTCACCCTGCTGCTGGACGGCGGGCTCGTCGCCGGTGTGCTGGACGGCGACCCCCTGATCGCCGACGCGGCCCAGCGCAGCGCTCGCACGCTTGTCGACGACGCCCTGCGCTGAGCGACGACCGCCGGACGCGGGTCAGAACAGCTTGTGTAAGGCTGCGGCGATCTCCGCCACCTCCGTGAGGCGGCTAGACCTCGTCGGCGGGGTGCGGGGCGACCATGCCCTGCCTCGTCCGGGCCGCGCACAGCTCGGCCAGCCGCTCGTACGCGGCGCCGCCGATGAGCGCGGTCAGCTCCGGGGAGTACGACAGGTACATCGGTTCGGCGCCCACGTGCGCGTCAGTCGAGGAGGTGCACCACCAGTCCAGGTCGTGGCCGCCGGCTCCCCAACCCCGCCGGTCGAACTCGGACAGAGTGGAGACCAGCACCTTGCTGTTGTCCGGCCGCTTCACCCAGTCCTGATCGCGGCGGATCGGCAGCTGCCAACAGACATCCGGCTTGTATTCCAACGGGTGCACCCCGTCGCGCAACGCCTGGGCGTGCAGCGCGCAACCGCCGCCACCGACGAAGTCGGCGTCGTTGAGGAACACGCACGGGCCGTCGGGGCCCTGCGTGGCGGTGCGGCGGGCCGGGTTCTTGCCGTCGATCGTGTCCTCGTCGGTCCAGTTCTTGAACCCGCGCCGGAAGTGCTGCCAGGTCTCCGGGGTGAGCCGCTTGACCGCGCCGCGGACCCGCTTCTCGTCGTCCGAGTCGGTGAAGAACGCGCCGTGCGAGCAGCAACCGTCGGAGGCCCGGCCGGCGATGATGCCGTGGCAGCCCTTGCCGAAGATGCACGTCCAACGAGAGAGCAGCCAGGTCAGGTCGGCCCGGATCAGGTGCGTCTCGTCGGCCGGGTCGTTGAACTCGATCCACTCCCGAGGGAAGTCCAGGGGCACCTCGCGGCTGCGCGGGTCACCCGGGTCGTCCACCAGCACACGGAGCTCCATCGTCACTCGGCCCAGCGTACGCGCGGTCACGTCCGCGGGCCGGTGAGCCGCGCAAACGTGTTGCGCCTAAGGTTTCCCCATGCGACTGGGTGTCCTCGACGTCGGATCCAACACGGTGCATCTCCTTGTGGTGGACGCGCACCACGGCGCGCACCCGTGGCCCGCGCACTCCGAGAAGGTGGTGCTCCGGCTGGCCGAGCAGATCGGCCCGGACGGCGCGCTCACCGAGGCGGGCGCGGACGGCCTGGTGAAGGCAGTGGGCATGGCCAAGGCGGCGGCCGCCGGGTTGGATGCCGACGACCTGATCGCGTTCGCCACGTCCGCGGTGCGCGACGCCACGAACGCGGCCGAGGTGCTGGCGCGGGTCCGGGACGAGACCGGCGTACGCCTGGCGGTGCTCTCCGGGGCGGACGAGGCGCGGTCGACGTTCCTGGCCGTGCGGCGCTGGTTCGGCTGGTCGGCGGGCCGGCTCCTGGTGCTGGACATCGGTGGCGGCTCGTTGGAGATTGCCGCCGGCATCGACGAGGACCCGGACGTCGCGATCTCTCTGCCGCTCGGGGCCGGTCGGCTGACCCGCGAGCGGCTGCGGGTCGACCCGGCGAGTGCGTCCCCGCCGTCGACGGAGGCCGTCGACAAGCTCCGGGAGTACGTGGACGGCCGGCTGGACAAGGTCGTCGACCAGGTCACCCAGGTCGGCTGGGACCGGACCGTGGCCACCTCGAAGACGTTCCGCACGCTTGCCCGACTGGCCGGGGCCGCCCCGTCCGGTTCCGGGCTGTGGGCGCGCCGCAGTCTGACCCGGGCCGGTCTGCGGCAGGTCATCGGCTTCATCAGGCACATCCCACCGGCGCAGTTGATGGAGCTGGAGGGGGTCAGCACGGGCCGGGCCCACCAGTTGCTTGCTGGTGCCGTCGTCGCCGAGGCGGTGATGCGCCGCCTCGATCTGGAGTCGCTCGACATCTGCCCGTGGGCGCTGCGGGAGGGCGTCATCCTCCGCCGGCTCGATCAACTGGAGCCGATCTGATCCGGCAGCCGTTTTCGGTCGGTTTGCCGGTGCTCGTCACGATGCCCCCGGCGCTCCCGGGCTACGCTGGCTGATGTGACTTCCCGCGTTCCCGTGCTTTTGTCCAGCTCGTCGGTCTTTCCCGAGCCGACCGCGGCGGCGTTTCAACTGGCTGCGGCGCTCGGCTACGACGGCGTCGAGGTGATGGTCTGGACCGACGTGGTCAGCCAGGACGCGGGCGCGCTGGGCGGCCTCTCCAAGCACTACGACGTGCCGGTGCTCTCGGTGCACGCGCCCTGCCTGCTGGTCACCCAGCGGGTGTGGAGCCCGGACCCGTGGGAGCGGCTGCGCAAGGCCGCCGAGCTGGCCGAGACACTTGGCGCGCCGACGGTGGTGGTGCACCCACCGTTCACCTGGCAGCGCGACTACGCGCGAAACTTCGCCGAGGGTCTGGCCACCGTCGCCGACCGGTTCACCGGGCTGCGCTTCGCCGTGGAGAACATGTACCCGGTGCGGATGGCGGGTCGGCAGTTCGTGCCGTACGTGCCCGGCTGGGATCCGACCGATGCCGGCTACCCGTCGTACACCCTTGATCTGTCGCACTGCGCGGCCTCGCACAGCGACCCGCTGGAGATGGCCGACCGGATGGGCGCCGGCCTGGCGCACGTGCACCTCGGTGACGGCACCGGCGAGGGCCGCGACGAGCACCTGGTGCCCGGCCGGGGCACCCAACCCTGCGGGGAGCTGCTCTCGTCGCTGGCCGGCAGGGGTTTCACCGGGGCGGTGGCGGTGGAGGTCGCCACCCGGGGCGCGAAGAGCCGCGCGGTACGCGAGGCGGACCTGCGCGCCGCGCTGGAGTTCGCCCGCCAGCACCTGCCCGCGTCGTCACCTGTCGACGCCTGACCCGCCCGCCCACGATCGGGCGGAGGCGGGGTCAGCTGACCGGTGAGAGCGAGTCGGCGGTGGAGGTCGGCTGCGGGGCGACGGTCACCTGCTCGCCGACCGCCGCCCGCTTGCGAGCGCGGTGCGCGGCGACGTGCGAGCGGGTGGCGCAGCGCTCCGAGCAGAACCGCCGGCAACAGTTGGACGACGTGTCCAGGTAGACGTTGCCGCACCGCTCGTCGGCGCACACCCCGAACCGGGCGCTGCCGTACTCGCAGAGCCACACCGACAGCCCCCAGACCGCCCCGGCCAGGTATTCGGCACTGACCGAGGCGCCCCGACTGGTCACGTGCATGTGCCAGTCGCTGGAGTCGTGCCCGGAGATGCGCGGCTGCACCGGGAACGCCTCCAGCAGCGCGTTCAGCTCGGTGACCGCCTGGGCGTCCCGCCCCGAGGTGCCGTACTCGAAGACGTCGCGCAACCGCTTCTGTGCCCGGCGGAAGATCGCCACGTCCCGGTCCGCGACCTCGTCGCGCATCCAGGCGTTCTCGTCGGGGAAGAGGGCCCGCAGGTCGTCGAGGTCGTCCAGGCGGGCGTTGACCAGGTCAACGCCGGTCCGGGCGTACGCGTCGAAGTTCACGCCCCCAACGGTAGACGACTCAGCGGGGGCGCGGCGCGTCGATGTAGTGCGGCAGGAACCGCGCGTAACCGTCGGTGATCAGACTGGCGCTCTCCCGCACCCCCACACCTGCCGACCCGCCGTCGACGATCCAGCTGCCCAGCACCGTCCGGTTGCCTTCGAACTGCGGCAACGCCCGGAACTCCTGGTAACACCAGCCCTCGTCGCCGTAGATCCCCGGGTTGGTGATCTCCCCGTCGGCGGTGACGATGCGTACCGAACCGCCCTCGCGGCCGAGCAGCGGCTTGGCCACGTACTCGGACATGCCGCGCGGCGAGTCGAGGTACGCCGGGAGCAGGTACTCGTGGCCGGGGTACAGCTCCCAGAGGACCGCGAGCAGCGCCTTGTTGGAGAGCAGCAGTTTCCAGGCCGGCTCGATCCAGGTCGTAGGGGTGCCCGGGGCCACTGCCGCCGGCCCGTACGGCTCGGCCAGCATCCACTCCCACGGGTAGAGCTTGAAGCAGGTGGTCACCGGGTGGTCGTCGGCGTCGACGAAGCGCCGGCCGTCCCAGCCGATCTCCTGGATGGGTTGGAGTTCCACGGTCAGACCGGCCTGCCGCGCGGTCTCGGCGAGATAACCGGCGGTCATGTGGTCCTCGCCGGACTCCTCCTCGTTCGACCAGAGCACGTGCACCAGAGGGTCGTGCAACCCCGCCCCGATCTTGGCCCAGGCGCCGACCAGCCGCTCGTGCAGGCTGTTCCACTGGTCCAGCTCCGGCCGGGTCTGCTCCAGCCAGTACCACTGGATGATGCTCGCCTCGACCAGGGCGGTGGGGGTGTCCGCGTTGTACTCCAACATCTTCGGGGGCCAGGTGCCGTCGTACGCGAGGTCGAAGCGCCCGTAGAGCGTTGGTGGGGCCTCGCGCAGCGACCGGGCCACCGCCTCGGCCGCCCACTCCGGGATGCCGAACTCGGCGTACCGGCGCTTCGCCACCACGTGCTCGGCGGCGGCCACCGACATGCGGTGCAACTCCTCGGTGGCCTCCTCCAGTCGCAGCACCTCGTCGAGCTCGAAGGCGTACGCGGCGGTCTCGTCCCAGTACGACATGATCCCGCCGTCGGGCAGTTCGGTGTCGACGTAGACCAGCCCCTGCGACCGGATGGTGGCGTCCCAGTCGATGCGCGGTGTGACCGACTCGCGGCGCACGTCAGCCCCCGCAGGAGGCGAGGTGGGTGCCGAATCCGCCGCGCTCGGGCACTGCCGTGCTCGCCGGTTCCGGGGCGGTACGACCGGCGGCCGGGTCGCTCACCCGCATCGCCAGCGCGACGGTGTCGCCACCGCCGACCGGCCCGAGGGCGCAGTCGTCGTCATCGTCGTCGTCCGAGGTCATGTTGCAGCCGGACAGGGCAAGCGCGAGAGCGGTGAGCGCGCCGAGTTGCACGGAGGCCGACCGGAGCCGGCGGCGGGGGCGTTGGTCCACGGCATCGTTGTAGCCGATCAGCGCCACCGCCGCCGCCCCGCCCCCCGCCGAGGCGCCCCGGCCGCCCCTCGGCGGGGGCCCTCGCAGGGGCGTTACGCTCGGCTCATGCTCCGTTCCGTCATCCTCGCCGCCTCCCGGTCATCCCAGGTCGAGCGGCTCGTCGCGACAGCCCCGTACACCCGGGACGTCGTCCGCCGGTTCGTCGCCGGCGCCGCCACCGACGACGCGTTGCGCGCGACCCGCGGGCTCGTCGACGACGGCCTCGCTGTCACCCTCGACCACCTCGGTGAGGACACCGTCCGCCCCGAGCAGGCCACCGCCACCCGGGACGAATACCTGAAACTGCTGAGGATGCTCGGCGCCGCGGGGCTGACCCCGGCCGCCGAGGTGAGCGTGAAGCTCTCCGCCCTCGGCCAGAAGTTCGACGAGCAGTTGGCGTACGACAACGCGCGGGCGATCTGCGCGGCGGCCGACGCGGCGGGCACCACCGTCACCCTGGACATGGAGGACCACACCACCACCGACTCGACCCTCGAGGTGTTGAGCCGGCTGCGCAAGGACTTCCCGTCGACCGGCGCGGTGCTCCAGGCGTACCTGCGCCGGACCGAGTCGGACTGCCGGGAGCTGTCCTCGGCCGGGTCCCGGGTGCGGCTGTGCAAGGGCGCCTACAAGGAGCCGGAGTCGGTGGCGTACCAGTCGGCCCGCGAGGTGGACAAGTCGTACGTGCGCTGTATGAACATCCTGATGTCCGGCGACGGGTACCCGATGCTCGCCACCCACGACCCGCGGATGATCGCCATCGGTGAGGACCGGGCCCGGTGGTTCGACCGGGGGCCGGAGCGCTTCGAGTTCCAGATGCTGTACGGCATCCGCCCCGATGAGCAGGCCCGGCTGGCCGGCGAGGGCTACACGGTGCGCACGTACGTCCCGTACGGCGACGAGTGGTACGGCTATCTGATGCGCCGGCTCGCCGAGCGCCCGGCCAACCTGGTCTTCTTCGGCCGCGCCCTGATCTCCAAGAAGTAACCGCTCCGATTCGGCCGACGGGTCGGCGGCGAACCCTCGGGTTCGTCGCCGGCCCGTTCTGGTCGGCCGACTTGCCACCGTTGGCTAATCGGCTTAGCTTTAAGGCTATGACAACTAGCCAGGTCCGTCGGGACGGCGGACACATCGCGTACGAGACGCAGGGCCACGGGCCGTTGGTGGTCCTCGCGCACGGCATGGGCGAGAACAGGGCGAGCTTCCGGCACCTCGTGCCGCTGCTGGTGGCCGCCGGGCACCGGGTCGTCTCGGTGGACGTTCGCGGTCACGGCGAGTCCAGCTCCGGCTGGCCCACGTACGCCCCGGCGGAGGTCGGCGCGGACCTGCTGGCCGTGGTCCGCGACCTCGACGCCGGCCCGGCCGTGCTGGTCGGCAGCTCCTCCGCCGCCGCAGCCGTGGTCTTCGCCGCCACCGACGCACCCGAGCTGGTCAGCGGCATCGTGCAGATCGGCGCGTTCGTCGGTCAACCGAAGCTCAACCCGCTGCTGCGGATGGCGATGTGGTCGGTGCTGCACAGCCCCCGACTGTTCGGGATGTTCCACAACACCCTGTTCCCGGTGCACCGGCCCACCGACGACGCCGCGTACCGCCGTGCGATGGTGGCCAACCTGCGCGAGCCCGGCCGGATGGCCGCCACCCGGGGCGTCATCGCACCCTCCGAACCGCACTGGACCGCCCGCGCCCGGCAGGTGCGGCAGCCGGTTCTGGTGCTGATGGGTGCCAAGGACCCGGACTTCCCCGACCCGGGCGCCGAGGCGCGGGCGGCCCGCCGGCTCTTCGGCACCGCCGAGGCCCGGATGATCGAGGAGTCCGGCCACTACCCGCACGCCGACCGGCCGCAGCGCACCGCCGAGGAGCTGCTCGGCTTCCTGGCGGTGTGCACCGGTGCCTAGGGTCGGCCTCAACCAGCAGACAGTCGTCCGGGAGGCGGCCCGGCTGGCCGACGAGGTCGGCTTCCAACAGCTCACCCTCGCCGCGCTCGCCAGCCGGCTCGGGGTCGCGCTGCCCAGCCTCTACAAGCACGTGCGCGGCGCGGACGCGCTGGCCCAGAAGTTGGCCGCCCTGGCCACCGCCGAGCTGGCCACCGCGATGACCACCGCCGCCGTCGGCCGCTCCGGTGGCGACGCCCTCCGCGCCATGGCGGACGCCTACCGTGACTACGCAGTGCGGCACCCCGGCCGCTACCCGGCGACCCAGCGGGTGCCCGACCCGGCCGACGCGGAGCACGTCGAGGCGGGCGAACGCGCCGTCGGAGCCATCTTCGCGGTGCTGCGCGGGTACGGGCTCACCGGCGACGACGCGGTGGACGCGACCCGCGCGTTGCGCAGCGCCCTGCACGGCTTCGTGACCCTGGAGGCCGCGGGCGGCTTCGGCCTGCCCCGCGACGTCGACCGCTCGTACCGCCAGTTGGTGGCGAGCATGGACATTTCCTTCCGCTCCTGGCCGCGCGACGGCAGGTGAACGAGCGGCCGGGCCGATCGGCCCGGGGTGGCCGCACCGCTTTCAGGGTTTGGTCGTACCCTTCGGCGGGTGACTGACGAGGTGCAGCAGCCAGCACCACGGCGGCTCTGGCCGCTGTGGACGGTGCTCGTGGTGTTCGTCCTGCTGCTGGGCTGCGGCCTGCCGGCGGCGCTCGTCGTCGGAGTGATCCGGGAGACAGGCACACGCCCCACTCTCAGCCGGGCCGGTGCCTCGGCGGCCGACGACCCGGCCACCGCCGTGGCCCGCGGGCTGTCCGACCTGATCACCGCCCAACTCCACAAACAGTCCGCAGCGCTTCTCGGCGGTGACCGCGCCGGGTTCCTCGCCGTCGCCGACCCCGCCGCCCACACCGAACTACGCCGACGTTTCGCCGCACTCCGCGCACTGAAGGTGACCGGCTGGCGGGCCGAGCCCAGTGGTCTGCCAGTGCCGATCATCGGCAAGCCCGGCGAGTGGCGGCTGCTGGTGCGCTTCCAGTACTGCTTCGTCACGCCGAACTGCCGGCCCAGCCCCGTGCTGATCGGCACCCGGTGGCGGGAGAACGGCGACCAGCCCCGCATGGTCGCCATGGAGGAATCCAAGTCGGTGGAGACCGGCACCCGGCCGTGGGAGATCAGCGACCTGGCGGTCGCCGTCGGCCCGCGGACCATCGTCGCCACCACCCCGGCGCTGCGCGGCAAACTGCCCGGCCTGCTCGCGCAGGCCGAAGCGGCGGCCATCGTCGCCGACGGGTACGCGGTGACCGGCTCACCACCGGACCGGTATCGGATCTTCTACGCCGGGCGCACCGAGTGGCAGCGCTGGTACGGCGGGGAACGCCCAGAATGGACCGGCGGCTACGCGGTCACAGTGGGCGGCGGTCACCACGAGGTGGTACTCAACGCCGAAGGGCTCACCACCAACGGCACCGACGACCTGCTCCGACACGAGCTGACCCACGCCGCGTCGCTGCCCGAGCGCGGCTACCCGGGCAAGCTCACCTGGTGGTTGGTGGAGGGCCTGGCCGAGTTCGCCGGTGCCGGCGGCCAGGCGGTCGACAGGTACGAGGGCGTCGCCGACGTCCGCAAGATGGTCCGGGGCGGCTGGGACGGCAAGTTGGAGGGCGTCAACCCCGCCGACGACGCCTCCGCCGAACGGGTCGCCGGCAGCTACGGCATCGGCTACCTGGCCGTTCGCCATCTCGTCGACAGGTACGGGCCGCTGCGGCTGCTGACCTTCTTCAAGACAGTGGTGCACGACGGCCGGACCATCGAAGCGGCCTCCGAGAAGGCGTTCGGTGAGCAGTGGTCCACGCTGCACGACGAGTGCGTGGCGTACGTCCGCGCCACCGCCGGCTGAGCCGCTCGTTTGCCTGCTGGCGGCGGTGGGTCGGGCGGACACCCGACCCACCGCCGTCGTTCACCAGCCGGTGGCGATCGACGCCCGGGTACCGAGGCTGCCGTTCGCTGCCCCCGGGTACATCCAGAGAACGCCCGACGAATCCCGGGCGATGATGTCGGGCTTGCCGTCCCCGCTGAAGTCGGTCAGCCCGAACGGGGTGAAGGTCGCCCAACCGTTGCCCACCTGGGTGATCGCCCTCGACTGGAGGTCGTACACCCGAAGCAGGCCGGTGTCGCTCTCCCGCCCGTACAGCTCCGGCGTGGTGTCACCAACCACGTCGGCCACACCGAAACCGGTGTACTGACCGTCCCAGCCGTCACCGACGTCGATCCGGGTCATCTTGCCGCCCGCCAGATCGCCGGGATAGGCCCACATGTCATTGGTCGTGCCCGCAGTGAAGATGTCCTGATAACCGTCCTTGTTGAAGTCGCCAATCCCGAACGGCCGCCAGCTGCACCACCCGGTGCCGAAGAACGTGGGCGTGGGGCTCAGGTCGTCGGCAGTGCCCAGGAACACCTGCAGGTCACAGCTGGTGTTGTCCCGCACGACCACATCCTGGTAGCCGTCGTGATCCATGTCAGCGATGCCGAACGAGGTGAACTGGCTCCACCCCGAGGAGATCAACCGGGGTGCGGCGAGCTGGTTGTTCACCTTCCGGTATCTCCACAAGCTGCCGATGGTGTCCGTCGCGTAGACGTCGGTCTGCTTCGTACCGGTGCCCGGCGGAGTCCAGGTGGTGGCGCCGACCGGGGTGAGCGAGCCACTCTTCGTGACGTTCGTCGCCCCGACCTGGGTGGGGGTGAGGGCCCGCTTCCACACCTGCAGATTGCTGAGCATCCCGGAGTAGTGCGCCGTGGCCACGCCCTGGTACTTGTAGCGGCCCACCACGAACTTGCCGGTGCTCGGCCACGTCGGGGTGGCTTCGTACCTCGCGCTCCCCTTGATCACCCCGTTGACGTAGAGCACGATCGTGCGGGTCTCGGCGTTGTACGTACCGACCAGGTGCGTCCAGACCCCCAGCGCCGTACCGGCAGGTGTCACCACCTGGGCGTACGACCAACCCGTGTCGGCGTTGCCCAGACCGAACCGCCAGGTGTTGTCACTCTGGTTGTTCCAGAGCAGGAAGCGCGACGCGTTCGCGCCGTCCTCGCTGGCGATGACACCACCGGCGGCGGTGGGCTTGGCCCAGACCGAGATGCTGAACGACTTGGTGGTGTCGATCAACGGCTCGTTGATCGCCAGTGCACCCTGCTTGGAGGTGTCGACGACGGTGCCGGTCTTGTCGACGTTGAGGAACAGGGCCGGGCTGAAGAGTTCACCGCCTCGCCAGTAGGCGTTGCCGCCCTCCACGGAGAGGGACTTGCCGCCGGAGACGTCCTTCGCGCTGGTGACCGCGGCATCCGACAGGTCGTCGAACTGCCACGTGTGGTCCGAGGTGACAAGCGTCTGCTTCGGCTGGGCGGTGATGGTGGCGCTGCTGGTCTGGAGGTTGGTGACCAGCCAGGTGGTGGTGACCGCGCCAGCGCCGACGGTCCACAGGTCGGGGGTGCCATCGGCGTTGATGTCCCCGGCGCGCAGGCTGAGCGCCGTACCCGTGTTCCAGCCGCTGGCGGCGAGTGTGCGGGCGGTGTAGGTGAGCTGTCCGGTGTCCTGGTTGTAGGCCAGGTTGGACCAGAGGTGCAGCGCGCCGGTGGTCCGGTTCCACAGGAACATCGCAGCGCCGGTACTCGTCTGCGTGGTGCTGATGGTCCAGTTGTTCCAGTCGACGCCACCGGTCGGGGTCAGTGCCCCGGTCGAGGTTGCCCCAAAGAACAGGCTGGTCCCCGGGAAGCTGGGGTAGTAGGTGAGCTGGTAGCCGTTCGTGGCGTCCCCGCTGGTGCCGATCAGGTCCGGGAAGCCCGAACCGGGCCCCCGCGCCTCACCGGCGTTTGCCAGTTGGATCGGCGATCGGCCGTACTCGTCGCGGAGGTAATCGGCCATGAGGCTGGTCTGGACGCCACCGCGCTCCGGCATCAGGGTCGAGCCGTCGCCGTTGCCGGCAAGGATCCCGCCACCGCCGGCGTTGTTACCGGTCGGGTAGTAGATCAGCACGTCCTGGAGGTTGCCTCCGGTGAATCGACCCGTGATGACCTGAGCGCCGTTGAAGTCGGCCGGAGAGTTCTCGCCGGTGACCCCGTTGCCCCGCGCGCCCATGTTGCTGATGCCCGGGTTGACCCCGGCCGAGCCGTTGTTCTTTGCCAGCCACAGACCGGCCTTGAGGTTGTTCACCGAGCCACTGGTGAGAAGGTCGGCTCGGCCGTCGCCAGTCAGGTCACCGTCCGGTGCCACGACGGACGAGGGGTCGGCATTGAACGGCAGGATCGCGGTGTCGCCGAAGTTCTTGCCCGCGGCAGTGACGCTGGTCACCGAGATCGTATTGGTGAAACGGGTGGGGGTGATCTGGAGGCTCGCATTGCCGCTCGCGTCGGGAACGACGCTCTGCGGCGGTGCCGCGTTCAACTGGTAGACGTAGTTGGTGGGCACGGTGCCGCTGGACGGCGGCTTGACCGAGATGGTGACCGGTTGCCCGATCGTCGGCTGGACGGCGAGTTCCGAGATGCTGGGCGGTCCGGCCCTCGTCGCGTCGAAGGTGAACCGACAGGTGATCGACCAGCTACTGGACGTACGGAAGTCGGTCGTCTGCACCTTCCACGCGAAGGTGGTCGGTGTTCCCGTACTGCTGCCTGTCACGCCGGCTGCGGCCGCCAACGCGGCTCGCGGTACGACGAATACCGCAGTCGTTCCGGAGGAGTACGTCAGCAGGTTGGGATTGGTGCTGGCGATGGCCGTCTGGGAGGCATCGCTGTTCTTCCACACCTTGAAGGTGACCCCGAGGGCTCCTCTGTCCGCGTCGGACACTGGCGCATACAGGGAGACGGCGGTGTCACCGACCACTGTCGGGCTGGCCGCGATGCAGTCCGTTGCGGGAGAGCTGGTCAGTCCCGTCGGCGCGGCGGGTGCGTGGTTGTAGCGGATGGTCAGCGTGGGGCTGGTCTCCAGGAACTCCTTCCAGCTCTGGGCGTCGCTGGCCTCGTTGGCGGCAACCATCCACAGGGTGCGGGTCGACCTCTTGGCGGTGACGTCGGCCTTGATCTGCCCGGTGATGTCGAAGGAGACGCCCGCGGCGTCGCAGCCGCTGTAGCCGTACGCGAAGCTCTTGCTGGCGATGGCGCTGCCCTTACTCACCCCCTCCCAGTAGTTCCAGGTGGCGTTGCTCGAGCTCAGGGCGGTGCCGGGGCCGTAGATGTTGACCGTCTTGTCTACGCAGCTCCAGGACGTGGTGTTGGTGATCTTGAAGATCGCGTCTGCGATTTCGGCGCCGGCCAGAGTGGCGTACGGGACGGCGAAGTTGATCAGCGTGTTCGAGCGCTGGCTTCCCGAGTTGCCGACCTGCATCCGGCCGATGGGGTCCGGGGTGTTCTTCCAGTAGTTGGTCGACTGGTGCTGGTAGGAGATCGAGGCCCAACCGCCCATCTTCGGGCCGACCGGCGTCCAGTTGAAGGTGGGGTCGATATAGAGGGGGTAGACCGCTGCCGGATCGTTCAGCAACGCGCGGTCAGGGGTGAGCCTCAGCTTTCCGGCGGTAATCCGTACACCGATCGGTGCCGTTTTCGCGCCACGGCCGGGCCTGCCCGGGGTGGAAGCGGCTCCTCGCTCGTTCGTGCCCGTCTTCGCGCCTGCGCCCTTCGCGGAGTCCCACATCGCGGGGGCGGGCGCAGTGATCACCGTCCGGCCGCCACGATCGCGGCCGGTGATGTTGCCGGCTGAGTCGGCCGTCAGCTCGACGCCCTTCGTGGCGGTGCCGAGGTCGAGGGCCGCCAGACGCGGATTGGCCGCAGCCTGTCGGTTCTTGACCACGAAGACGTGCGAGAAGGAGCCCTCGGTGTCGACCCGCACGGTCAGGTCGACCCCGGGCAGCACCTCGGCGTAGGTGGCTGTCGGCCCCGACAGCGTCGGCGCCGGCAGAGCCAATGGGGCGGTTACCGACAGTGCGCGGTCCCCGCTGGTCATCTCGGCGAGCGGTCCACCGCCACCGGCCGAGACGCGGATCGGGTTTGTGGTGACGGCGGCCGTGATGCTGCCGTCGGCGTTTCGGACCAGGGTCGGGTCCAGGTCCTTCCAGGTGCCGTTAACCCTGGTGCGAGTGGGCACTGCCGACTCGGTCAGCTCCATCATCCCGTCCGGGCGGGCGGTGTGGGTGGTGGTCGACGTCCGGGCGCCGGTCGCCTCGACCGGCTTGCCGGTCCGTTTCGCCTCCGCCATCGCTTGTTCGACGCTGAGTGGTCCGTCCGCCGACTTGGGCGAGGGCTTGCTGGGTGCGGCGGCAGTCGGAGCGGCGGGTAGGAACGTGGCTGAGGTGGCCAGGAAGAGGCTTGCGGCGACACCTGTGGCGAGCGCTCGTCTGGTTGTCCATGTCCTCGGCTGAGGACCGATTTTGAGCATGAAAAAGGTATCTCCCCCGTGAGTGAAGCCGGCGGACGCGGAGCACGTCCGTTAGGCGGCCACAGTGAACCAGTACCGGGGCACCCGTGGAACAGGCGGCATCACAGGGAGTTGTCCCTTTCGGACTCACTGCAGCGCATTTGCCGCTGTGATAGTCATCATTCGTTATCGCACCGTTACCTTCGGTGGAAGACGGCATGCAACATTGTTCGCGCCACGGGGGTGCGCGACGAGACACCCTGCGTGGATTTTTCAGCGATCTCGCAGAGGTGAGGGTGAAATGGTCGGGCACGGGGGATTACGCCTTCTTACACGGCGCAAACGTCTGGCGGCGTTGACTACGGTGACGTCGCTGGTGGCGAGCTTGTTGGTGGGTGCACCGGCGGCTGCGAAACCGGATGAGGGCGGTCTGTCAAAACTTCCGCCCATGTCGCCCGGGCGATCGGTGACCGGTGTCAAGCCACTACCCATGAACTTCGTGACACCACCAGACCAGGCCAAGTCGACCTATCGACCGTCCCGGACGGCATGGCCGACTGCCACCTCGACGACTGTGGAGTTGACTGGATCGGCGTCCGCGACCCGGGCTGCCGCACCGGCGAAATCCCGCGCCGCGGGCACCCCGGTCTGGCTGGAACCGGTCGTCAAGCGCGGACGGCCCGCCAGCCCGCAGCAGATGCGGGTGTCGGTCGCCGACCGCAAGGCGGCCGAGGCAGCAGGCGTTGGCGGCGTGCTGCTCTCGGTGACCCCGGCGTCGACCACGCCGGTCAACGGATCGGTGCGCGTCGGTGTCGACTACGCCGAGTTCGCCGAGGCGTACGGCGGCAACTACGGCTCCCGACTACGGCTCGTGCGGATGCCCGCATGTGCCCTCACCACCCCGGCGCTCGCTGAGTGCCGCACGTCGACCCCGTTGGCCTCCACCAACGACCCGGCAAGCAACTCGGTCTCGGCGGAAGTGCCGCTGACGACCTCCAGCGCCGACAGCCGGTCCGCCGGATCGGCGATGGTGCTCGCCGCCGTGGCGGGCGCTGGCGACGAGGGCGGTAAGGGTGGCACCTACGCGGCGACCGACCTGAAGCCGTCCGGTTCGTGGACGGCCGGCGGCAGCACCGGCTCCTTCAGCTACTCGTACCCGTTGACGGTGCCACCGACCCGCTCGAAGCTCGTGCCGCAACTGGCCCTCTCCTACGACTCCGGTGGTGTCGACGGTCAGACCGCCGCGACCAACGCGCAGGCGTCGTGGGTCGGAGAGGGTTGGACCACCCCGAAGTCGTTCGTCGAGCAGACCTTCGTCTCCTGCTCGGACGACCCGGGCGGCAGCCCGTCCCCGGTCAAGACGAACGATCGTTGCTACGCCGGCCCGGTCCTCACCATCGCCCTCAACGGATCGTCCAGTTCGCTGATCTGGGACTCCGCCAAGAGCATCTGGAAGATGCAGAACGACACCGGCGCGGTGGTCACCCGGGTCATGAACTCGGGCAACGGCAGCGGCACCAAGGACACCGACTACTGGCGAGTCACCGAGCGGGACGGCACCGTCTACGAGTTCGGCCGTAACCGCCTGCCGGGTTGGACCACCAACAAGCCGGAGACCAAGTCGGTGGACCACGTCCCGGTCTACTCGGCGCACTCGGGAGACCCCTGCTACAACACGGCCGGCTTCAGCTCGTCGGTCTGCACCATGGCGTACCGGTGGAACCTCGACTACGCCAAGGACGTCCACGGCAACGCGATGGCCTACTACTACAACCAGGCCACCAACTACTACGGCCGCAACGAGGGCGCCACCGACGTGTCGTACATCCGGGACAGCAACCTCGCCCGGATCGACTACGGCTTCCGCGACAACGGTGCGTACGGCACCATCCCCAACCAGGTGGTCTTCAACACCGGCGACCGCTGCCTCTCCGGCACCTGCACGCCGCTGAACGAGGCGAACAAGGCCAACTGGCCGGACGTGCCGTTCGACCTGGTCTGCAACTCGGGCACTGACTGCAAGGCGTGGAGTCCCTCGTTCTTCTCCACGGTGCGGCTGACGTCAATCGAGACCCAGCAGTACGACGTGAGTCTCAGCCCGCCGTACCGGAAGGTCGACTCCTACGCGCTCGCCCAGACGATGCCGGCAACCGGGGACGGCACGGCGCCGACGCTGTGGCTGTCGTCGATCGCCCGCACCGGGCACGACACCACCTCCGGCGGCTCGGCCAGCGCCATCACCCTGCCGTCGGTGTCGTTCACGGGCATCAAGCTGCCCAACCGGGTGGATGTCACAGGTGGCTACCCGTCGTTCTACCGGCAGCGCATCGCGACGATCACCACCGAGGCCGGTTCGGTCATCTCTCCCAGCTACGAGCTGCCGCAGCCCTGCACCGCACCGGTGACGGTCAGCCCGGCGTCCAACACCTTGTCGTGCTACCCCGTCTACTGGACGCCGGAGGGACTGTCGGACCAGATCCGCGACTGGTTCCACAAGTACGCGGTCACCCGGGTCACCGCGACCGATCCGACCGGTGGCGCCCCGGCCACCTCCACCAGTTACCAGTACGTCGGCGGTGCGGCATGGCACTACGACGACAACGAGGTGGTCAAGGCCAAGTACCGCACCTACGGCCAGTTCCGCGGCTGGGGCAAGGTCCAGGTGCGCAACGGTGACGGTGCGAACGACCCCCGCACCTTGGGCGAAACCACCTACTACCGTGGCATGAGCAAGAACAACAACACCACCGTCGTGAACGTCACCGACAGCGCGGGTGGCGTCCACGAGGACGTCGACCAGCTCGCTGGGCGTGCCCTGGAGACCACCTCGTACCTGGGTGACGGCGGTCCGATCGACAACTCGACTGTCACCTCGTACTGGGTGTCGGGCGCGACCGCGACCCGGAGCCGAACGGGACTCCCGGCGCTGACAGCGACGTTCACCGCGCCGGTGCAGACCTGGCGACGGCAGGCAGTCACCTCCGGATCCAGCACCACCTGGCGATACAGCCAGACCGACATGTCGTACGACGCGTCGACCAGCTCGGCGACCTTCGGCCTGCTGCAGCACTCGTACGACCACACGGTGCCGACGAACCCCGCCTACGACCGGTGCACGAGCACGACGTACGCCCCGGCCAACACCGGGCTCAACCTGGTCGGCCTGACCAGCCAGGTCGAGACCGTGTCGGTGGCCTGCGCCGGCTTCAGTGCCGGCTCGCCGACCTCGGTGCCGGGAAGCACCAACACGCTGACCGCTCCCACCACCGTCAGCCGGCCGGCGCAGGTCGTCTCGCACGTTCGGACCTACTATGACGACCCGCAGTTCGCGACCACGTTCCCGCAGGCGGCTGCTCCGAGCCGGGGCAACGTCACGATGGCCCGCAAGGCGTCCGACTGGGTCTCCGGCGGGTACGCCTACCAGACCACCGACCGGGCCGAGTTCGACGCCTATGGTCGCGCCACCGGCACCTGGGACGGCAACGGCAACAAGTCCACCACCAGCTACACCGACAATGCCGCCGGCCTGACCACCAGCATGACCCTGCAGAACGCCGAGGGTCACGCCACCTCCACGACGATGACCACGCTGCGCAATATCCCCACCAGCAGCACCGATGCCAACGGGGTGGTCACCCGAACGCAGTACGACGCGGTCGGTCGGCTGAAGGCGGTCTGGTTGGCGTCCCGGCCCACCAGCGCTCTGCCGAACGTCAAGCACACGTACACGGTTTCCAAGAGCGGACCAACCGCTACGACAACCGAGACGTTGAACCTCAACAACGCGTACGCGACCACGACCACCATCTATGACGCCCAGTACCGGGTGCGGCAGACCCAGTCGGACACCAACCCCGGCGGTCGGATGGTCACCGACTCGTTCTACGACAGCCGGGGATGGGTGCGGGCGACCTACAACGGCTGGTGGGACGCCGCCAGCATGCCGGACACGACTCCGGTCTACGCCGACTCGCTGCTGAAGAAGGCACTGAACCAGACCTTCAACACCTACGACGGCCTCGGCCGGGTCATCTTGGCCGAGAGCGCCCGCGACGGGGTGGTCAAGACGTCGACCAGGACTGTGTACAACGGTGACCGCACGATGGTCATCCCGCCGATGGGTGGCACTGTCACGGCCACGGTCAACGACCCGATGGGCCGGTTGGAGAAGCAACTCCAGTACACCGCGGCGCCGACGCTGGTCTCCCCGTCGAACCCGTTCACCGGCGTCTACCGGGTCACCGGCGGTACCACAGTGGACAGCAGCTACGGCTACGACACGCATGGCAACCAGTCGACAGTGACCGACACTGCCGGAAACCCTTGGACCAGCACGTTCAATCTGCTGGGGCAGGTGGTCAGCATGGACGACCCGGATGCCGGCACCAGAACCATGCGCTACGACGGTGCGGGCAACGTCATCGAGTCGACTGACGGCCGCGGCAAGGCCGCCTCGTACACCTTCGACAAGATCAACCGTCGTACGGCGAGCTTCGCCGCGCTGGCCTCCGCCCAGTCGACCAGCAACAGGCTGGCCGCCTGGGTGTACGACAACGACAACAGCGCCGCGTCGATCACGAACCCGATCGGCAAGCTCACCACTGCGACGGCCTTCCGCAACGGTGCCGAGTACAGCACCCAGTGGATCAACTTCGACTCCTTCGGCAACTCTAAGGGCGAGACGATCACCATTCCCGCCGTCGAGGGAGCGCTCGGCAACACGTACGCGTTCGGGCACACCTATTCGACGCTGAACGGGCTTCCCTACACCGACACCTACCCTGCCAGGGGCAACCTGCCCAGTGAGACAGTAATTCGTAGCTACGGCGGGGTTCTGGACCTGCCGACGATCGTCGGTGGGCTCGCTGGCTACAGCGCGTCCGTCGACTACGACGCGTGGGGACGGGTCACCCGTAACCTCGTGGGCCTTGCGAACAGCGGGGCTTCGATCGTCAACATCTACGACGACCACAACGGGCGACCCAAGCAGCAGGTCGTCACCAAGACGACGACCACCACCAAGGACGTCGGCAAGCGTGACTACGAGTACGACGCGTTCGGCAACATCACTAAGACCATTGACACTCGCTCCGACCCGACTGCCGCGTCGGAGACGCAGTGTTACCGGTACGACTCGCTGCGGCGGCTCACGAAGGCATGGACGGCTACCGACGCCTGCGCGGTCGCCCCTACCACCGGTAACCGTGCCATGGTCGGCAGTGGCATCGGTGCCACCAGTGCCTACTGGACCGAGTGGAACGTCGACTCACTCGGCAACCGGAAGAGCCAGATCCAGTATTCGACGTCCGGTGGGACCGACACCACCACCAACTACGCGTACGACGGCAACGCAAAGGGCCAGCCGCACACCTTGACGAGCACCGCCACCTCCGGCGGACTCACCGGCAGCACCTCGTACGCCTACGACGACGCGGGCAACATGACCACCCGCAAGGCCGGACAGGGCACCCAGACCCTGAACTGGGACGACGCCGGAGAGTTGGCGTCGGTGACCGGCGGCACGGGCGGCAACAGCTCGTTCCTGTACGACGCCGACGGCAACCTGCTGATCCAGAAGGACCCGGGAGTCACCACCCTTTACCTGCCCGGTCAGCAGATCACCCTCAACACCAGCACCCAGGCGTTGAGCGGCACCCGCTACTACCAGCTGCCAAGCGGCGCGATGGCCTATCGCACGGGCAGTGGCACCGCGTACGGGTTCACCATCCCGGACCACCAGGGCACGCCGAACCTCTACCTGAACAACACGGCCCAGGTGCCGACGTGGCGGCAGTACACCCCGTACGGTGCGCCCCGCGGCTCCACCGTCACGGCACCGGACAACCGTGGCTTCCTCAACCAACCGCTCAACACGAACACCGGACTGACTCAGGTCAGCGCGCGGAATTACGACCCGACGATCGGCCGGTTCGTCTCGGTTGACCCGTTGCAGGACCTGACCGACCCGCAACAGTGGAATGGCTACTCCTACGCCAACAACTCCCCGGTCACGATGAGCGACCCGGACGGCCTGATCCCGGCCGACTGCCTGGAGTTCGACTGCCGCGGTTACGACCCCCGCCCCCTTAAGGACGGCGACGGCCGTGGGGCAGGTGGCTGCCCGGGCGGCTGTGGCACCGACGCAAACATCCTGTGGGGCGACACGAACGGCAAGTCGAGTACCAAGTCAGCGAAGGTCGACAACCCGCGCAGTCTGGGTTACGGCATGGTGGTGCCGGAGGCTGTGCGGTTCGAAGAGTTCATGCGCCGATGGAACGACCAGCGTGCTGCCTGGTTCCGGAGAATGAGCCAGGACGGCAACGACATGCTGATGGAGCAGGACACCCGCCAGCTCGCGATGCTCATCTGCGCAGAGCTACGTTCTTCGAACGTATGCGGCGATTGGGAGGAAGATTTGTTCTTCTCCCATGCCGACTGGATTCTCGCAAACATGCCGGATGACGATCGCCTCTTCTCTATCAAGACCGGAAAGGGTGGGAAGAGTGGGGCAGGCTGCAATTGCGGCTGCAAGAGCTTCAGTGGTGACACCGAGGTACTGATGGCGGATGGTTCCACTAAAAGCCTCAAGGATATTGAGGTCGGAGACGAGGTTATGGCCTCAGATCCGGAGGTGGGTGAGCAAGGGCCAAGAGTTGTCACGCACGTTTGGGTCCACGACGATTACCTCATCGATCTTCAGCTTCTCGGATCTGCCGTTAGAACTACAGAGGATCATCCGTTCTGGAATCAGACAGATAGGCAGTGGCAGCGAGCTGATGAGTTCGATTCGGGTGACCGGGTCTTGTCGGCCGACGGCGGCACCCGACCCGTGCTGGGCATTCTTCCGAATACCGTCCGTGTAGGCGCGGCCTACAACCTCACCGTAGACGGCATTCATACGTATTATGTGGTTGCCGGAGGCGCAACGGTCCTCGTGCACAACACTGGTCCGGGAGGCTGTGTCCCTGGCTATGAGAATCCTGGACATCACGACCCACGAGGCGGGCCGAACCCTTACAATCCCAAAAAGGGGGTTCTGCCGGCCGACGCGGCCGAGCAATTCCAGAACAGTGTTGAGTTCGCCGGAGTGCGTTGGACTAGAATTGGTTCCGGCAAGAAAGCCGTCTACTACAGATACTCCAACGATGGGCATGGGAACTGGCACTTCAGCGGCAGCTCCAACGGGCGTGATAATCGGGGCAATCCAGCAGAGATTCCTGCGGAGCACATCCCAATTCAGATTCGGCGGAGGTAAGGGGTTGAGATTTCTCGACGATCGCGGTCAGTTCGGCTTGCTGGTAAGCCCTCTTGCCTTTCACCGCCTCTTCCGCTTTCAGTTCATCGTTGAGGGACGGCTCGTCGGCGACGACGAGGGTTGCATCATCGGATCAGTGATGACGCAGCTTACGGATCGTCCACGTATTGATGACGAAAGACTCGATTTGTTGGAGGTGGATCCTGCCGCATTCATGGAAGTCATGGCTACAGATGAGTATCTTCACGACTCGACAATAATGTCTAGTGTTGAGTCCCTAGACCGTTGGACGGTCTACAGCTACGTGCGTGCAAAGTGCTTCACAATGGTGGCGCGGCAAGTGTCGATCCAGGAACCTGGGCAAATTCTCGTGGCGAATGTCGACGAGGTCGAATTTGAGGCTATAGTGAACGCCGCCCGAACTTATTGGCTCAATAGCCAGTAAATCTCAGGAAGGTCATGGCTGCCTCGCTATGGCCGGACGTGTGCTGACGATCGACTGCCAGCCGAATAGAATATGGACCTGCGGTGTTGCTCCGTGGCGGCACCGCAGGTCCACCATTCAATTGCAAGGTGTCAAGGCGGTACAATTCGTCACTCCTGGGCGTCAGCCTCGTAGCTTCAGCTGCATGGGCCGAAGTGGTTGCTGGCAATACGGTCCCGTACCATCGATGTGTGCGCCGCCCTCAATTGTTGCGGCCCGCCAGCACCATGCGGCCCCGCCTGCTCGTCGCCCTGACCGCCGTCGCCGTTCTCACCGCCACCACCGCCGCCTCCTGCGGCGACGAAGACCCGGACCTCGCGCTGGCCTCGGCCGCCCGTAACCCGGTGACCGAGGTGATCGACGCCCCGGCCACGGTCACGGCCCGCGCCGCCGCCACCCTCACCGCTCCCGCCGACGGCACCCTCGCCAGCCTGCGCGTCCAGCCTGGACAGCGGGTGAAGCGCGGTCAGGTGCTGGCCGTTGTCGACTCGCCGAGCGCGCAGCAGCGTCTCCGGCAGTCCAAGGACGCGCTGTCCGCCGCGAAGCGTGCCGGCCGAGGCGTCGGAACGGGCAGTCTGACCAGCAGCCGGCGCGGCACCGACAAGGCCGCCACCGAGGCGTTCGACGCCGCCCGTAAGGCCGCCGACAAGATCTCCGACCCGCAGTTGCGGGATGCGCTGTTGACCCAGGTGACGTCCGCGCAGAAGCAGTACACGGCCGCCGCGCGCAGCGCCGACCAGGCGGTTCGCGCGGTGCAGCGGGGGATCAACGGGTTGAGTTCCGCCGTCGGCGCGCTCTCCGCGGCGCAACGGCTCCAGGCCCAGCAGGCGTACGACCTGGCGAAGGCGAGCGTCGACGCGCTGACCCTGCGTGCCCCGATCGCGGGTGTGGTGCAGCCGGGCGGCACCCGGGCCGGCGGTGGCGCGAACGCAGGTCTCGCCGGTCTGTTGGAGCAGGCTGGCGGGGCGGGCCTCGGTCCGTCCGCGCTGGCCCCCAGCCAGAGCGGGCCACCGGCCGGGGTGGACGACGCGGTGGTGGTCGGCGGGCTGGTCAGCGCCGGCGCGCCGGTGCTGACAGTGGTGGACACCGGACAGCTCGGGCTGCTCGCCGAGGTGGACGAGACCGACGTACTTCTCGTCAAGGCCGGCGTGACCGCCACCGTCGAGCTGGACGCGGTCACCGGTGCCAGCTACGACGCCAACGTCCGGTCGGTCGACGTGCTGCCGACCAACTCCGCGCAGGGCGGGGTCACCTATCGGGTACGCCTCGCGCTGGGCGCCGGGAAGCTGGCCGAGGACGAGCCGGCGCCGATGCCCCGCCCCGGCATGAACGCGATAGTGCACCTGCGGGTACGGGAGGCCGCCGACGCGGTGACAGTCCCCGCGTCGGCGGTGTTCTCCGCCGACGGCCGGGACGCGGTCTGGGTGGTCCGGGACGGTAAGGCCGGCCGGGCATCGGTGACTGTGGGCGTCCAGGGGTCCGACCTGGTGCAGATCCTCAACGGTGTGCAGCCGGGCGACCGGATCGTGGTGCGCGGAGCCGACCAGGTCCGCGACGGCCAGGAGGTCAAGTGACCGAATCCGCCGGTCCGCGCGGCGACGGGCCGACAGCGGAACGCGTCCCGGCCATCGAGGCGGTGGACGTGTCCCGGACGTACCAGCTCGACGGGGTGTCGGTGGCGGCGCTGCGCGGGGTGTCGCTGACCGTGCAGGCGGGGGACTACGTGGCTCTGGTCGGCCCGTCCGGCTCGGGCAAGTCCACCCTCATGCACCTCCTCGGTGGGCTGGACCGGCCGACCGGCGGCAGGTTGGTGATCGGCGGGCGGGACGTCAACGCCCTCGCCCCGCCGGAGATGGCGACCCTGCGCAACGAGACGATCGGTTTCGTCTTTCAGGCGTTCCATCTGCTGCCGCGTACCTCGGCGGTGGAGAACGTGGCGTTGCCCCTGGTCTATCGGGGGGTGTCGGCCCGGCAGCGGCGGGAGCGGGCGGCGGCGATGCTGGGCCGGGTCGGCCTCGGGCACCGGCTCGACCACCGACCCAACCAGATGTCCGGCGGTGAGCAGCAGCGGGTGGCGATCGCCCGCGCGCTGGTCACCGAACCGACTGTGCTGCTGGCCGACGAACCCACCGGCAACCTGGACAGCGTCACCGGCGCCGCCGTACTCGAATTGTTGGAGCAGTTGAACGCGGAGTCCGGCGTGGCGCTGGTGATGGTCACCCACGACCAGGAGGTCGCGGCCCGAGCCCACCGTCGGATCACCATGCGCGACGGCGTTGTCGTGGCGGACAGCGCCGCGAGCCCACTCCCGACCGCGGACAGCGCCAACCCGAACACCGGCCATGATCGACCGCCGTCCGTTGATCACGGTCGACCTGCGACACTGGTCCCCGCTCCCAGCGCGGAGCCCCGGTCCGCGTCCGGAAGCGGTCCGGGGCACCCGTCCGGTGGCTCCGGTGGCGCCGCCGGAGCCACCGGGCGCCTTCCGCACGAGGTCGAGCAACCCGGGGGTACGGCGTGAGGGTCGCCGAGGCGTGGCGGGTGGCGCTGGACGCCCTCCGGGCGAATCGGCTGCGCAGTGCGCTGACCATGCTCGGGGTGATCATCGGGGTGGCCTCGGTGGTTCTGCTGGTGGCCATCGGCACCGGCACGAAACAGAAGGTCGAGCAGCAGGTCGAGGGCCTCGGCTCCAACCTGCTGCTTGTCGTCCCCGGTCGGATCGAGGTGGGGAACGCGCCTGTCGTCTCGCCGCTGACCCTCAAGGACGTGGACGCCGTGACCAGGGTGGTCGGTGACCCGGACCGGGTGGCGGTCACCGTCGCCTCCGGGGCGACCGCGCGGGCCGGTGCCCGTTCGGACTTCACCACTGTGCAGGGCGTCCTGGAGACGACCCCGGCCGTGTTCACCAGGTCGCTGGCTCGGGGTCGTTACCTCACCGGCACCGACGTGGACACCAGCCGACGGGTGGCGGTGCTCGGCGACTCGGTGGCCCGTGCGCTCTTCCCGGACCGGGATCCGCTCGGCCAGCAGGTGGCGCTGGCCGGGGTGCGGTTCCGGGTGATCGGGGTCTTCGCGCCCCTCGGGCAGAGCCTTGGCGTCGACCGGGACGACGAGGTGCACGTACCGGTGACCGCCGCGCAGCGTCTCTGGGGCACCCAGCGGGTCGACGGCATCGCGGTGAAGGCCCCGGACCGGGAACGGATCGACGAGCTGGGTGAACGGATCGTCGCCGAACTGAACCGCCGTCACCCGGACACCGAGTTCAGCGCCGTCACCCAGCAGCAGATCCTCGGTGTGCTCGGCGACATCCTCGGGGTCCTCACGGGTGTGCTGGCCGCCATCGCCGGCATCTCGCTGCTCGTCGGCGGCGTCGGCGTCTCCAACATCATGCTGGTGAGCGTCCGGGAGCGGACCCGGGAGATCGGGCTGCGGAAGGCGGTGGGCGCGCGTCCCCGCGACATCGGTGTGCAGTTCCTGCTGGAAGCGGTGCTGCTCACCACGATCGGCGGGCTGACCGGGATGGCTCTGGGTGTGGGAAGCGCTCTGCTGGTCGACGCGCTGTCGCCCATCCCGGCGGCGATCACCTGGTGGTCGTTGGCGCTCGCCTTCGGCGTGTCGGCGGTGGTGGGCATCGTCTTCGGGGTGGTCCCCGCGCAGCGCGCCGGCCGTCTGGACCCGGTTGTCGCGCTCCGTACCGAATGAGCAGCTTCGGAACAACCGGACGACGGACGCGGACGGGCGGATACCGGGACCACGGATCGGGTGAACCGACCACCGAAGCATGATCAGTTGCAGGAAGGGATCGCGCCGGTCACAACCGCCCCGCTACCGTACTGGTAACACGCGCGTCGCCGGCTCGACCCGGAGCATCCGTCGGGTTGGCGCGCGCCGGGCATGGGATGGGTCGGTGAGCCATGGCCGGGTCACAATCCGACGGACGGCTGTCGGAGGTCAAGTTCCTGACCGTTGCGGAGGTGGCGACGGTCATGCGGGTGTCGAAGATGACTGTCTATCGCCTGGTGCACAGCGGTGAGCTCACCGCAGTGCGGGTCGGCCGGTCGTTCCGGGTGCCCGAGCACGCGGTGCACGAATATCTCCGAGGCGCGTTTCAGGAAACCGCCTGAGCCACCACGCCGCCCTCCGATCGCCGGTTGACCGGCATCGGCGGGCGCAGAGAGTGGGCTGTGCCCTCCGAGGTCGCGAGCCAGAGGCCGCTGCGACCGGGGGCGCGTTGGTCCGCCTGACGCCCTCCGGCTACCCTGGAGCCCGACCGAGACCCCTCCGGTGCGCCCCGCCGCCCAGACTGGTCCGGTCCGTTGTCCGCAAGCGGTCGCCGTCGCCACCTGCGTGGTGTCATCCGGTCCGCCCCGCACGTTGTATCGAAAGGCTGTCGTATGGGCTCGGTGGTCAAGAAGCGCCGTAAGCGCATGGCTAAGAAGAAGCACCGCAAGCTGCTGCGCAAGACCCGCGTCCAGCGTCGCCGTCTCGGCAAGTGATCGCTGCCGGGCTCCTGGCCCGGCGTTCGGCGTCACTTGCCTAACTGTCGATCTCCGGAGGCTCAGGTGATCAGGCCGTGGTCGTCCCGGCTCGGTCCATCCTGTCGGGGTAGGTGCGTCAGATGACCCTCGGTGGCACCTCAGGTGCCCCGGGGGTCGTCGTCGTCACCGGAGTGGGTCGTTACCTGGGTGCCCACGTGGCGGCCCGACTGGCCGCCGACCCGCGCATCGAACGGGTCATCGGTGTCGACGCACCTGATTCCGGCACCGAGTTCACCGACCTGCTGGACCGGGTCGAACGGATCCGCGTCGACAGCGGTTCGCTCGGTGGCCTCCTCGCCGACCTGGACGTCGACGCGGTGGTGCACCTCGCGCTCGTCACCTCACCCGACCCGCAGCACGGTGGCCGGTCCGCGATGAAGGACCAGAACGTCATCGGCAGCATGCAGATGCTCGCCGCCTGCCAGCGGGCACCCCGGCTGCGTAAGCTCGTCGTCCGCTCGTCGACGGCCGCGTACGGGGTGTCGTTCCGGGACCCGGCGGTCTTCACCGAGGAGACCGAGCCCCGCGAGGTGCCGCGCGGCGGCTTCGGCCGCGACATCCTCGACCTTGAGGGGTACGTGCGCGGTTTCCGTCGCCGTCGATCCGACGTCACCGCCACGGTCCTGCGCTTCGCCCCGTTCATCGGCTCGACCGCCGACACCACGTTGACCCGGTACTTCTCGCAGCCGTTCGTGCCGACCGTCTTCGGCCGTGATCCCCGTCTGCAGTTCCTGCACTTCGACGACGCGTTGGAGGTGCTGCACCGGTCGATCGTGGAGGACCATCCCGGCACGTACAACGTCGCCGGCCCCGGGGTGCTGTCGCTGTCCCAGGCGATCCGGCGCGCCGGCCGGGTGGCAGTGCCGGTGCTGGAGCCGAGCCTGTCCGGGGCCGCCGCGCTGGCCCGCACCATGGGCTTCGGTCGCTACGGCCTGGACCAGGTCGACCTCTTCGTGCACGGCCGGGTCGTCGACACGAGTCGGCTCGAGCAGGAGTACGGCTTCACGCCCCGGTCGACAGCCGACGCATTCGAGGACTTCATCCGTGCCCATCACGGCGGGGTGGTGGTCAGCCGGGACCAGTTGGCCGCTGCCGAGCAACTCGTCCTGGACGGCATCCGGCAGGTCCGGTCAGCGGTGCGGGAGCGGTTGTCATGAGCGCGAGGAGTGGGCCGGAGGAGGGGCGCGACCCGCAGTCGGTCGGGCGTTTCGACGTACCGCAGCAGGTGCCCGCGCCGGACGCGGAGCCGGCGCGGCGCAACGGACATCGACCGGCCCCGCAGGCCGCGCCGACCTCGACCGCAACGTCACCCCCGGCCCCGGCCCCGACTCCGACTCCGACGCCGGCCCCGACTCCGACCCCGGCCGACGAGGTCGACGCCGGGTTGCCCGGCGGCACCGAGCCTGCGGTGTCGGACCGGCCCGGTGACCACTGGGACCGCAAGGTCGCGAACGGGTTGGCGTTCCTGCGCCGGCGGCTCTCGGGTGACTACGAGGTCGACGAGTTCGGCTTCGACTCGGAGTTGACCGACGCGGTCTTCCACCCGTTGCTGCGGTTGCTCTATCGGGACTGGTTCCGCACCGAGGTCGGTGGGCTGGAACACGTCCCGGTGGACGGGCCCGCCCTGGTCGTCGGCAACCACTCCGGAACGGTGGCACTGGACGCCCTGATCCTCTCGGCGGCGTTGCACGACAAGCATCCCGCCCACCGCTACCTGCGGCTGCTCGGCGCCGACCTGGTGTTCCGGATGCCGGTGATCTCCGAGCTGGCCCGCAAGACCGGCGGCACTGTGGCCTGCAACCCGGACGCCGAGCGGCTGCTCGGCGGCGGTGATCTGGTCGGTGTGTTCCCGGAGGGCTTCAAGGGCATTGGCAAGCTCTACGCCGACCGCTACAAGCTGCAACGCTTCGGGCGGGGCGGGTTCGTCTCGGCGGCGCTGCGCACCGGCACCCCGATCGTGCCCGTCGCCATCGTCGGCGGCGAGGAGATCTACCCGATGCTCGCCGACATCAAGCCCCTGGCGCGGCTGCTGAAGCTTCCGTATTTCCCGGTCACGCCGACGTTCCCGCTGCTCGGCCCGCTGGGCATGGTGCCGCTGCCCAGCAAGTGGCTCATCGAGTTCTGCCCGCCGATCCCCACCGCCCACCTGACCGACTCGGCGGACGACCCGCTGGTGGTCTTCAACCTCGCCGACCAGGTGCGGGAGACCATCCAGCAGACCCTGCACACGCTGCTGGAGCGGCGGCCGGACCCGTTCGGCCCCTAGGGCCTCAGGCCCTAGGCGGGCGGCTCAGCCGGTGCGGCGGCGGCGTTGCAGGGCCAAGCCGGCGGTCACCGCACCGGCGACCAACCCGGCCGCCGCGGTCGACGGCACGGCGATCTTGACCGCCCGCCGGCCGGTGCGGAAGTCCCGCACCTCCCAACCGTGCTGGCGGGCCTGACGCAGCAGGGCGCCGTCCGGGTTCACCGCCACCGCCCGGCCGACCGTGCTGAGCAGCGGCAGGTCGTTCGCCGAATCGCTGTAGGCCGCGCAGCGGGTCAGGTCGAGCCCTTCCACTGCCGCGAGCTGGGTGACCGCCTCGGCCTTGGCCGGTCCGTGCATCAGGTCACCCACCAACCGCCCGGTGTACGCCCCGTCCGCCACCTCGGCCACCGTGCCGATGGCACCGGTCAGGCCGAGCCGGGCGGCGATCACCCGGCCGATCTCGACGGGGGCGGCGCTCACCAGCCAGACCCGCTGCCCGGCGTCCAGGTGACGCTGAGCGAGCTGGTGGGTGCCGGCCCAGATCCGGGGGGCCATCATCTCGTCGAAGATCTCCTCGGCGAGGTGCTCGACCTCGGTGACCCGCCAGCCCTGGACGAAGGCCAGCGCCGCCTCCTTGGCCAGTGACATGTCACCGGCGTGCTCCCGGGCCAGCAGCCGGAAACGGAGCTGCTGCCAGGCGAAGCGGGCCAGGTCGGCGGTGGTCACGTAGTTCCGGGAGGCGAGCCCTCTGGCGAACCAGTAGATCGACGCGCCCTGCATCATCGTGTTGTCCACGTCGAAGAACGCCGCGGCGGTCCGGTCGGGTGCGCGGACCGGGGCCAGGTCGGTATCGGCCCAGCCGGCGGTGTGCCCCTCGGCGTCGGTGCTGACCGCCACCTTACGGCTACGCGACACACGATTCCTTCCTCACCGGTACGACGGATGCTTCCCCGCGAGGGTATCCGCCGTAGACGGGCGACCGGCCGAGCACACAGTTTCCTGTGGCGCGGCCGGTCGGACGTGCGGTATAGGGATGCTGGTCAGCGGGCCCCGGGGCAGGTGCTCGGGGCCGGGCCGAGGGTGTCGCTGGCGGTCGGTGCCGGCAGGCCGCAGGCGATCGCCGCACGCAGGTCGTCCGAGCGTTCCCGGATGGTGTCCAGCAGCAGCAGCGACCGTTGGGTCCGTTCCCGGTCGACGCGGGTGCTCCCGTCGAGCAGACCGCGTACCACGCGGCGTTGACTCGACACGAAGATGTTGAGGGTGTCCAGGCTGCCCGGCTCGGCCCGCTGCACCGCGGCCGAGGTCAGCAGGCGTGCTCCCTGCCGGCTGTCGGCGTCCATGTCGTCGAGGACCGCGCTGTAGCCGATCCGGTCGCCGCGCAGCTTGGCGGCTTCGCCGACCCTGGTCCGGGCGAAGTCCAGGAAGAGCTGGCCTCGGCTGATGTCGGAGCTGGCCAGAGCGAGCTGTGCCCGTTCGGTGGAGCGCTTCATGCCGTACAGCGCGTCACCGGGCACCGCGTTCTCGCTGGCCGCGGAGATCCCGGAGACGGCGATGGCCCCGGCGGCGATACCGACCAGGATCGCGCCGCGGGCTCGGGCCCGCCGGGCGGTGGCCGCCGGCAGGAGCCGCCCGCGGGTGGTCGTGGCGGCCGGTTCGCTGACCGCCGCTGGTGTGGCGCCCAGACCTTCCCGTTCGGCGGTGGCGAGCAGCATCGCCCGCAGGCCGGTACGGAAGTCCTGGTCCACCTCGACAGCCAGGGGGTCGACGCTGAGCCGTTGACCCACTGCGACGAGCGGCGCCAGTTGGCCGTCCACCCGGGATCGCACGTGGTGTCGTCGAGCGCCGTTGGCCTCGTCGAGAAGCTGCGCGAAGCGCTCCGCGCGCCGGCGGGAGAAGAGGGTGTTGTCCACCGCAGGCACCTCCTCTCGCTGGTCACGGCCGGTCGGCCGCCGTCGTTGCCAGCGACCGGGCGGCAGTGTGACACCACGGAGGTGAGGTGCCGCCGGCGTGCCGGTCGGACCTCGGTGACCCGGGCCTGCCGGGACATCCACCGGTCGCACCCGGAGAAACGCGGCGGACCGGGCACGGGTTACGGGCCGGGCGGAGCGAAAATTACAGAAAGTGATGGTCATCACCAGGCGGGACCGACTCTGAGCTGCGCGGACGTTGATGACGCCCGTCGGTCCCGCCGTAACAACCTACGGCTGGAAGCCGTCGGGCAGCAGCCGGGCCAGGGCGCGGACGGCACGGTACTGAAGGGCCTTGATGGCGCCCTCGTTCTTGCCCATCGCGCGGGCCGTCTCGGCGACCGAGAAGCCCTGGAGGAAGCGGAGCACGATGCACTCCTGCTGCTCCGGGTTGAGCTGTTTCACAGCGGTGAGGAGCGCGACGTTCGTGATGTGCTCCACCACCGCCGCTTCCGGGCTGCCCTCCGGGCCCCGGTCCTCCCGGTCGGCGTCGAGGACGTCGCCGGTGGTGACCTCCAGCCGGTACCGGCCGGACTTGAAGTGGTCGGCGACGAGGTTGCGGGCGATGGTCACCAACCAGGCGCCGAGGTCGCGGCCCTGCCAGGTGAAGCTGCCGATCCGCTTGAGTGCGCGCAGGAAGGTGTCCGAGGTGAGGTCCTCGGCGAGTTGCCGGTTGCCGACCCGGAAGTAGACGAACCGGAAGACGGTGTCCACGTACCGGTCGTAGATCAGACCGAACGCCTCGGACTCGCCGGCCTGGGCCCGCTCGATCAGCGTCCAGACCTCGGTTGCCGGGTCGGACGGGTCCGGGCGGCTCGGGAAACCGGTGGGGGTGGTGGCGGTGGTGGTAGCCGGCACCGCCGGGATCACCGCTGTCTCACCCGCCGCCGGGTCCGCACTGACCGACGGTGTGTCGCTTACCCGACGACCCTGCACGGGCATCGTGGGTCGGGGCGGCACGGCGACCCGGCCGCCGGCCGGCTTCGCGTTGCCGCCGGGCACCGCGGGCCGAGGCGGTGGCTCGTTGTGGTGTGGCCGGCTGCGGGTTCGTGGCGCCGCGCCGTCACCCCGCAGCACGCCGCCGTGCTGCTCGTCCATCGGGGCACGGGCCGCCGGCCGTTCGTTGACGTGGGAGCGGGCCGGCTGGCCGGTCAGGCCGACCGGGCGTTCCGCGTAACCGAAGGTGGTCACCGTGTTGCCCCCGTCCCGTCGGTCGCCGGGCGGGCCGGTCTGGGTCTCGTCAATGCGGACCGGCCTGATGGCCGGTCGGGCGGGACTGTCGCGGGAGTTGCCGACGCACGGCAATTCCGCTGGAGGTGCTGGTCCAATGCGCTCACAGGCACGGGGGCCTCCTCGGGCTGAGGGGTGTCGACTCACGGCAAATGGGGTGAGCCGACCCGAGTGATGATAGGGCCAACGTCACCCGCGCGTGGCAAGTCCGTTACACAAGGCGGAAGTATTTCCCGCTCCCCCGCACTGGCGGCGGACCGGTTGTCCGTCGTGTGCGATTGACTTTCCGCCGACCGGGTGTTCCACGATGGATGCCCAGGTAGGGGGCTTACCGACCGTTCGGTTGGCGCGACGCGCCGGGCGGTGGGACAGGGCGACCGAACTGCCCTCGGCAACTGTCGCACGTCCCACCGACAGGACCTGATCGGATCGCCGATGGCACACCGGACAGTCCCGTACATGGGACTGTCGCGGGTCGTCCTCCGGACGCCCGACCCGACCGTCGGGCGTGGCCCGTCGCCATCCGCTGTGCCAGACTCGATCACCGTGCAGGACGCCTCGGAAAACCCCGCGCCGAACCTCGCCGACCGGGTTCGCCGGGCGGCTCTCGACCACCCCGACCAGCCCGCGTTGCACTGGCGGGCGCACACCCTCAGCTGGTCCGAACTGGACGCCGCGGTGGACGCCGCCGCCCACGGCCTGTCCGCCGTCGCACCACCCACCGACCCCGGCGGTACGCCGCCCCGCGTCGCCATCGCGCTGCCCAACACGCCGGACTTCGTGCTCGCCTGGCTCGGTGCCCTGCGCGCCGGGCTGATCACCGTGCCGGTCAATCCCGGCTTCACCGCCCCGGAACTGCGGCACGTGCTGGCCGACTCGGGTGCGTCGGTGCTCATCGCCACCGACCGCGTCCGCGAGCTGGTCGTCGACGTGGCAGCCGACCTGCCCGCGCTCACCTCCGTACACGCCGCGCCACCCACCGCCGAGGCGCCCGGACCGGCAGCCCGCCCCCGACGGGGCGGCACCGACCTGGCTGTCCTGCTCTACACCTCAGGCACCGAGGGGCGACCCAAGGGGGCGATGCTCTCGCACCGGGCACTGCTCGCCAACCACGAACAGGTCGCGGAGATCGAACCGCCGGTGGTCGGGCCGACCGACACCGTTCTGCTCGCGTTGCCGCTGTTCCACGCGTACGGGCTCAACTCCGTGCTCGGCGCCGTGGTGCACCACGGGGCGACAGGCGTGCTGCTCGACGAGCCGGGCCCGACGGCGGGGCTGGACGAGATCGCGCGGCACCGGGTCAGCGTGCTGGTCGGCGTACCGTCGATGTTCCTGACCTGGGCCGACGCGGAGTCGGCAGGCGCGGCGACAGCGTCGGTGCGGGTGGCGGTCTGCGGCGCGGCGCCGCTCGAACCCGCCGTCGCGGCGCGCTTCACGGCGGTCACCGGGCATCAGGTGCACATCGGGTACGGCCTCACCGAGACCGCGCCGGTGCTCACCTCCACCCTGGTCGGCGGCGTGGCCAAGCCGGGTTCGATCGGCCGGCCGCTGCCCGGGGTGCGGCTACGCCTGGTCGGCGCGGACGGGGTGGACCTGTGGCGCGACGGGCTCGCCGTCCCCGACGACGACCCGGATGAGCTGGACATCTCCGACGTGGCGCCGGGCACCGACCCGGGGCAGATCGTGGTGTCGGGCCCCAACCTCTTCACCGGCTACTGGCCCGACGGTCGGGGCGGTCCGGACGCCGACGGTTGGTGGGGCACCGGGGACATCGCGTACGCCGACGAGGACGGCGACCTCTTCCTGGTCGACCGGCTCGGCGAGTTGATCCTGGTCAACGGCTTCAACGTCTACCCGCACGAGGTCGAGTCGGTGCTCGCCGGGCACCCCGGGGTGGCCGAGTCGGCGGTACTGGGTGTGCCGCACCCGCGGACCGGCGAGACTGTGCGGGCGTACGTGGTGCCGGCGCAGGGCCAACCGGTGACCGGCGAGGAACTGCTCGCCCACTGCGCGCGGAACCTGGCCCGGTTCAAGTGCCCGACCACCGTCGAGTTCGTCGACGCCCTGCCACACTCGGCGATCGGCAAGGTACGCAAGACCCAGCTCCGGTCGGCGACGCCGACCGACCGCACGGAGGTAACCGATGGCCACTGACGCCCGACTCGCCCTGATCACCCGACCCGGCTGCCACCTGTGCGACGACGCGAAAGCGGCGCTCGACCGGGTGGTCGCGGTCACCGGCGACAAGTGGGTCGAGTGGGACGTCACCGGCGACGAGGGGCTGGAGCGGGAGTACGGCGACCGGCTGCCGGTGGTGATGCTCGACGGCAAGGAGCACGGGTACTGGCGGGTCGAGGAGGACCGGCTGCTGCGGGACCTGACCACCCCGCAGCTCTGAGGAGTGCCTATGGTGCTCTGATGACCTCTGCGCCCCCGCACCTCGTCTGGGACTGGAACGGCACCCTGCTCAACGACCTGAGCCTGGTGGTCTCCGCCACGAACGTCGTGTTCGCGAGCCTGGGCGGGCCGACCGTCACCCCCGACGAGCACCGGGTGCGGTTCCGCCGGCCGATCGCCGAGTACTACGCCGAGGTGCTCGGGCAGGCAGTGGACGCCGACGAGTTCGGCCGACTCGACAAGATCTTCCACGACGCGTACCGCACCGGGTTGACCACCTGTGAGCTGGCCGCCGACGCGCGCACCGCGATGGCCGCGTGGCCGGGTAGCCAGAGCCTGCTGTCCATGTGGTTCCACGAGGAGCTGGTACCCACAGTGCACACCTTCGGGTTGACCGACCACTTCACCCGGGTCGACGGGCTGCGGGCCACCGTCGGCGGCGACCGCAAGGCCGAGTCACTTCGACAGCACCTGGCCGAGCTGGGCGTGGACGGCCCCTCGGTGGTGCTGATCGGTGACTCCATCGACGACGCGGACGCGGCGCTCGCGGTGGGCGGCCGTGCCGTCCTCTACACCGGCGGTTTCACCGACCCGGCCCGGCTGCGCGCCTCCGGTCACCCGGTGGCCGACACCCTCACCGACGCGGTGACCCTGGCCCGGGAGATCAGTTCCGCAGATAGGTGAGGACGGCCAGCACCCGCCGGTGCTGTTCGGTGTCCGGCGGCAGGGTGAGCTTGGTGAAGATGTTGCGCACGTGCTTCTCCACAGCGCCGTCGCTGACCACCAGGGCACGGGCGATGGCGGTGTTCGAGCGCCCCTCGGCCATCAGCGCGAGCACCTCGCGCTCGCGCGGGGTCAGCTCGCGCAGCGGGTCGTCCCGGCGACGCCTGGCGAAGAGCTGCCCGACCACCTCCGGGTCGAGCACCGTGCCGCCACCCGCGACCCGGAGCAGCGCGTCCAGGAACTCGTCGATCGCCGCCACCCGGTCCTTGAGCAGATAGCCGATCCCACCGCCGGCGCCGCCGGTGGTGGCGAGCAGATCATCGGCGTACGAGACCTCGACGTACTGGGACAGCACCAGGATCGGGGTACGCGGCACCAGCCGACGCGCCTCCACCGCAGCCCGCAACCCCTCGTCGGTGTGTGACGGCGGCATCCGGACGTCAACGATCGACACGTCGGGCCGGTGCTCGACCACCGCCTCGACCAGGGCGTCCCCGTCACCCACAGCGGCCACCACCTGGTGCCCGCTCTCGGTCAGCAGCCGGACCAGCCCCTCCCGGAGCAGGACGGCGTCGTCGGCGATCACGATGCGCATGGCTGTGGTGTCTACCACGTCCGGCCCGTACCCCTCGCGCTCACAGGGGAAGTTGGGCGCGGATCTCGGTGGGGCCGCCGGTCGGGCTGACCACCAGCAGTTCGCCGCCGGCGGCCCGAACCCGGTCGGCGATGCCGGCCAGCCCGTGCCCCTTCGCCAGGTGCGCCCCGCCCTGCCCGTCGTCGCCCACCCGTACCTGCAGGTGGGTGCCCTGGCGGGCCACGGCCACCGTGGCCTCGGTGGCCCGGCTGTGCTTGGCGACGTTCGTCAGCGCCTCGGACACCACGAAGTACGCGGTGTTCTCCACCGCCGGGTCGAGCCGCCCGGCCGGGGTGCCGAGCTGCGGGTCCACCTGAAGCTCGATCGGGATCAGCCCGCGCCCGGCGATCGCGGCCAGGGCGCTCGGCAGGCCCCGGTCGACGAGGATCGGCGGGGCGATGCCCCGGGACAACGCCCGCAGCTCGGCAAGCGTGTCCCGGGTCTGGGTGACCGCCTCGTCGATGGTGCGGCCGGCCGCCTCCGGGTCCGAGGAGAGCTGCATCCGGGCCCGGCTGAGGTCCATCGCCAGCCGGACCAGGCGCTGCTGGGGGCCGTCGTGGATGTCCCGCTCCAACCGTCGCAGCGCGGACGCCTCGGCGGACACGGCGGCCCGTTTCTGCTCCTCCAGCACGGTGATCCGGTCGCGCATCTCGGCCACCCCGGTCAGCATGGCCTTGGCGAAGCTGGCCTGAAGCAGGGCGCAGCCCCGCACCACGATCGGCAGGGTGATCAGGAAGAACACCCCGAGCGCGGTGTACAGGCCGATCCGGGCGGTGGTCGAGTCGCCCAGGCCGAGAAGCTGCGCGAGGTCCTGATTACCCTCGCCGTCGGCCCGGGGCAGGGCCCAGTCGTACGCCCAGTAGAGCGAGCCGGCGGTCGCCGCAGCCCACCAGGAGACGGTCACCACGAAGGTGCCCGCCGCCACGATCAGCCGCAGGATGCCGTGCGCCAGGTCGAGCCAGGACTGGGCGTCCCGCATCGGCACGAAGATCCGCCGCCAGGCGTTCGCGCCCGCCTCGGGCAGCCGGTAGTGCGGTCGGATCCGGGGTTGGTGGAGCACCGCGGGCAGCCGCAACCGCTCGACGTCGGCCAGCCCACGGGCGGCGTACAGGGTGCCGCTGAGGATCGGCAGGCCGATCACAGTGACCACCAGGCCGATGCCGACCGCGAGGCCGACGATCAGGACCACGAAACTGGCCACCGCCAGGGGCAGACCGAGCACCACGTACCCGGAATCGACGAAGAGTTGGCGGGGAATGCTCGGTGCCAGCGCGGGTCGGTCGCTGGTGGCGGCAACGGCGGTCATGCTCAAAGGCTAGGCAGTAGGACCCGGTCCCCCCATCCCGAAACCCAGCCTCTCCTCCGTAGTGCTGCCCCTACCCCGCCCCCGCCCTCCCGCGCCTACCGCCCTACCCCCGTCTGCGTCGATCTTGCAGTTGTGGTTGGGGGTTTGTCCTTCTTTGGGCGAAAGGCGGGGACGGGAAGTGCAAGATCGCGGGCGGGGGTGATGCCGGTGGGCTGGGTCGGCGCGGGATTGGTCAGAGAAGTCGGGATTGAGCAATAATCGCCCGGGCGGCGCGCGGACCAGGCCGTTCAATCGATCTTGTGGAATGGAGGGGCTGGTGGGGTCGCGCCACGCAGCGGCAAGATCGCGATTTGTGCACGTCTTCACAAGCGCCTACGCTGTGACTCCGACGCGCCCTGCTAGCACAGCCGCCAACCTCGGTCGCCAGCGGGAGTCCACAAACGGCCGACCAGCGGAGTTGGCCGAGGATCGCACCGCACGGAGTCTCATGAGTCAGCACCGTCACCCAGGCGCGCCCGGCCGCGCCGGTGCCGTACCGACGCTCCCGGATCTGCCCGAGGCGACAGTTGCTCGGCTTCCGGAGTACCTGCGCGCGCTGCACAACCTCGCCGACACCGGGCACGAGACGGTCTCCAGCGAGGGTCTCTCCGCCGCCGCCGGGGTCAACTCCGCGAAGCTCCGCAAGGACCTGTCGCACCTCGGCTCGTACGGCACCCGGGGCGTCGGCTACGACGTCGCGCTGCTGATCGAGCAGATCGAATATGTGCTCGGCCTCACCCAACGCCGGGCGGTCGCCCTGGTCGGCGTGGGTAATCTCGGTCACGCTCTGGCCGGGTACGACGGCTTCGCCAGCCGGGGCTTCCGGATCGCCGCACTGCTCGACGCCGATGCTTCCCGGGTCGGCGAAGAGATCAACGGGCTGGTGGTCAGGCATATCGACGACCTGCCGACGGTCGCTGCGGCGGAATCCCTCGCGATCGGCGTGATCGCCACCCCGGCCGCCGCCGCCCAGCAGGTCGCCGACCAACTGGTCGCCGTCGGCGTGACGAGCATCCTCAACTTTGCGCCGTGCGTACTCTCGGTTCCGGAGGGGGTCGACGTGCGCAAGGTCGACCTCGCCATCGAGCTGCAGATTCTGTCCTTCCACGAACACCGCAAGGCGTCGCTGACCGCGCTGCCCGCCACCGGCGGGGCCGCGCTCACCGCCCTGCCGGGCGGGTTCGCGGCCACCGACACCCAGGAGGCGATCGGCACGTGAAACTGCTCGTCGTCGGCGCGTCCTATCGGACCGCCCCGGTTGCCACGCTGGAGCAGCTGGCCGTGCCCCCTGCCGACCTGACCCGCACACTCGACCGCCTGGTCGCCCAGCCCTACGTGGCCGAGGCGGTCATCGTGTCCACCTGCAACCGGGTGGAGGTCTACGCCGCTGTGTCCGGTTTCCACGGCGGGCTCGGCGATGTCTGCGCCGTGCTGGCCGAGCAGGCCGACAGCTCCCCGACCGCCCTCGCCAGCCACCTGTACGTGCACTACGACACCGCCGCCGTGGACCACGTCTTCCGGGTCGCCACCGGTCTGGACTCGATGGTGGTGGGCGAGGCGCAGATCCTCGGCCAGTTGCGTGACGCGTACCACTGGGCCACCGGTGCCGACTCCGCCGGCCGGCTGCTGCACGAGCTGATGCAGCAGGCGTTGCGGGTCGGCAAGCGGGCCCACGCCGAAACCGGCATCGACCGGGCCGGCCAGAGCGTCGTCACCGCCGCACTGGAGTTGGCCGCCGGGCACCTCGACGGTGACCTCGTCGGTCGTCCGGCCCTGGTGATCGGCGCCGGCGCGATGGGTTCGCTCGGGGTGGCCACGCTGTCCCGGCTGGGCGCCGGGCCGCTCACCGTCAGCAACCGGGGCGCCGACCGGGCCGTCCGGCTGGCCGAGTCGTACGGTGCGAGTGCCGCCCCGATGACCGAGCTGGCCGACACCCTCTCCACAGTGGACATCGTAGTGGCCGCCACCGCGTCCACCGAACCGGTCCTCACCCGGGCGGTGGTCACCACGGCGCTGGCCGAACGCGACAGCGCACGGGGCCCGCTGGTCCTGCTCGACCTGGCCGTCCCGCGCGACGTCGAGGAGGGCGTCGCCGAACTGCCCGGCGTCGAGGTGATCGACATCGACCGGATGGCGGCGCTGCTCGCCGACGGTCCGGCCGCTGCCGACGCCGCTGCCGTCGAACGCATCGTGCTCAGCGAGGTCGAAGGCTTCCTCAGCTGGCTGCGTGGGGCCGACGTGGCACCCACGGTGGCCGCCCTGCGCGGCCGGGCCGACGACGTGGTCACCGCCGAGCTGCGCCGACTGGCCCAGCGCCGCCCCGACCTCGGCGACGACCTGCGGGCCGAGGTGGCCCGTACCGTGCACCGGGTCGTGCAGCGGCTGCTGCACCAGCCCACCGTCAAGGTCCGCCAGTTGGCCGCGGAGCCCGGCGGCGACCAGTACGCGGCACTGCTGCGCGAACTGTTCGACCTCGAGGTGCCGCAGACCTCACCTGTCGACACCGTCCCGGACGTGCTGGCACCCGACCTCGGGATGGCATTCCCCGGCACCGACCGGGTGTCCGGAGCCGACGCCGCCGAGCCGACCCCACCCACCGGAGGTGCGCGATGACCGCCCCCCTTCGCCTCGGCACCCGGGGCAGCACCCTGGCGCTGGCCCAGTCCGGCCAGGTCGCCGAGGCGGTGACCGCCGCCACCGGCCGTGCCGTCGAGCTGGTCGAGGTGGTCACTGCGGGCGACCGCTCCAGCGCGCCTGTGCACCGGCTCGGCGTCGGGGTGTTCGTCTCCGCGCTGCGCGACGCGCTGACCGCGGGCACGATCGACTTCGCGGTGCACTCGTACAAGGATCTGCCCACGGCTGCCGCCAGCGGGCTGCACATCGCCGCGGTGCCGGCCCGGCAGGACCCGCGTGACGCGCTCATCGCCCGCGAGGGCCGGACGCTCGCCGAGCTGCCGCCCGGTGCCACAGTGGGCACGGGTGCGCTGCGCCGGATCGCCCAGTTGCACGCGCTCGGGCTGCAACTGGAGGTCACCCCGATCCGCGGCAACATCGACACTCGCCTCGCGCGGGTGCTCGGCCCCGAGGCCGACCTCGACGCGGTCGTCCTGGCCCGGGCCGGGTTGGCCCGGATCGGCCGGGCCGACGTGATCACCGAGACGCTGGACCCGATGCTGATGCTGCCCGCACCCGCTCAGGGCGCGCTGGCCGTGGAGTGCCGGGTCGACGACCAGGACCTCGTCGAGCTGCTCGCCATGCTCGACGACACACCGTCGCGTGCCGCGGTCACCGCGGAACGCGCGTTTCTGGCAACCCTGGAGGCCGGGTGCAGCGCACCCGTCGCCGCCTATGCCGAACTCGCCGAAGGCGACAACGGCGATGAGATCTACCTGCGCGGGGCGGTGATCAGCCCGGACGGCACTCGTGACATCCGGCTGTCCCGCACCGGAACGCCCGCCGACGCGGCGGAGATCGGTAAGGCACTCGCCGCCGAACTCCTCGACCTCGGCGCCGACTCGATCCTCGGCCAGGAAGGACACACCGGCCCGGGGACCCAGCAATTTGGGAGCACAGAATGACCCGCACCCGTAAGCCCGTCGGCCGTATCGCGTTCGTCGGGGCTGGCCCCGGTGACCCGGGCCTGCTGACCCGTCGGGCCCACGACGCCCTGGTCGACGCCGACCAGGTGATCTACGACCGGGGAGTCCCGGAGTCGTTGCTCAGCGTCGTTCGCGCCGAGGCCAGGGACGATGCCGAGTTCACCCCGGCCGAGGGCGCGCCGGGGGACGTGGCGAAGGTGCTGATCTCCGCGGCCCGTTCCGGGCTGAACGCGGTGCACCTGGTCGCCGGCGACCCGTTCGGGCACGACTCGGTGGTCAAGGAGGTGCAGGCCGTGGCCCGCACCGCCGCTCACTTCGAGGTGGTCCCGGGCGTCGGCCAGGCCGAGGGTGTGGCCACCTACGCCGGGGTTCCGCTGCCGGGCGTACGGACCGCCGCCGACGTCGAGGACGTCAGCGCACTGGACTTCGAGGCGCTGGCCACTGCCGTCGGCCGGGGTTCGCTCGCGCTCGCCGTGGACGCCGGTGACCTCGCCGCCGTCCGGGACGGGCTGCTCGCCGCCGGAGTCGACGGCACGACGGGCGTCGGCGTGACCGGCGACGGCACCGGTGAGACCCAGTACACGACCACGTCGACGGTGGACAGCTTCGTGGCCGCCGCGCTCGGGTTCACCGGCCGGGTGGTGCTCACCGTCGGTGTCGGGGTGGGCCAGCGCGACAAGCTGAGCTGGTGGGAGAACCGCCCGCTGTACGGCTGGAAGGTCCTCGTACCTCGGACCAAGGAGCAGGCCGGCGCGATGAGCGCCCGGCTCCGCGCGTACGGGGCGATCCCGTGTGAGGTGCCGACCATCGCGGTCGAGCCGCCGCGTACCCCGGCGCAGATGGAGCGGGCGGTCAAGGGCCTGGTCGACGGCCGGTACGCCTGGGTGATCTTCACGTCGGTGAACGCGGTCCGCGCGGTCTGGGAGAAGTTCGCCGAGCACGGCCTCGACGCCCGGCACTTCGGCGGCGTCAAGATCGCCTGCATCGGTGAGGCCACCGCGGACGCGGTTCGCGCGTTCGGCATCCAGCCGGAGCTGATCCCCGCCGGGGAGCAGTCCTCGGAGGGCCTGCTGGCCGAGTTCTCGCCGCACGACGAGATCCTCGACCCGGTGGGCCGGGTGCTGCTGCCGCGCGCCGACATCGCCACCGAGACGCTCGCCGCCGGGCTCACCGAGCGCGGCTGGGAGGTCGACGACGTGACCGCGTACCGGACGGTGCGGGCCGCTCCGCCGCCCGCCGAGATCCGCGACGCGATCAAGTCGGGCGGGTTCGACGCGGTGCTCTTCACGTCTTCTTCGACAGTGCGGAACCTCGTCGGTATCGCCGGGAAGCCGCACGCCCGGACGGTTGTTGCCGTTATTGGGCCCAAGACGGCGGAGACCGCGACGGAGTTCGGCCTGCGGGTCGACGTCCAGCCGCCGCACGCCTCGGTGCCCGACCTGGTGGAGGCGCTCGCCGCCTACGCCGTCGAGCTACGCGAGAAGCTGGCCGCCATGCCGGCCAAGCAGCGCCGTGGCTCGAAGGTGCAGGGTCCGACCGCCCTGCGCTTCCGGTAGTCGTTCGAGGAGGCCTGCAATGTCGTACCCAGAGATCCGGCCCCGCCGCCTGCGCCGCAACCCGGCGGTCCGCCGGCTGGTGTCGGAGACCCGGGTCGACCCGGCCGAGCTGGTCGTGCCGATGTTCGTCAAGGAGGGGCTGACCGAGCCCCGGGCCATCGGGTCGCTCCCGGGGGTGCTCCAGCACTCCCGGGACTCGCTGCGCAAGGCAGCGGCCGAGGCGGTCCAGGCCGGTGTCGGCGGAATCATGCTCTTCGGCGTGCCGGAGCAGCGGGACCCGACCGGCTCCGGCGGCATCGACCCGAACGGCATCCTCAACGTCGCCATCCGCGACGTGGTGGCCGAGGTGGGCGCTGCCACTGTGGTGATGAGCGACCTGTGCCTCGACGAGTTCACCTCGCACGGGCACTGCGGTCTGCTCACCCCCGACGGCGAGGTCGACAACGACGCCACCCTGGCCGCGTACGCCGAGATGGCGGTGGCCCAGGCCGCCGCCGGGGTCGGCATGGTGGGGCCGTCCGGGATGATGGACGGCCAGGTCGGCGTGGTACGCCGGGCCCTCGACGCCGCCGGTCACCAGGACGTGTCAGTGCTGGCGTACGCCGTGAAGTACGCCTCCGCCTTCTACGGCCCGTTCCGCGACGCCGTGGAGTCGGCGCTGGAGGGCGACCGGCGCACCTACCAGCAGGACCCGGCCAATCTGCGTGAGTCGCTGCGTGAGGTGGCGCTCGACGTCGCCGAGGGCGCCGACCTGGTGATGGTCAAGCCTGCGCTGCCCTACCTCGACGTGGTCTCGGCGGTGCGGGCCGCAGTGGACGTTCCGGTAGCCGCCTACCAGGTCTCCGGCGAGTACGCGACTGTCGAGGCCGCCGCCGCGAACGGTTGGATCGACCGGGAGCGGGTGATGATGGAGACGCTCACCTCGATCAAGCGCGCCGGAGCGCAGGTCATCCTCACCTACTGGGCCGTCGAGGCCGCCAACCTGCTCCGCCAGCGCTACTGAGCGGCCCGTCCGCAGCCATCCGGGTCCCGGCGCCTGATCGCGGCGCTTTCCGGCTCCTGGCTGTGCCGGATCCCTGGCTCCGATGTCTCCGCGACTGCCTTTGCTCTGCACCCGCGGATGCGCCGGCCACGGTCTTGGGTCGGCGCCGACCAGGATGGCGCGTATCAGCAGGGATGGCGCGCGTCGGGGTGGCGCATCAGAGGGCCCGTCTTGGTGGCGCGTGTCAGAAGCGCCGTCGGGGTGGTGCGTATCAGGGTGCAGAGCAAAGGGGAGAGGTCAGGGATTACCTCCCCGCTCCGCCGCCCGACGCCGTGCCGCTCAAGGCCCACGACTTCGCCGCCTGAGCGGAAGCCATCCTCGCCACCGTGACGGATGCCCCGTTGTCCACAGGTCCTGTAGTTGTCCACAGGCCAGCCGAACGGGACTGCGAGAAACGGGGCGAGCCGAGGTCGCCGGGTGTCGGCTGGCCGCCGTCGACGACCTCGGCCGGGTGCTCAAGCCGATGCGGGACTGGGAAGACACGCGTGACGGTGCGGGGCGCCGCTACCCGACGCACCTGGACACCATTCTCGACCCGAAGCCGGGGGAGTGGTGGGCGGACGTCTACGGGCTGGCCCGCCCGCCCGAGACGTTCTACCGCAACCGGGAGGTCCGTGACGCGATGCGTCGGCGTAGCCAGTGGGAGGTGCGGGTGGCCAAGCACCGCGGCGATCCACCGCCGCCACAGCGCTGGCGGTACGACTGACCGCGGAACGGCAGACGGCCCGCCGTCCCCTGGGCGGGGTTCGGCGGGCCGTCGACGACCACTCCAGAATCAGTCGTCGTTGGTGATCGTTCCGGTCGCGAGCGGGTCCGCCAGCCGCAGGCCGGGCACACCGGCCACCAGCAGCGTCAACTTCTCGTCCGCCTCCCGCCTGCGGTCACCCCGCACCGACACCGGGAACGCCACCGACGTCTGCCCGGCCGCCAGGACCTTGCAGCCGGCGTACGGGTCGAAATCCGAGCCCACCTGCGCCGTGAGGCCGACGGTGGCGGCGCAGAGCAGCACCGACTGGGACAGCGGCCGGGAGACGGTGGCGGTGAAGGTGAGCTGTCGGGTGCCCTGGTCGCCCTCGGCCACCGTCGCGTCGGCAACCGTCAACGACGCCCGGGACCGGAACCGGGCCACCTGCGGGTCGTGGTCACTGGAACCCCGCGAGCCGTCACCGGCGAACTCCGCCGGCCAGTCGGCGTTGATGTGCGCCGCCCGTACCTGCACCAGGTCGCCGTAGAACGCGTCGTTGACGAACAGGTGGTCGAGAGTCTGTGCGTGCCCCTCGAAACTGTACGAGTAGGCCGAAGCCGGCACGTCCGCGACGAGGTTGTCCCACAGGTTGTGCAGGCCCGCCTCGTACAGCGGCGCGAGCTGGTCCGACGGCGTGGGCTGCTCTCCGGTCGCGATGGGATCATCGGGACGGGGGAACACGTTCAGATCCCCGCCGTAGACCACCCGGGCGGTCTGGTCGGCCGCCTCGATCGCAGTGACGATCGCCGCCCCGTAGCGCGCCTGCTCCCGCCGCTGCCCCACCCGGCTGTCCGGGCCGGAGGAGTAGTGGTTGCTGAGCGCGTACAGGGTGAACCGCTCGGTCGAGCCGGGTGCCGCGGCCACGCTGAACTTGCCCAACTGCGGAGCACGCGTGAAGACGTTGTTCCCGTCCTTGCCGGTGGACGTGTCCACGTCCGCCGGCAACACCGCGTTGAGGGCCTTCGGGTTCTGCACGTCGGCGTTGGCCGGCAGCCCCGGAGCCCGGTACTGGACAGTCGGTGCCGAACCCAGCAGCGGGTCGTCCGCCATCGCGGCAGCCAGCGACACCCGGTCCGTGCGGTACAGGAAGGCGGCGGTGATACCGCGGGCGTCCGCGCCGGTCCGGTCATAGGCGGCGGCGTACGCCGGGCCGCCGGCCGCCGCGACAGCGAGCGCCAACTCCTGGATGCTGTCCGGAGCGCCATCGGCGTTGTTGGTGTCACCGCAGCTCAGCGCCGCCCCGGAGACCGTGCAGATGTCCTGGTCCTCGGCCTCCTGCACCAGGATCAGATCCGGTGCGTGCAGGTCCTTCACGATCTGGTCGGCGAGCGCGGCCAGTTGCTCGCGGTACTCCGCCTCGCTGCCCGGCACGTAGTCGAACGGCGGGTTGACGCCCACACAGCCGGCGTTGCCGGTGAAGTCGCAGCCGTCGAACGGGTCGTCGCGGTAGTCGTAAAGGTTCTCCACGTTGTAGGTGGCAACGGCCACCTCCTGCGACCGGTCGGCCGGCTTCGGCGGGTTGTTCCTCGACGGGTCGGCCCCGGCGGCGAACTCCGCCCGCTCGACCTGGACGCCGTACTTCTCGAACGAGTAGTAGACGCCGCCCACCGCGTCCGAGCGCAGCATGTCGAACGTGTGCGCCGGCGGAAGCAGCGCGGCGCTGTCCCCGGCGGTGGCCTTCACGCCCATGCTGCCGAGCAGCGTCCGCTGGCCGTTGCCGTCGTCGAAGCTGCGCGTCGGGTCGTTGTCCAGCGGGTGCGAATCCCGGAAGACCCGCCGGGAGTACGGGTCGGCGCGGTCCAGCAGCGGGTCGTCGCGGTCGACCACCCACAACTCCGCGTCGGCGGTGGAGGAGAAGACGTCCCGGCCGCTCACCGCGCCGCTGCCCGCGCGTACCCGCAGTCGGGAGCCCTCGTGCCGTTCCCAGAAACGCTGCGCGTCGGTGAGCACGGCCGGCGGCACCGCGTCGGTCACCGCCACCGCGGTGTCCACGGCCAGGCCGCCGCCGATCAGGCGGACCAGCGACGCGCCGGAGAGCTGGGTGAAGTTGAAGTACTCCGACACCCGGGCCCGCAGCACGACCTCGTCGCCCACCGTCGGCACGTAACCGCCGATCAGCGACGTGAACGTGCCCATGAACACGAAGATGCCGTCCGAACTGGTCGGGTCACCGTCGGTGTCACCGATGCGGCTCTGCAGGAAGAACCCGTGCTGCTCCGCCCCGGCCGAGGTGCGGGCCAGGGTCAACTGGGTGATCACGCCGCGTACGTCGTACAGCGTGCTGCTCGTGCCGTTGCCGCTCGCCGGTGCGAGCGGCGACCTGTCGCTCGGGCCGGACTCGGCGTCGGTGGTCGGACCCTGCACCTCGCCGACGGTCAGCTCCCGGGTCACCTGCACGACGAGCGCGCAACTCGCGGTGCCACCGTCCGTGTCGGTCGCGGTGAGGGTGACGGTGTACGCCCCGGCGGCGAGGTCGGCGCTCACGCCGACAGTGGCACGGGCGGTGCCGCCCACCCCCTCGGCCGGGGTGACAGCGGTACGGGTGATCGAGCCGGAGGTCGGGGTCGGGCTGATCGCGGTCACCGCCAGGTCGACGATCGTGTCGTCAGGGTCGGCGGCGGTCACCTCGCGGCTCGCGGCAGTGCCGGTGGCCGTGACCAGCGGCCCACCGCAGGTGAGCGTGGCCGGCACGTCGACCGGGCCGCCACCGTCCACGGTGTGTGCGCCCAGCCCGTCGAACGTGTCGACGGGGAAGCCGGCCCACTGCGCGGCGGGGTCGAACGCGTCCGACGGGTCGGTGTCGCCGGCGGCCACGCTCGGCAGCCGGCGCAGGGTGTTGTCAGCGGTGCTGGTGACGCCGGAACCCCACTCGGTGCCCGGGTCGACGCCCACCTGGCCGATCGAGTCGAGCACTGTGGTGCCCCGACGCAGCACGATCGCGTCGTCACCATTGAAGAGGCTCGCCCCGGTGGTCTGGTCCGCCTGGGCGAGGATCGCGGCACCGGCCGAGGCGCTCGCGAACACGAACGTGTCACCGGCCGCCACGCTGCCGGTGAGGGCGACGGTGGTGGCCGTGGTGGCGCCGTTGAAGAAGAGCTGCAGCTGGTAGCCGCCGGCCGTCAGGTCGACGTCGGCACCCGTGCCGTTGAACAGCTCGATCGCCTTGTTGTTCGACGAACCCTCGACGTACTCCGAAATGAACAGGTCGGTGGGCGCGGCGCTGGCCGCGGTGGGTGCGACGCCGAGCGCCGTGAGGGTCACGGCGGCGGTGGCGGTCGCGAGCGCGGCGATTGAGCGGCGCGGGCGCATAGGGCCTCCACGATGGGTGGATGGGGTCAACGCACGTTAAGGGGCGCGACTGTCCACCGTCCATCCCCTAGTGGACAGTTTCGTGAATTCCTCAGCGCGGCGGATCGGGGCGGTGCACCAGCTCAGCGACGTCGACGCTGTATTCGCACCAGTCCCGATCGGGGCGGTAACCCAGCTCAGCGTTGACCTTGAGCATCGCCTCGTTGGCCTGCGCGTTCCAGGTCTGCACCTCGACCAGCTCCGGCTCGGCGGACCGCAGCTCCAGCAGCATCCGGGCCTTGATCGCCCGATCGATGCCGTAGCCCCGGTGATCCTGCGCCACGATCGTGTCGTACTGGTCGGCGCGGGTCGGGTGCTGCGCCGGCACCACCACCTCGGTCAGGCCGGCCACCTCGCCGCTCTGCTCGTGCCGGGCGAGCACGATGTACGGCTTCATGCCCCGCCGGTGCAGCGTGTCCAGGCTGTCGCGCAGCCGCTCCGGGTCGTAGGAGCTGGGTCGCAGCTCACCGTCGTCGACGTCGCGCACCTCGGCCTTGGCCCGCGCGTACGCCTCGATGAGGTCGTCCGGCGGGCCGCCCGGGAAGAACTCCAACTGGTAGCCCGCTCCGATGCCGGTGGCCATCTCGGACAGCTCGGCCCAGTCCACCGCGGTCAGGTCGAGCACGCTGCGCGTCTCCACGTATTCCCGGTTGAAGCCGAGCGACTCGTAGAACCCCACCGCAGGCGTGTCGCCGACGACCTCGACCCCGATCGACCGGAAGCCCTCCTGGTAGACCCGGCGTGCCGCACGCAACACCAGGTCGCGGCCGAGGCCGGTGCGCCGCACGGACGGGTGCACGAGCACCTCGAGCACGCCGATGTCACCCAGAAGGAGTACGTGCACCTGACCCAGCACCGCGCCCGTGTCGCCAGGGGTGGTCGTCTCAGCCTGGGCGATCCAGGAGATCCGCCGCTCGCCGGGCATCACCTCGGAGAGGTATTCCCGCAGGGACGTCTCCCGCCAGGGCGGATCCTGCGGCAGGTCGGCCGCCAGGACCGCGTTCAGCGTGGCCAACAGCGACGCGATCTCGGCGGACGACGCGGTCCTGGGGTCCCACTCGCGCACCATCACCCGTCTAGCTTGCCGCTAACAGAGGCCGGGGGGAAGTGTCCAGTTCTCCAACGTATCGAGACGATCACTTCACGCCCGACTGGCCCGTCCGTACCGGTTCGCGGTGTCGTAGACGTCCTGGGCGTACCGCCGTACATCGTTGTAGGAGAGGATCGCGTTCCACCAGTCGCCCGGGATGCTCAGGTTGCGCCCGCCCTTGCAGAGGTAGTTTCCCGCCGCCAGGGCGGCGTCGTCCAGGTCGTGCGGGTCCTTGACGCCGTCGTTGTCGGCGTCGGCGCCGATCTCCCGCCAGGTGGTCGGGATGAACTGCATCGGCCCGATGGCCCGGTCGAGGGTGGTGTCCCCGTCGAGCACCCCGCGGTCGGTGTCGATGATCCGCATCCGACCGTCCTTCCCGTCCAGCGGCAGCCCGATGATGTTGGGTACCGCCTTGCCGTCCTGCCCCAACCGCGCACCGTTGGCCGAGCCGTGTCCCGATTCGACCTGCCCGATCGCGGCCAACGTGGTCCAGCTCAACGCGCAGCTGCGGTTGGTCTGGGCGAGCACCAGCTCGGCGTAGCCGTACGCCTGCATGGCGATCGCCGGGACGCCGACCTTGGCACCGACCTGCTGTGCCCAGGCGGCCAGGGCGTCCGACGGTCGACCACCGATCACCGGCCCGGTCGGCAGCCCGTTGCCGGGCAACCCACCGCCGGGCAGCGGGACGGTCGGCAGTGGGCCGGTGGGCAGCGGCCCGGTGGGCAGGCCGGACGGTGCCCCCGGCGGTGCGACAGCGGGCGGGGTGGCCGAGACGTCGACCGCCACCGGGCGCGGTGCGCGGATCGTGGCCGGTACGAGCAGCGCTCCCGCCGCGGCGGTCGCGGCCACCAGCGCCAACAGGAAGACACCGGGCAGGGTCAGTCGACCGCTCGGCCGACGGGCCCAGGCGCGGGTCGCCCCGGCCGCGGCGGCTGCTGCCTGGCGTGGCGGCAGACGTACCGCGTGGGCGAACTGCACCCGCCGCCGACGGGTCGGGTCGGACGCCGGTACGACCGGGACCACATCCACAGTGGTCTTCGCCGGATCCGCGACACCGGTCTTCACGCCTTCGGCCTTCACATCCTCGGCCTTCGAGGCGTCGGTCTTCAGGTCCTCGATTTTTGCGGTGTCGGTCTTCGGATCCTCGGCGCTCGGGGCGTCGGTCTTCGCGGTTTCGGTCTTGACGGCGTCGGGTGTTGGCGCCTGCGCCTGCGCCTGCGCCGCACGCCCGCTCAGCCAGGGGCGGCGGGGGCGGGGCACCTTCGCCACCGGATCGGGCGCGGCTCCCGAGCCTTCGAGCGGCCCGTCCAGCGGCGCGGCCGGTCGTAACGGTTGCACACGCGTGTCGTCCTCGCCGTCCACCACCTGTCGAGTATCACCCATGCTCCGCGTACCGACAGATCCACGTACCCTGGGTGGCATGCCCCGGTACGAGTTCCGCTGCCGCGCCTGCGGCGACACTTTCGAGGTCAACCGTTCGATGGCGGCGGCCGGTGAGCCGGCCAGTTGCCCCCAGGGACACGCCGACACTGTCAAACTTCTCTCCGCTGTCGCTGTCACCGGCCGGGGTGGTGCCGCAGCACCCGCCGCCGGTGGCTGCTGCGGCGGTGGCTGCGGCTGCTGATCGGGCCGATCCGTCGCCGCCTGGTGGGCTGGCCTTGCCGGGAGCGGGTTCGAGTGGCACGTTGAGGCGGCACTTGCCCGACCGTTCTCACGATGTGTGATCGTCCGGACTCAGGCAGCATGAACCCGACGTCACGGGCGGAGGTTCCTCGCATGTCGCCACGGATTCAGCTTCCGAGCGGTTGGGTGACCTTCGTGTTCACCGATATCGAGGGCTCGACCCGGCTGGCCCAGTTGCTCGGCCCGGACTACCGGCCGGTGCTCGCCGAGCACCGCCGGCTGCTGCGTCGCGCGCTGGCCAGCACGGGTGGCGCGGAGCTACTGACCGAGGGCGACTCGTTCTTCCTGGCGTTCGAGGAAGCGACAGCGGCGATGACCGCCTGCCTGACCGCCCAGCGGGCGCTGTCCAGCCACGACTGGCCCACCCCCGAAGCCGCGCCGCGGGTGCGGATGGGCCTGCACACCGGCTACGCCGAGCCACGCGACGGCGAGTACGCGAGCGCCGAGGTGCACCGGGCCGCCCGGGTGGCCGCGGCCGCGCACGGCGGGCAGGTGTTGTGCACGGCGTCCACCGCACGTCGGGCCGAGCCGCTGCCGCCGGGTGCGGCCCTGCTCGACCTGGGCCTGCACCGCCTGCGCGGCTTCGACGACCGGGAACGACTGTTCCAACTGGTCGCCCCCGGTCTGGAGCGGCAGTTCCCCCGGCCCCGCACCGCCGACGCCGTGGCGCACAACCTGCCGACCCAGGTGACCTCGTTCGTCGGCCGGCAGACCGAACGCGTCGAGCTGGGCATCCTGGTGCGCAAGCACCGCCTGGTCACAGTGCTGGGCGCCGGTGGCGCCGGCAAGACCCGCCTCGCCGTGGAGTTGGCCGGCGGAGTTGTCGAGGCGTACCCGGACGGGGTCTGGTTCGTCGACATCGCCTCGGTGACCGACCCGGGGCTCGTGGCGTTCGCCATCGCCGCCGTGCTCGGCCTGCGTCCCGAGCCGGGCCGGCCGATGCTCGACACCCTCGTCGAGTACGCGGCCGGCCGCCGGATGCTCGTCGTACTGGACACCTGCGACACCCAACCGGCAGCGTGCGCGGAGGTGATCTCGCGGCTGCTGTCCGGCGGGGGCGGCGTGCGGGTGCTGGCGACCAGTCGTGAGTCGTTCAGCCTGCCCGGCGAGGTGGTGTGGCGGATTCCGCCGCTCTCGGTCGACCCGCACCCGGACGGTGCGGAGAGTGACGCGGTGGCCCTGCTGTTGGACCGTACGGCGGCGGCGCGCGGTGGTCGGCAACCGGAGCCGGCCGAGTCCGCGGACCTGCGCCGGGTCGTGCAGCGGCTGGACGGGCTGCCGCTCGCCATCGAGTTGGCCGCCGCCCGGCTGCGGGTGCTCTCCGTCGGCCAGCTCGCCGAGCGGCTGGACGATGTCCTCGGCACCCTGGACGCCGGCCGGGAGGACCCGGAGCCGCCGCCGGTGGAGCGGGGCTGGTCGGGCAACCAGCAGGAAACAGTGGACCTGGTCGCTGCGGCGGTCGGTGCGTCACCGCCCACCCCGGCGAGCCGGGCGGTGCAGCGTTCGGCCACCGAACGGCACCTGACGATGCAGGCCACCGTCACCTGGTCGTACCGGACGCTGGGGCCCCGGGCCGCCCGTCTGCTGCGGTGGCTGTCGGTGTTCACCGGCCCGGTGGATCTGGAGACGGTGGAGTGGCTGCTGGGTGACGACCCGCTGGACCCGCTCTCGGTTCTGGTGGACAAGTCGATGGTGTTGGCCGAGCTGCGTGCCGCCGGGAGCACCTACCGGATGCTCGACCCCATCCGGGCGTACGCGGCGCGGCGGTTGGCGGAGGCGGGTGAGGAGCAGGCTGCTCGGGATCGGCACGTGGCCTGGTCGGCGCACGCGTTGGACCGGGCGCACCTGGGCCAGGACGGCCGGCCGGTGACGTTGTCGTTGTACGCCCTCGATCCGTTGGCCGGGGAGCTGCGCGCCGCGCTGCGGTGGTGCGCCACCGGTGGCAGCGCCCGCGCCGGTCTCGGTCTGGCGGGTGGGCTGGACCAGTGGTGGTTGGAGCGGGGCCTGGCCCGGGAGGGCCGACTGTGGCTGTTCCGGCTGTACGGGCGGATCGCCGAGACGGGGGAGCGGATCCCGGAGGCTGAGCTGGCGGCGGCGTACCACATGCATTCCTTGCATGCGAGCGCCGACGGCGAGTTCGCCGAGGAGCTGCGCTACTCCCAGCGGGCCGAGGCGGCGGCCCGGCAGGCCGGCGACGCCGGGTTGCTGGCCCGGGTGCTCGCCGGCAGGGCCGCGCCGCTCGTGGACATGGGGCAGTTCGCCGAGGCGGAGCGGGTGTGCCGGGAGGTCATCGACTGGGCGCACGGGCAGGACGTGATGGGCGAGGCGCTGTTCGCGGTGTTCAGCCTGGCCGAGTTGCTCTGGCGGCGCGGCGCCCTGGAAGAGGCGGCGGAGCTGCTGGGTGCGGTGCGCCCGGTGGAGGCGGCCCGGCCCGTGGAGCGGGGCCGACGTTCCGTGGACATGCTGCTCGGCATGGTCGCGCTGGTACGGGGTGACGTCATCGCCGCGCACGAGCACCTGCTGGCGGCGCTGCGTTCCCGGATGGGTCACGGCTACCACGGCCGGGCGTGCGACACGTTGAACGCGGTGGCGGTGCGTTGCGCTATCGGCGGGGAGCGGTTGACGGCGGCCCGCCTGTTCGGGGCGGCGCAGGCCACCCGGGCGAGCATGCGTGCCACCCCCGGCATCTTCGGCGGTTACTGGGCGGAACAGCAGGCGGAGTTGCGTGCGGTGCTGGGCGACGCTGCCTTCGACGACGCGTACGGCGAGGGTGCCGAGTTGGGGCTGGACGAGGCCGCCGCGCTGGCACTCGACGTGGAACACCCGGACCTGGCCGCGGACTCGACCCGCTTCAGCACCGGCCTGTCCCAACCGACCCCCCGCCGTCCGGTCGACCCCGACCGCCACCCCGCCACCCGAACCGAACGCGCCTAACCCCCCTGCCCTTCCCACCCCACCCCTGCCCCGCCCCGCCCCACCCTTGTTGATCAAGAGGTTTGCGTCAGAAACCGGGCTCCCGGTGACCGAAACCTCTTGATCAACACGGGTGAGAGCGGGGGTGGGTGGGGGGCGGGGGTGGGGGTGGGGGCGCGGGGGCGGGGGTGGGGTTAGCGGGTTGCGGCGTTGGCTTCGGCTTGGGCCTTCATTCGGGCGGCGCGGTCGATGTCGGCCTGCTGGACGGCCGCTACCGAACCGAAGACCTTGACCGCCTGGTAGTAGGTCCAGGCCAGGCTGTAGCAGGCCGGCCGGACGACCGAGTTGTACGTGGTGCAGACGCGCTTGAGGTCCTCGTAGAAGGCGCTGTCCAGGCGGGACTTGTTGGCGGGGAACTGGCCGACCGCCTTGTAGTTGCGGTAGCCGAAGTCGTGCCGGTAGCAGCCCAGGTTGAAGGTGAAGCCGAGCGGGTTGTCCGGGCTGGACGAGCAGTAGTCGGTGGACCAGTTGAAGTTGTACTCGGTCCAGGGGGCCCGGTTGACGCGGGCGCTGTTCCACGAGTTGTAGCTGGAGGCGCTGGTCTGGGTCCAACTGGACAGCACGGAGAGCCGTTCGGCGGGGGTGACGGCGGCAGCGGGGGAGGCGACGGCGAGGGTGGCGAGCAGCGCCAGTGCGCCTGAGGTGAGCAGTGTGGCGAGACGTCGGGGCACGAATTACCTCCGCGGGGGTGAGCGGGTGGGACGGAAGTTACCGGCGGGTTACCGGATGTCGATGAGTGTCGATCAGCTGATCAACTAGGCGGTATGCGCGCCGCCAACTATTGGTGACAGGCGTCGAAACAGACGAATGCCCCGGACGCGCGAGGCGTCCGGGGCATCCAGGGGCGGATCAGCGCCTGACGAAGGCCGGCGGGCTCACCGTGCTCTCGTTGGCTGACCGGTCCAGCGCGGTCAGCTGGTAGGTGTACCGCCGACCGGGCTCCGCCGAGGTGTCCACCCAGGACTGGGTGGAGCTGGGGGTGGCCCGGACGGTGTCGACCAGGTGCGTGGCGTCGGCAGTGGCGCACCGGCCGGGCAGCGCGGTGCCGTCGAAGCGGTAGATCGCGTACGAGGTGGCGGTGCCGAGCGGGCCGACGCCGTCGGCTGGCTGTCGCCAGGTGAGCCGGACCCCGTCGTCCTGTCGGGCCGTCTTGGTGATCACCGGGAAGAGCAGCGGGCGGGCCGGTAGGTGCGGCATGGCCGGCACCAGCGACGGACGGGAGTAGTGCTCGGCCGCGTAGATGTCGGTGGCACCGAGCCGGTTGGCGCGTACCTGCACCGCGGAGAAGTGCACGTTGCCCTGCACCTCCGGGTACGACCGGTTGAGCGTCAGGTGGTCGGACAGCTCACGCGGGTTCTGCCAGTACGGCCCGTACGCCGGGTCGCCGCTCTTGTAGTCGGCCTGGCCGACATAGAGCTGTACGCGGGTGCCGCGCACCGTCTCGGCCCACCACGGCACCAGGCGGGCGTAGTCGGCGGCCGGGTACTGGCCGATGTACCAGTAGAGCTGCGGCACCACGTAGTCGACCCACTCCTGCTTGATCCACGTGCGGGTGTCGGCGGAGATGATGTCGTACGACTGGCTGCCGGTGGTGTCCGAGCCGAGCGGGTCGGCGGTCTTGTTGCGCCAGATGCCGAACGGGCTGACGCCGAACTTCACCCACGGCTTGGTCGCCTTGATCTTGCCGTTCATCTCCTGGATCAGCAGGTTGATGTTGTCGCGTCGCCAGTCGGCCCGGTCGGTGAAGCCCCGGTTGTGGGCCGCGAAGGTCGCGTCGTCGGGCACCTGGTAGGTGCCGCTGGGGTAGGGGTAGAAGTAGTCGTCGAAGTGGACTCCGTCGATGTCGTACCGCGTGACGGCGTCCATCATGGCGGTCTGGACGAACTCGCGGACCTCCGGAATGCCGGGGTTGTAGTAGAGCCGGCTGCCGGCCATGCCGGCCGGCGGGTAGGCGAAGGTCCAGTCGGGGTGCTGCTGCGCCGGGTGGCCGGGGGCCAGTTGAGCGAGGTCGGCGCCGGCACCGCCGGGGGCCGGCATCGAGACGCGGTACGGGTTGAACCAGGCGTGGAACTCCAGGTTCCGCTTGTGCGACTCGTCGACCAGGAAGGCCAGTGGGTCCCAGCCGGGGTTCTGGCCGCGTACTCCGGTCAGGTATTCCGACCAGGGTTCGTACGGTGACGGCCAGAGCGCGTCGGCGGTGGGGCGGACCTGCACCACGACGGCGTTGTGGTGCAGTCGCCCGGCCAGGTCGAGCAGTTCGCGGTATTCGGCCTGTTGGGCCGCGATCCGGTCCGGGTTGGTCTGGGATGCCTTGCTGGGCCAGTCGATGTTGACCACTGACGAGATCCACATGGCTCGGAACTGCCGCTTCGGGGTGGCCGGGTCGGTGGCGCAGGTGGTGTTCGTGGTGTCGACCGCGTCGGGTGCCGCGTGAGCGGGGGCGGTGGTGACCAGGGTGCCGAGCAGGGCTGCGGCCAGGCCTGCGGCTCCGAGTCGGATGGCCTTCATGCGGTGTGTCCCTTCGTTGGGGCTACCGGATGTTCCGCGCGGCACCCAATCGGCAAGAATCGCCGCTCGTGTCCGCGTCGCTGGTAGGAAATTTTCACACTCGGGTCACAACCGCAAGGGTTCGTGGTTGATCAATCGCTCCGCTGGGTAGCAACGCCGGTCACCGGCCGCCACCGAGGTGGTCGCACGGTGGGAGGGGTGATCAGGTGTCCGTGCTGCGCACAAAACCAATCAAGGACGTCATAGCCCAGGGTGAGGCGGACGGCAGCGACGGCCAACTGGGGCTGAAGAGACGTCTCGGCGCCGTAGACCTCACCGGATTCGGCATCGGCATCGTGATCGGCACCGGCATCTTCACGCTCACCGGGATCGAGGCCCGGGACAGCGCCGGGCCCGGCGTGGTGATCTCCTTCGCCATCGCCGGCGTGGTGGCCCTGCTCGCCGCCCTCTGCTACGCGGAGCTGGCCTCCAGCGTGCCGACCGCCGGCAGCGCCTACACCTACGCGTACGCCACGATGGGCGAGATCGTCGCCTGGATCATCGGCTGGGACCTGCTGCTGGAGTTCGCGCTCGGTGCCGCGGTGGTGGCCCGAGGCTGGTCCGGTTACCTCGCCGAACTGCTCGACCTGCCGAGCAGGTGGTTCGGTGAGGAGGGCAGCACGGTGAACGTGGGCGCCATCGCGATCGTGCTGATCCTCGGCGTCGTGGCGATCGTCGGCATCCGGGAATCCGCCCGGATCACCAACCTGCTGGTGCTGGTGAAGGTGGCCATCTGCGTCTTCGTTGTGGTCGCCGGGCTGTTCTTCGTGAAGGCCGCGAACCTCAGCCCGTTCATCCCGCCGGCGGAGCCCGCCGGGAGCGGCGACGACGGCATCAAGCAACCTGTCACGCAGGCGCTCTTCGGGCTGGAGCCGTCGGTCTTCGGCTTCGTCGGGGTGCTCAGCGCCGCCGCCGTGGTGTTCTTCGCGTACACCGGCTTCGAGGCGGTGGCCAACCTGGGCGAGGAGACGAAGAAACCCAAGCGGGACCTCACCCTGGGTCTGCTCGGCACGCTGCTGATCTCCACGGTGCTCTACATCGGCGTCTCGCTCGTGGTGGTCGGGATGGTGCCGTACACCGAGATCGACCGGGGCGCCCCGATCGCGTCGGCCTTCGAGTCGGTGGGCGCGGGCTGGGCAGCCGTGCTGGTCTCCATCGCCGCGGTCGCGGGTCTGACCAGTGTCATCCTGGTCGACCTGGTAGCGATGGGCCGGATCGGCTTCGCCATCGCCCGGGACGGGCTGATCCCGCCGTCGATCGCGAAGGTGCACCCGCGCTGGGGCACCCCGTACCGGATCTCGGCGATCATGACGGTGGCGGTCGCGCTGCTGGCCGGCTTCCTGCCGCTCTCCGCGCTGGCCGACCTCGTGAGTATCGGCGCGCTCTGCGCGTTCGTCCTGGTGTCCCTGGCGGTGCCGATCCTGCGCCGCAAGCGGCCGGACCTGGAGCGGCCGTTCCGGGTGCCGTTCTCACCGGTGCTGCCGATCGTCTCGGCGCTCGCCTGCTTCTACCTGATGCTCAACCTGTCGGTGGAGACCTGGCTGCGGTTCCTGGCCTGGATGCTCCTCGGCGCGATCATCTACTTCGGCTACGGCTACCGCCGCAACCGGCTGGCCCAGCACGAACCGGCCGTCGCCCCGGCGCCGCGCGAACCGAGCGCCTGACCCGAGGTACGCGTGAGGGCCCCCGGATCGTCCGGGGGCCCTCATCCGTGGCGGCTTCAGGGGCGGGACTGCGGCGTACCGGTCGGGCCCTTGACGACCGGCTTGCCGTCGACCCAGGTCACCTCGTCGAGCCACACCTGGCGGCCCGGGTCGGTGCTGCCCTCCTGGCCGGGCGGCCAGGCGTGGTACAGCAGCCAGGTGCGGCCGTCCTTGACCACCATGGAGGCGTGGCCGGGGCCGGAGGCGACAGCGTTGCGCTTCAGGATCGGGTTCTCGGTGGCCTTCACACACGGGCCGGTCGGGCTCTCGCAGACCGCGTAGCCCTCGGCGTACTCGGCCCTGTCGTACGCGTTGGCGGCGAAGAAGAGCAGGAGCCGACCGTCCTGGCGATGGAAGAACGGCCCCTCGATCAGGGTGCCCTCCCACGGTTCGGTCTGCTTGAGCAGCTTCGTCGGCCCGCCGACCAGGGTCAGGCCGTCGTCGGACAGGCGCTGCGACCACAGCCAGGTGTCCACGCCTGTCGCGTTGCCGTCGTTCTTCCACAGCAGCCACAGGCTGCCGTCGGTGTCCCGGAACGGGCTGGCGTCGATCGCCCCGCCCAGGTCGGCCTGGCAGATCAGCGGACCGGCGGCGTCGTCCCGGTACGGACCCTGCGGCGCGCTCGCCACCGCCCGCCCGACGCACTGCCGTCCCGCCTCCCGGCCAGCGACCGTGTAGTACAGCAGGAACCGGTCCGGGGCCAACTCGATCGCCTCCGGCGCCCACGTCCTGCCCGGGTCCGCCCAGTCCGGCAGCGCCGGCAGGGCATCCCCGGCCTCGGTCCAGTCGACCAGGTCCGTCGAGGTGAGCACGGGGACGTTGCGGCCCCCCGAGTTGGTGTGGAACAGGTACCAGGTGTCGCCCACCTGGATCGCCTGCGGGTCCGGGGCGTCGCTTCCGACCACGGGGTTGGTGAACATGCTGCTGTCGCTCCCGTTGCTCGTGGTGGGCCTGGGCTCGGTGTCGTCGGCGCAGCCCGCGACGAGCAGCGCGGCGGCGAGAGTGATCGCCGCCGTGCCGCGTCGCCGGGCGGTGACGCCCGTCATCCCTTCAGACCGCTGCGCGAGACGCCCTGGATGATGTGGCGCTGAGCCAGCACGAACAGGATCAGCACCGGCAGGCTGGCCAGCACCGCGCCCGCCATGATCACCGGGTAGTCGGTGACGTACGAGCCCTGGAGCAGGCCCAGGCCCGGTGGCAGGGTGAGCTTCTCCGGGCTGAACAACACGAAGATCGGCCAGAGGAAGTCGTTCCAGTTGGTGAGGAACGACAGCACGGCAAGGGTTGCCAGCGCCGGCTTGGACAGCGGCAGCACGACCCGGTAGAAGATCTGCCACTGGTTCGCGCCGTCGAGCGTGGCTGCCTCCTCCAGCTCGTTCGGCAGGGAAAGGAAGAACTGCCGCAGGAAGAACACCCCGAACGCGCTGGCCGCGCCGGGCACCACCACCACGGCGAGGGTGTCGATCCAGTTGAGCTGGTCGACGATCAGGAAGTTCGGGATGATCAGCGAGGTCGGCGGAATGAACAGCGTCCCGACGATCAGGGCGAAGGTCACCCCGCGTCCGCGGAACCGCATCCGGGCCAGGGAGTACGCGGCCATCGAGGCGGTCACCAACACCAGCAGCGAGTGCAGGGTGGCGGCGACCATGCTGTTGAGGAACCAGCGCAGCACCGGGTTGGCCGAGTTGGTGAGGATCTGCTCGTAGCCGTACCCGGCGATCGGGTTCGGCAGCCAGCTCGGTGGGATCTCCTGGGCGCCCGTGTAGGTCTTCAGTGAGGTGATGACCATCCACACCAGTGGGGTCACGAAGATCAGGGTGAGCACGACAAGGGTCGCGTAGAACATGACAGTGCGTGGCCGTGCGGCGGTGCCGTTGGTGGTCGGCGTGGGCGTCGTCATGGCGGTCCCCTCAGTCTTCCCGGTAGCGGAAGAGGCGGAAGTTGGCGAGGCTCACGACCGCCAGCATCAGGGCGAACACGATGCTCATCGCGGCGGCCTTACCGGCGTTGTTGTTGCGCAGACCCTCCTCGACGATGAACCACACCACGGTGCGGGTCTCCGTGCCGGGTGCACCCTGGGTGATCAGGAACGACTGGCCGAACATGTTCGCCGAGGCGAGCACCGTCGTGGTGATCACGAAGAGCAGCACCGGCCGCAGTCCGGGCAGTGTGACGTTGCGGAACCGCTGCCACGTGTTGGCGCCGTCCATGCGGGCCGCCTCGTACAGCTCCGGCGAGATGTCCTGCAGACCGGCCAGGTAGATCACCGCGTTGAAGCCCGACGTCCACCAGACGGTGACGCCGACCAGGGAGATCCACGCCCACGGCATGTTCGTCACCCAGGGGGTGTCCGACGGCAGCCCGATCACGCCGAGGATCCGGTTGACCAGGCCGAGGTTGGCGTCGAGCAGGAACCGCCAGAGCAGGCCGATCACCGCGACACCGAGCACGTACGGTGCGAAGTAGACCGCCCGGAAGAAGGTCCGGCCCGGGAAGGGACGGTTGAGGAGCAGGGCCAGCCCCAGCGGTACGACAACGAGCAGCGGCACCGACAGCACGGTGAAGATGGCCGTGGCCCGGACGCTCTGCCACCAGTCGCCGTAGATGACGGAGTCGCTGGAGAACAGCTCCTTGTAGTTGTCCAGCCCGACGAACGGCCGGTTGGGTAGCTGGAAGTCCCACTGGTGCACGCTCAGCCAGAGCCCGACGACGATCGGCAGCAGGCCGAAGACTCCGAACAGCACCAGGTAGGGGGCGAGGAACAGGTATGGCGTCGCCCGTCCGGCCCGGCCCTCCGAGGCCCGGCGGGCTGCGTTGGCCGCCGGGGGCGGCGCGTCACCGCGCGCCGCCCCGACCTCGATCACGTCCGCCACTGGCTATCAGCTCCCGTACTTCTTGCGGTTGTCCTCAAGCTGCTTGTTGGCCTTGGCCACGCCCTCGTCGAGCGCCTGCTTCGGCGACTTCTTGCCCAGCGCGGCCACGTTGAACGTGTCGTAGAAGGTCTTGATGACCTCGCCGAGGCCCGGGGTCGCCGGCGGGAAGGCCGCGTACTCCAGCTCGGGGGCGAGCGCCGAGATCTCCGGCAGCGCCTTGAACTCGGCGCTCTCGCGGACCGCCTTGCGGGCCGGGATCTGGCCGCCCTTGGCCCAGTCCAGCGAGTGCTGGCTCAACCAGTTGATGAAGACCTTCGCGCCGGCGGTCTTGTTGGCGTTGTTGGCCCGCTGCTTCACGATGGTGAAGTTGTGCGAGTTGGCCCAGGCGGCCGGCTTGCTGCCGATCTGGGGGAGCGGGGCGACGCCCCACTGCACCTCGGGGCTCTTCTTCAGGTCGTTGATCTGCCAGATGCCGTTGAAGGTGAAGGCGTTCTTGCCGCTCTTGAACGCCAGGTACTCGGCGTCCTGACCGACGTTCGCCGGCGAGTGACCCTGCTTGATCATGTCGACCAGCCAGGTGCACGCCTCGACCGCCGGGTCGGAGTTGAACGTCGCCTTGGTCACCTCGGCGTCGAAGAGGGTGCCGCCCCACTGGTTGAGCAGGGAGTAGAACGTCATGCCGCCGGTGAACTGGAACGGGCTGATCCAGAATCCCTGCACACCGGTCTTCTTGAACTCGCCCAACGCCGCCGTGAAGTCGTCCCTGGTGGTCGGCGGCTTGTTCGGGTCCAGGCCGGCCTTCTGCATCGCGGTCTTGTTGTAGTAGAAGCCGAGCGGGTGCATGTCCAGCGGGATGCCGTACCGCTTGTTGTTGTAGAGGCCGCCCTTCCAGACGGTGGGGGCGAAGTCCGCCTCGGAGAGCTCCAGGTTCTTGGCCACGTCGTCCAGCTCGCTGATGACGCCACGGGCGGCGAAGGTGGCGAGCTGGTCCATGTGCATGACCGCGATGTCCGGGCCGTTGCCGCTCGAGGCCGCACCGGGGAGCTTGTTGTAGTAGTCCTCCCACTGGTACGTGGCCACCGACACCGCGATGTTCTGGTGCTCGGTGTTGAACTGGTTCACGAGCGCCTTGAAGATGTCGCCGTCACCGCCGGTGAAGCCGTTCCACAGCTTCAGGTCCACCTTGGGGCCGGTGTACTCTTTGCCCCCGTTTCCGGTGGCCGGCCCGGAGGTGCTGTCATCGCCGCCGCCGCAACCCGCGAGGGTCAGCGAGGCCGCGGCGCCGAGTCCGAGACCGAGGCCGAGCAGGCGACGCCGGCTCATATCGTTCTGGATCATGCGTTATCTCTCCTTGAGGGGGAACGGAATGAATTGTGCCTGCTCAGGGCCGGTGCGCCATCAGGCGCTTGTCGGGCCGAAGCGGAGCACGCTCCAGGACACGGCGGGCAGGCGCACCGTGCACCGGCCGCCGTCGGGGGTGGGGGTGGGCAGGTCCCGCGGCATCACCCGGTCGGGATCGGCCTCGGTGTTCGTCGCCGACGGGTCGGACCCGGCAGCGATGCTTTGGAAGGAATAACCGGACAGACCCGGCAGGCCGCGCAGGTCGAGGTCCAGTGCGAGGTCCGTCTGGTCCCTGTTGACGGCGAAGACGGTCAACTCGCCGGTCTCCTCGTCGTGCACGGCGACGGTGTCGAGCACCGGCACGTCGCCGTACCTCTTGGTGTCGTAGCGCGGCGACACCGGGTCGGTGCGCAGCACGGTGCCCCGGGCGTACCGGGCGGTGAGCGCGAACGGGTGGAAGATGCTCTGCCGCCAGGCGGGGCCGCCGTTGCGGGTGCGGATCGGCGCGATCACGTTCGCCAGTTGCGCCTGCGCGGCCACGCCGACCCGGTCCGCGTGGCGCAGCAGAGTGATCAGCAGGTCGCCGACCACCACCGCGTCGACGGCGGTGAAGTCGTCCTCGATCAGCGCCGGAGCCTCGACCCAGCCACGGCGGTCCAGGTCGGCCTGGAGGCGGGACTCGTACCAGACGTTCCACTCGTCGAACGAGATCTTCAGCTTGCGCTTGTGTCGCTGCTTGGCGGCCACGTGGTCGGCGGTGGCGACGACCTCGGTGATGAAGCTGTCCATGTCGACGGCCGACGCCAGGATGCTGGCCTGGTCGCCGTCGGACGGGTCGTAGTAGGTGTGTGCCGAGATGTAGTCGACGTGCTCGTAGGTGTGCTCCAGCACCGTCGCCTCCCACGAGGCGAAGGTGGGCATCCGCCGGTTGGAACTGCCGCAGGCGATCAGGCTGATCGACGGGTCGATCATCTTCATCGCGCGGGCGGCTTCGGCGGCGACGCGGCCGTACTCGTCGGCGGTCTTGTGGCCGACCTGCCACGGGCCGTCCATCTCGTTACCGAGGCACCACAGCCGCACCCCGTACGGGTCCTCGGCGCCGTGCTTGCGCCGCAGGTCGGACAGCTCCGTGCCGCCCGGGTGGTTGGCGTACTCCAGCAGGTCCAGTGCCTCCTGGACCCCGCGCGTGCCGAGGTTGACAGCCATCATCGGTTCGACGCCGGCCTCGGCGGCCCAGGTCATGAACTCGTCCAGCCCGAAGGCGTTGGTCTCGATCGTCTTCCAGGCCAGGTCGAGCCGGCGGGGACGGTTGCCGACCGGGCCGACGCCGTCCTCCCAGCGGTAGCCGGAGACGAAGTTGCCGCCCGGGTAGCGGACCACCGAGACGCCCAGCTCGCGGGTCAGGTCCAGTACGTCGCGGCGGAGGCCGCGGGAGTCGGCGTTGGGGTGGCCGGGCTCGTAGATGCCGCCGTAGACACACCGCCCCATGTGCTCAACGAAGGAGCCGAAGAGGCGTCGGTCAGCCGGGCCGATCGAGAAGGCCGGGTCGATCGTCAGCTGCGCGGTCCGCAAGGGGGTGCCACCTTTCCTCGTGCCGATGCCCGGGGTGAACGGTGAGCGCGCTCACCGTTCACCGGGTGTCCATCGTTCTACAACGTTGTAGGCAACGTTGTAAAGGGTTGCCGAGGCGGTAGGGTGCGGAGTGTTACATCGGGGAGGTTGCGGAGTGCGACAAAGGCTCAAGGACGTGGCCGAACGGGCCGGCGTGTCGGTGAAGACCGTCTCCAACGTCGTCAACGGTTACGTGCACGTTCGGCCGGACACCCGCGCCCGGGTCGAGGAGGCCATCGCCGAGCTCAACTACCGGCCCAACCTCTCGGCCCGCCACCTGCGCAAGGGCCGCACCGGCGTGATCGCCCTGGCCGTCCCCGAACTGGACATCCCGTACTTCGCCGAACTGGCCCGCTACGTGGTCACCGCCGCCGCCGCCTACGGCTGGACGGTGCTGATCGACCAGACCGGCGGTCGGCGGGAGCAGGAACGCGTGGTCGCCTCCGGCATTACCGACCACCTGATCGACGGGCTCATCTTCAGCCCGTTGGCGCTCACCGCCGAAGACCTGGCCGGCCTGGACGGCACGCCCATGGTCCTGCTCGGCGAGCGGGTCGAACACGGCCCCGCCGACCGCGTGATGATCGACAACGTGACTGCGGCCCGGGAGATCACCGAGCACCTGATCCAGCTCGGCCACCGCCGGATCGCGGCCATCGGCTCCCAGCGCACCGACGAGGGAGCCAGCGCCCGGCTGCGCCTGGCCGGATACGCAGACGCGCTGCGCGCCGCCGGGCTCGACTACGACGAAACCCTCGTGGCGCCCGCGTTGGCCTGGCACCGCGCCGACGGCGCGACCGCCATGCGGGGCCTGCTCACCTCCGGGGTACGCCCCGACGCCGTCTTCTGCTTCAACGACACGCTTGCCCTGGGCGCCCTACGCGCCCTGCACGAGGCCGGCCTGCGGGTGCCCGAGGACGTGGCGGTGGTCGGCTTCGACGACATCGAGGACGGCCGGTTCTCCATCCCCACCCTGAGCACCGTCGCCCCGGACAAGGCGCGCATCGCCCACCTCGCCGTCGAACTTCTGGCCAACCGCCTCGACGGCGACCGCGCCGCCCCGGCGAAGGCGCTCTCGGCCCCCTACCGCCTGGAACTCCGCGAATCCACCCAGACCCGGTAGCCCTGTGCCGGCCCTTCAGTCGAAGAAGCGGGCCAGGTGGGTCTTCGGGGCGGTCTCGGCGTCCGGTGGGAGTGGGGTCAGGTCGGCGAAGATCGACGCGCCGTCGCATCCGGCATGCAGGGGGAACCAGCGCGGAGCGCCCGGCGGCCGGCCCTGGCAGATCCCCTTGAACGTCTGCACGTCCATCAGCCGGACGTGGGTCGGATCGGCCACCGCGTTCACGTGCCCCCACCAGGGGCTCATCACGTGCAGCACCCCGCCCGGGCGGAGCACCCGATGACACTCGTCGACCAGCGGCAGGAAGTCGATCAGGTGCTCCAGGATGTGCACAGCGAAGAGGACGTCAACCGAACTGTCGGCGAGTGGCAGCGAGCCGGACAGGTCCGCTACCGCGTTCACACCCGCCGCCGGGTAGATGTCCAGCCCCAGATTGCTCGACCACTGCTTGGTCGGCCCGCAACCGAGGTCCACCACCACCGGTGCACGCCCGCCGATGCCGACCCGACACCAGACGCCGTAGACCCCGGCGAGCCGCCCCACCAGGTCCCGCACCAGCCGTAGCTGGGCGGGCTCGGGCACGTCGCCGGTCAGGTGGGCCACCCCCCGGTCGAACCGCACCTCGACCGCCAGGTCCCGCAACCGGTCATCGTGGCGGACCTGGTCCGCCCACGCCTGAGCGAGGAATTCGTCGATCGCCCGCAGCCGGTCGGCCGAGGGTGGAGTCTGTGCCAAAGCGACCATTCGGGCCACCTCCCGCCGCGCGTTACCCGCAATCGCGCCCGCTATGCCCTACTCGTCCACCTCGTCACCTGCTGACGCGAGGTCCGCCCACGCGCGTGTCGCGGGTTGCGGGCCGAGTCGCAGTCATCGTGATGCCACACAGTCATCATGATGACTCCACAACATCACGGTCACCCAAGGCTTGGGCTCGCTCCGGCCGCCTCGGCCCGGAGCGGTCGGGTCAGCCGGAGATGGTGCGGCGGCCCCCACGCATCCGCTGCCGAGGCGGCGGGTCGGCGGCCTTCGGCCGCTTGAGGTGGTAGCGGTGCAGTTCGTGATGGCCGGGCAGGGACGGGTCCTCGCTCATCGCGACCAACTCCCAGCCCTGGTCGCCGGCCCGGTTCAGGTGGGCCAGCGAGGTGTCGCCGTACGGCGTCACGTCGACCATCGAGCCGTCCGGGCCGTACCAGACGAAGACGACCTCCCAGCCGAGGTCGTTCGTCGCAGCCTGACGGCGGCGGACCAGCAGGGCGTACTCCCACTTGAGCATTGCGTCATTCTCACCCCGCGCCGGCCCGTGGCCGCGGATCAGTCCTCGGCGATCCGCCCCGCGTCGACCCGCAGCCGCCGGTTGGTCTCGATGGCGGCAAGCATGCGCCGGTCGTGGGTGACGAGCAGCAGCGTTCCGGGGTAGTTGGCCAGCGCCGACTCGAGCTGTTCGATGGCGGGCAGGTCCAGGTGGTTGGTGGGCTCGTCCAGCACCAGCAGGTTGACCCCGCGGCCCTGGAGCAGGGCCAGCGCGGCCCGGGTCCGTTCACCGGGGGAGAGGGTGGCCGCCGGTCGCGGCACGTGCGCCGCCCGCAGGCCGAACTTGGCCAGCAGGGTCCGCGCGTCCGCCGGCGACAGGTGGGGTACGGCCGCCTCGAAGGCGTCGATCAGTGGTGCGTCGCCGAGGAACAGCCCGCGCGCCTGGTCCACCTCGCCGACCACCACGCCGGGGCCGAGCGAGGCGGTGCCGGCGTCCAGCGGCAGCCGGCCCAGCAGCGCGGCCAACAGGGTGGACTTGCCCGAGCCGTTCGCCCCGGTCACCGCGACCCGGTCCGCCCAGTCGATCTGAAGGTTGACCGGGCCGAGGGTGAAGCCGCCCCGGCGTACCACCGCTCCGCGCAGCGTGGCCACGACGGCGCCGGCGCGGGGTGCGGCGGCGATCTCCATCCGCAGCTCCCACTCCTTGCGGGGCTCCTCGACCACGTCGAGCCGTTCGATCATCCGATCGGTCTGCTTGGCCTTGGCGGCCTGCTTCTCGCTCGCCTCGGCGCGGAACTTGCGGCCGATCTTGTCGTTGTCGGTGGCCTTGCGGCGGGCGTTCTTCACGCCCTTCTCCATCCAGCCACGCTGGGTGCGGGCCCGCGCCTCCAGCCCTGCCCTGGTGTCGGCGTACTCCTCGAAGTCCGCGCGGGCGTGCCGGCGGGCCACCTCACGCTCCTCCAGGTAGGCCGCGTAGCCGCCGCCGTAGTGGTTGACCTGCTGCTGTGCCAGGTCCAGCTCCAGCACCCGGGTCACCGTGCGGGTGAGGAACTCCCGGTCGTGGCTGACCAGCACGGTGCCGGCCCGCAGCCCGGTGACGAACTCCTCCAGCCGTTCCAGCCCGGCCAGGTCCAGGTCGTTCGTGGGCTCGTCGAGCAGGAACACGTCGTACCGGCTGAGCAGCAGTGACGCGAGCCCGGCCCGGGCCGCCTGGCCGCCGGACAGCCCGGTCGTCGGGTGGTCCAGGTCGACGGCGAGCCCCAGGTCGGCGCTCACCTGCTCGGCGCGCTCGTCCAGGTCCGCGCCACCCAGGGCGAGCCAGCGCTCCAGCGCGTCGCCGTACGCGTCGTCGGCGCCCGCCGAGCCGGCGGTCAGCGCCTCGGTCGCCGCGTCCAACGCCGCCTGCGCGGCGGTCACCCCGGTCCGGCGGGCCAGGAAGTCCCGAACCGTCTCGCCCGGTCGACGTTCCGGCTCCTGCGGCAGGTGCCCGACGCTCGCCGTGGGCGGGCTGAGTCGCACGCTGCCGGCCTCGACCGGCAACAACCCGGCGAGGGTACGCAGCAGCGTCGACTTGCCGGCCCCGTTCGGCCCGACCAGCCCGACCACGTCGCCGGGGGCGACCACCAGGTCCAGTCCGGCGAAGAGTGGGCGGTCGCCGTGCCCGGCGGCCAGGTCCTTGACGATCATCGTGGCGCTCATCAGGACGGCAGCCTATCCGGCCCCCCGCATAAGACCGGTCGGCAGCGGGCAGACTCAACGACGTGGTGACCACACTGGCGATCGACTGCGGCGGCGGAGGCATCAAGGCGTCCGTGCTCGACGAGGCGGGAACGATGCGGGCCCGGCCGTTGCGGGTGCCCACCCCGTACCCCCTGCCACCTGCGTTGTTCGTCCAGACCCTGCGGGATCTGGGCGGGCGCCTGCCAACGGCGGACCGGCTCACCGTCGGCGTACCCGGGATGATCCGGCACGGCGTGGTGGTCGCCACGCCGCACTACGTGACCCGCAGCGGCCCCCGCAGTCGGGTCGACCCGGAGCTGCTCGCCGAGTGGTCCGGCTGGGACGCGCGCGGCGCGCTGGCCGCCGCGTTCGGGGTGCCGGCGCTGGTGCTCAACGACGCCGAGGTGCACGGTGCCGGAGTGGTCGCCGGCACCGGCTGCGAGCTGGTGCTGACCCTGGGGACGGGGCTGGGCAGTGCACTCTTCGACGGCGGGGTGCTCGCACCGCACCTGGAGCTGTCGCACGCGCCGGTGCGTTGGGGCACCACCTACGACACGTACGTCGGCGAGCCGGAACGGCGGCGGCTCGGCGACGCCTTCTGGTCCCGCCGCATCCGGCAGGTGGTCGACGGCCTCCGCCCGGTGTTCCGCTGGGACCGGCTCTACCTGGGCGGGGGCAACTCCCGACTGATCCGGCCCGAGCAACTGGCCCGGATGGGCGACGACGTGGTGGTGGTGCCGAACACCGCCGGGATCGTCGGCGGGGTTCGCGCCTGGGAACTCTCCGTCGGACGCCGGGACGCCCGCACCTGACCGTTCGACGCCTCTTCGGCGGCCTTCGGCGGCCGGGAGTGACCTGATCTCGACCCCGGGAACAGTCGCCAAACTCCCGGTGTTGTGCCAGCGTCGGAACAGGTGACGGTGCGACCCGAGGAGGTGGCAGATGGATCTTCTGGCGGACTACCGGCGGGCGACCATGTTCTTCGAAACCGGTGACCCCAGCGGGGCAGCCCGACTGCTGGAGCCGATCATCGACGCCGAACCCGGAAACGCGGCGGTCCGGCAGCTGCTGGCCCGGGCGTACTTCCAGTCGGCCCAGCTCACCCGGGCCGAGGAGCACCTGCGCGAGCTGGTCGAACGGGACCCGAGCGACCACTACGCGCACCACGTGCTCGGTCGGACGCTGGAACGGCTCAACCGGCACACCGACGCGCTGCGGCACCTGCGAATCGCCGCCGCGATGTACGCGGCCAACGACGACTACCGGACCGCGCTGGAGCGGGTGGAAACCCGACTGGGCGGCCGGCGCTGAGCGTGCGGCTCGACACGGCAGGGGCGGTCCTCCGGGGCCGCCCCTGCCGTCGTCCGACGGGCGGGCCGGCGGACGTGCCTAGGATGGCGGACATGGGACCTGACCGGCCGGGGGCTGCGGCATGAAGCTCAAGCTGGACCTGCACGAGATCTTCAACAAGGGCCAGGACATCGACCGGGCGTTGCGCGGGATCCTGGACGAGGCGGTGGCGAAGAAGGCCACCCTCGTCGAGATCATCCCCGGCAAGGGGTCCGGCCAGCTCAAGAAGCGGGTGCTGCGGTTCCTCGACCAGAAGGACGTCAAGCAGCTCTACCACCGCGTGGAGAAGGACTCGAAGAACTTCGGCCGCCTCTTCGTCCACTTCCGCTGGAAGTAGAAGCGGCACGGCTTTGCCTCCAGGGAGGTGCCATCCCGCTGCGGGTCCGTCCCGAGGGCTGGAAGGCTGTACCGTCCGGCCATGCAAAGCCCAGCGCCGGGGACCCCTACCGGGCCGTCATTGGCGGCTGCCTTTCCGGCCCATCTTCAGCGGGACGTGCAGACCGTCTTGAAGCTCCTGCCGTCGGCACCCTTGAAGCCGGCCCTGCCGTTCGGTGTAACCGTCGATGAGCAGCCACTGGTCATCCCGTACCGCATCTACCAGGCCGAACCCCCAGCCGATGCGGAGACCAGCCTGCCGCCGACCCAGCTCGCGATTCTCAACTGCCTCTACACGCGTCACCACGACGGTCGAGTACGGCAGCGACGGCTTGAGTACGTTCTGACGCTGAACGAGCCATGGGTGGTCCCATTCGTGGTCCGGCTCGTCGGGGAGTACGTCCTAGAGATCCTGCTCGACATCTGCCGTGAACTCGTCGAGCTCGACGACCCCACGACCCCGCAGCACGCTGTCTATGGACGGGTTCTCGCCGCCAACCCGTCCTTCCTCGCCGTCACCCGTCAGCGAGTGGCGAGCTACTGGGCCTGCTACTACCGGCATCTGTACTCCGACCGCCGTTACTACCCGGGCTTCACGCTCATCGAGTCCATGCGAGCCGCAGCAAGCCACCACAGCGCCCCCACCAGGTCACGACCTCCTCGTTTCTAGACGATGGGCAACGCGCCGTCGTAGTCCCTCCCGATCTCGCGGGCGAGTCCCAAGATGAGGCCGTATTCAGGCCGTCGGAGATGAACCAAGAGCAACGAACGTTGACCAGTGATGATCGATAAATGCAAAGCTCAGCCGTCTCTTGTCTGTGTTGATCGACCATGCCCTCACCGTTGATCAATACCGCTGGAAATAGCGGCGGCATAGCCCTTGACCTGTGATCTTTGTTTCTGATCTAGGCTGACTTGCGAAAACACCTCACGCGGCCGGCCTTCCAGTTTCTTCCGGGGGGTGTTGTCCCACCGGGGTGTACGCGCCGACGCGGCCGGCGTCCAAAGGAGTCATGGCTCCCGTGTATGTGGCGTAACCCGCCGGTCCGTCTTCGTGAGCCTCAACCTCTGCCTGGGTCTGGTCGACACCAGGCACCAGGTGTTCGTCATCTCTCAGTGGCCGCACCGTAGCCGGAGCTCATGCTGGCACCTCTATACGCCGAGGGGCGGGCGTGCCAACGCCGAGGCGGCCGGCCAGGCGCAGGTCATCCTGCAGGCTGCGGTCGAGGGCTGATCTGGGTCGGCGGATGTGGGACTGTGCCCGCCTGGTGCAGACGACGCGCGGTGGTCGTAGAAACGAGAACCGCCCCCGACCTCGAGGGCCGGGGGCGATTTCGCGTCTGGTCAGGCGGCTATTCGAGCCTGTTTGAAGACAACCGGATGCATCCACTCGTTCGGGATGTACTCGGCGCAGCGCCGGGCTGACGAGTAGAGCATCCCGATGCTGGTCTCGGAGTTGATGGGGATCTCATCTGCGTCGTGGGGCCGATTGCGGTGCCAGGGCCAACTCCGTCTGGTGGACGCGTGCGTGACCTCCATAAACATGAAACCGAAGCCGAAGCGCTCGCTGCTGCTGGGGATGGCGATCAAGCAGGGTGACGGAGTGTCGTTGTTAATGATCCTCGCGACCACGGCGGACACGGACTCTTCGTCGTCGGCGATAACAACGTGGTGCGCTGAAGTCCAGCCAATGTCATGAAGATACTTCCGGAACTCAGGGTCGCGTTGGCGGCGCACGAAGTCGAACCCGCTAGCCAGGTTTGCAGGGTCTACCTCACTCCTTGTCACCGTGCCACCTCCGTAAGTTGGCTTCCCACTCATTCTGCATGACCAACTCGATGCGCGTACACCATGAGCCAAGAAACTCACTTGTGCCGCCTTTTACTGGAATTACGTCCAAAACGGCCATCTCGTTGTCCCCCGAACGGGCGAAGTCATGCCGATGGACTGTCCCGTGATGGCAATCGACGCGGACGACCTTCTCCCACCTGCCGTCGATCTTGTGGGACTGCCAGACCGCGAAGTAGACCAGCTCAGACGTCCCGCGCATGTACATCTGCCGAGTACCCATGCGGACGTTTGCAGCGAGATCAAGTGTCGAGCTGAACTCGTCGCACTCTTCGTCTGGCGGAGGTTCGTAGCACTCGTCTTCGGCTGGCTGGATGGTCATGTCGGCGAGCCGACCCTTCCTCGGGCGCCCCTTCGACCTCGTCATCTGGGAGCTCCGATCGCACCTCAGCTGATGGATGTAGCCGGCAAGTTGAGACAGGCTACCCAAAGATTTCGATCAGTGACAGCCTGTGATGCTCTCAAGTGGAGCTCAGGCCATCGATCGGCGATCTTCTCCAGGAGGTCTTGATGTAGCGACGGCTGGGCCCGATACTGCAGCTGCCCTCAAGCGGATCTTGAAGGGCGCTGCCAGGCACGACATGAACTCCCTCAACTCCCGCAGCTCGTATGCGACCGCCAGCAGTCCCAACCTCACCGCCTTCAGCCTCACTGCCTGCGCCTTCTCTGGCTCGGTGTCTGACTCCTGAGCAAGAGCGGCGTAATTCCTCAGCACCCGCGCGAGGGGGTCAATCTTCGGAAGGGCTCTACTTCATCCGGTCGAGCGGCATCCCTTCGGGATCGTGTCGACCCACGGGATTGCTTGCTGCTCAGCTGTCGCGTACTGGACTCCTTCGCTCCTCCCAAAAATGGGCATCGGCGTCAGGCGAGCCCGGAGCCGGCAGATGCCCTCAGGTCCAGGCCGGGCCGGATCAGCCCGCCGTACCGGACGCCGTCCGACACCCTCGACGATCGCGCACAACGCCCGCCTCAGGCTGCTCCGTGGCATCCACTCTTCCGTTGCAAGACGTCCCGGCAGGTCCGTGGCCCTGCCGTCCGAGAGGGTTGCGTCCACGGGAGTGGTGTACGACTTGCCCGTGATGGGTGTGTTGCGTAGATGAGAGACGGCCATCGCGTCGATCCTTCAAGACGACCAAGTCAGAGAAGGAAGAGAGAACGCGATGGCCGCATCAGAGAGTGTGAGCCCTGTTGACCTGCTGCGCGAGCAGATCGAGGGCGCGTCGCCGGACGTGTCGCAGGCGATGATCAAGACGTTCGCGCAGGCGGTGATGTCCGCCGAAGCCGACGCCATCTGCGGTGCCGGCTATGGGCAGCGCAGCGATGAGCGGGTCAACTCCCGCAACGGGTACCGGGTGCGGGAGTGGGACACCCGTGCCGGGACGATTGACCTGGCGGTGCCGAAACTACGGTCCGGCTCCTACTTTCCGGACTGGCTGTTGACGCACCGGCGGCGAGCCGAACAAGCCCTGGTCTCGGTGGTGGCGACCTCCTATCTGCTCGGCGTCTCGACTCGTCGGGTGGAGAAGCTGGTCGAGCAGCTCGGCGTCCGGCAGCTGTCCAAGTCGCAGGTGTCAGAGATGGCCGCGCACCTGGACGCGCAGGTCGAGGCGTTCCGCAACCGACCTCTGGATGCCGCGCACTACACGTTCGTGTGGATGGATGCGTTGACGATGAAGGTCCGCGAGCACGGGCGCACGGTCAACGTCCACGCCCTGGTCGCTGTCGGCGTCAACGCCGACGGACAACGTGAAGTCCTCGGTCTGGACGTCGCCTCCGACGAGGACGGCGCCGGATGGCTGGCGTTCCTGCGGTCGCTGACCGCCCGCGGCCTGTCCGGTGTTCAGCTGGTCGTCTCCGACGCCCACCGCGGCCTGGTCGCCGCGATCGGCGCTGCCCTGCCCGGCGCGGCATGGCAGCGCTGCCGCACCCACTACCTGCGCAACCTGCTCACCAAGGTGCCCAAGTCGGCCCAGCCGTGGATCGCCACTCTCGTTCGGACGATCTTCGACCAACCCGACGCCGACGCCGTCCGCGCCCAGTTCAACCGGGTCGTGACCACGATCGAGGCGAAGTTCCCCACCGCAGCCGAACACCTCGACCACGCCCGCGACGACCTGCTCGCCTTCACCGGCTTCCCGCGTGAGATCTGGCGCCAGATCTGGTCGAACAACCCGCAGGAACGGCTGAACAAGGAAATCCGCCGGCGCACCGACGTCGTCGGGATCTTCCCGAACCGGCCGGCGATCATCCGCCTCGTCGGTGCAGTCCTCGCCGAGCAGACCGACGAGTGGACCGAAGGACGCCGCTACATGGGCCTGGAACTCCTCGCCAAAGCCCGCCTCGTCATGGTCGGCCCGGACCAACACGACACCGACCACGCCGATCCCAGCCCGATCGCCGCTTAACATCAAACCGGATCCCGCGATTGGCCGTCTCTTACACCACCAGCGCGGACGTGACCTCCGAGAGGCGCCTGGTAAGACCGCTGAGCCCTGATTGCGGCGAGGTTCGGGGACGCTCAGCGGCTTCGCCTACTGCTGTCTGACGTCGTCTAGCCCACGCGAGTTCGTTGGCGGGTGAGCCGAATTGTCGTGATGAGGCGCGGTGATCCGTCCTCGCCAGGTCGGATACTGGGCGGGTGACGGAGGAGCAGGTTAACGAGCCGACGCGCTGGACGATTCACGGTGAGCGGGTGGTGGATGGCAGCCGGCGGGCGCGGTTGAGTATCGCCGACGTGGAGCTGCCGGACGGGGTCCGATTCGAGCAGTACGTGATTCGGGCGCCCCGGTCAGCAATGGTTGCGGTGCTTGACGAGCAGGAGCGCCTGCTGCTGATGCGGCGGCACCGGTTCGTGTTCGACAGGTGGGTGTGGGAGTTGCCCGGGGGTTACGTCGACGACGGTGAGCAGCCGGCGAGCTGCGCAGTCCGGGAGGTCGAGGAGGAGACCGGTTGGCGTCCGGGTGCGATTGAGCCGATGCTGTCGTTCCAGCCGTGGGTGGCAACCGCGGACGCCGAGAATCAGTTGTTCCTCGCGCGCGACGCGACACATATCGGTTCGCCAGTGGACGTCAACGAGGCCGAGCGGGTGGCCTGGATGCCGTTGGCGGAAGCGCGCGACCTGGTGTTTCGGGGTGAGATCGTGGGATCCGGCACGGTGATCGCGGTGTTGGAGCTGGTCGCGCGCAAAGCCCGGGGTGAGTTGTAGTCAGCGGCGTTGACCGAGGGTCGCGTCGACGCGGTTGATGAAATGTCGGACGGCTGGCCGGCGGCGGTGCACTGTGAGTTCGGTTTGCAGGTCGCGTAGGTTGCGGACGGCTCTGGGCGGACCGCAGTTGAAACGTCAGCGTCACGCTTTGCCCCCTATAGCATTGGCGCGATCGGGCTCGCCGTTGTGTCGGCGGTGGTTGGCGGCCCAGTCTCGCAGCAGCCAGCCGATGGCCACGGTCAAGTGTGTAGAGCCTGTACTACCTCTGCCTGCTGTCTAGATCAAATTTGCCGCGAGCAGCTAACGAACCGCGTTCAGCGCGTCGCGGAAGTCGGCGGTGGCATGCTCGTGCGGGTAGCGACGGTGCAGTTCGACGTCAACCTCGCCAGCGACCAGCAGCAACGACGGCAGGGACCGGCGAGTAGCAGCGAACGCCGCCACCCCCTGCTCAACAGCCCGATCCAGCTCGCCAGCGCGCAGGGCAGTGGCGGCGAGAGTGAGTCGGGCCTCGGCCATCCGCATAGGTGAGCGTTCGATGCCGTCAGGCCCAGCGCCGAGGCGCAGAACCTCGGTGGCGTAGTGGTCGGCGAGAGCGTCGTGTTCAGCGAGACGGCAGGTATCCATCGCGTAGAACAGCCATTTAGCCGGATCGACCTCGAAGTGGTTGTCGGGGCGGTCGGGTGCACCGAGTTCGTCGAGTAGCCGCCGACCTCGATCGAGTGCCACCCGCGCGCCTTGGCGGTCGCCGAGCCGTGCCAGCGATTTGGCTTCCTGTGCGATCAGTTGAACCCCTACCCGCTGCCGGCCGGCGACTTCCTGGCCGGTTTGGGCGGCGGTCAGCGCCGCCTCGTGGCGGGACTGGGTGAGTGCGAACCAGGCCGCCATCTCCCACGCCCAGCCGGTGATGTCAGCATGATCGGCTTCGTCGCCGAGCTGGCGGGCGGCGATACGGGTGGCTTCAGCGCTGGCACGCATTCCGAGGTCGTACTCGACACAGCCAATCAGTAGTGCCAGCCTGCCCGCGCACACCAACAGTTCGCGGTGCTGCCGTAGCCCGGTCGGTCGTTGTAGCAGCCGCGCTACCTCACGCAGCCAACCCTGACCTTCGGCGCGGAGTTCCCCAGCATCGCGCCACCCGTATTGGCAGCACAGCTCGGTGATAGTCGCCTGCAACGTCTCGATGGTGGCGGGGGCGGTGTCGCTGGCGTGCATTCGATGTAGCAGTTCGACGGTCTCGGACGGCCGGGTGTCGGTGGCGGCGGCGACATCCAGGGCGGCGCAAGCGATCAGTTCCCCGCGAGTGGCGAGGACGTCGTCGATTCGGCGGGCCAGATCCTCACCGGGGCGGCGACGGCCGTTCTCAAGCCGGGAGAGATGCCCCTTATCGGCGGGCAGCCGCTCGGCGAGCGCGGCCAGGCTGAGGCCATGCGCTTCCCGCGCCTGTCGCATTCGGACGCCGAATGTTGGCATGTCTCACGCCTCCCACCGGAGTTGCCGGGTTGCCGGCGCAGGTTGGCAACCCGCAACCCGTCGACCGAGGTCAGCGTACCGCCGCAGGGTGTACCCAACGAGCACGCGCGGTGACTGGTGGGAGGCGTGGTGGCAGTTCACGCAGAGCGGGAATCTCGATGGCCGGCGGATGGCTTGGTGACGGACGACGTGCCGCAGAAAACACGTGCGTGCCAGGCCGAGCGGTCGGCGTCGGCACTGGATCGCCGGATGGGCGGGGAGCATCTGCCGCGTCGGCCGCAGTGGCAGTGCCTGATGTGCGAGGCGGGTACGCCGTGGCCGTGCCACCCGGCGCGGGTGCGCCTTGCCGAGGCGTACGGACCTGATCGCATTGGCCTTTCCACCTACGTCGGCGGCCTGCTTTTCATCGTCGCCGTGGAGTTGCCCGACGTGACGCCGGGCGAGCTGTACGAGCGCTTCGTGGCGTGGACGCGCTGATGGGCAGCATCATCCGCGGTCATTGGCCGAGTTTGGACGGCCCCCGATGACGAGCCACCTCGCGATCACCCCAACCTGGATCTGCGCCGGCTGTGGTGCGGACTGGCCCTGCCACACCCGCCGCCAGGAGTTGCAAGCGGAGTACTACCGAGCCCCGGTATCGCTCGCCCTCTACCTGGCCGCCCAGTTGGTCGACGCCGCCCAGGACCTGGCCCACGTTCCGGCCGGCCATCTGCACTATCGCTTCCTGGGTTGGACCCGATGAGCATCCTTCGTGCGGGTGACGAGAAGTTCCACTACAGCGACGGCTCCCACAAGTGGATCCCGCCGGACCCCGACTACGACCAGGACGTCTGGGACGAGCAGATTCGCCAGCACAAACACGGCCACCTGCGGAACGAGCGTCCGAAGGTCCGCATTCAGCGGCTGATCTGACGAGGAGCAGCGGCGGTGAGAAGCTGGCGAAGAGATCCGCTGGTGTGCGAGCGGGGTCAGCCCTCGAAGGCATCGGTGGAGCCTGCGGCTCGGGCCAGGTCAGCTCTGTGGGCGCTGCGCCCAGAAGAGGGTGTGCCCGCTGCCGCCCTCGGGGACGAAACCCTCGGTGCTGACTGTCAGCCCCGCCTCTCGCAGCCATGAACGGTAACTGGAAGCGTCGGCTTGGCTCCACCACATGGTGGCGTTGCCATCGAGCCAGTTGTCCTCGGTGCCTGTCCAGGCGCTGCTGCCGACGGTGGTGAGCAGCCAGCCGCCGGGGCGTAACCAGGTGGCGATGCTCTTGATGAGCTGCGGTTGATCGGCCAGCGGCAGGTGGATGACCGCGTACAGGCAGACCACGGCGTCGAACGACGCTGGCGGCAGTTCGAGCCGGGTGGCGTCGGCGCGGAGAAAGGTGCCGTTGGGCACCAGGCGGCGCGCCCGTTCGATCTGCACGTCGCTGATGTCGACGCCGGTCACGCGGTGTCCGGCGTTCGCGAGGAAGCGGGCGACCGGCACCCCGCAGCCGCACCCGAGGTCGAGGACCGCCGCTGCGGCAGGGATGCGTTCATGTAGGTCGGCCAGCCAGGGAGCGTACTGGCCGTCGTCAGCGTCGTCCGATCGATAGTGGTAGGAGAGCGCGTCGTACCCGCGTCGTACCACGTCACGCTCATCGCTGCTGCTCATGCGTCCTGCCAGCGGTAGAGGTCGCGCAGCAGGGAAATCTCGGCGCCGTGATGGATCAGCTCCCGGTTGACGTGCAGGACGATGCCCTCCATGGGAAACCGCTCGGGACCCACAGTGGGCGGATTCTCGAGCTGTCGCAGCGCCTCGTCGGCGGTCCCCGCGTAGGCGAATGTCTGGGAGTCCATCTCCTGGCCGCCGAAGTGCCATCCGACCCGATAGCCCAGGCAGGAGACGATGACGTGCGCCAGCCGCCAGGCAATCGTGGTCACGGGCGCCGGCACCGGGTCAGGGGACGCGGAGTCCATCGTCCATTCCCCCGAGCCGGCCGACATCGGTGCCGCCGACGTGCCCTGTGGGCGGATGCTCCAGCAGCCAGGCACCGGCTCCCAGAAGTACTCCTCATCGGTAAGACCGTGCAGCCGCGGACGCAGGTTCTGCTGCCAGTGCCGGTCCAACTGGCCGGCGAGGCGCTCGCTCCGTGTCATTGCCGCACGCTACCCAGAGCCGGCGACCGCGGTGACCCGCAGGAGCGGTCTGCGGCGGTCCCGCTCGGTAGGTGAACCACATCCCTGCGGGATCAGTTGTGGCTCACGGCCCTGGTCACCGACGGCTTTGGGTAGACTGGGTCGAAGTAAGATTGGATCTAGCTTCGGGAGGGTCGATGTTCGTCGGGCGGCGGCTGGAACTCGACCTGCTGGTCAAGCAGCTTGATCATGTGAAACGCACCGGCGAGGGTCGCTCGGTCGCCTTACGCGGTCGCAGACAGGTGGGCAAGTCGCGCTTGGTGCAGGAGCTGTGCGACCGGGTCGATCTGCCGTACTGCTTCTACACGGCGGTGAAGGGCGCATCGAGCATCGAAGCGGTGGGCTACTTTCTCGGTGCGCTGCGCGACTCGTCGCTGCTCACCTCCGGTGGTCGTGACCTTCTGCCGTCCCAGCCGCCGGCCGGTGGCTGGGGAGACATGCTGCGGGTCCTGGCCGGTGTCCTGCCCGATACGCCGAGCGTGGTCGTCCTTGACGAACTGCCCTGGATCTCCGAGCAGGACGCGACCTTCGACGGGCACCTCCAGGTTGCCTGGGACCGGCTCATCTCCAGCAAGCCAGTGCTCCTGCTCCTGCTCGGCAGCGATCTGCACATGATGCAGCGGTTCACCGAGTACGACCGACCGTTCTACGGCAGGGCCACGAACATGGTCCTCGGCCCGTTCAATCTTGCCGAAACCGCCGCAGTGACCGGGTTGATTGGCACCGACGCGATCGATGCGCACCTGATCACTGGTGGGCTGCCCGGCGTCGCCCTGGAGTGGTCCCCGGGAACGCCACCCACCGATTTCCTGAGTCAGGAGATCTCCAACAAGACGTCCGCGTTGTTCACCGTTCCCGAACAGTCCCTTGCATCGGAGTTTCCCGCCCCGGACACTGCCCGGCGCATCTTGGAAGCCGTGGGAGGGGCAGGTAGCCGCACGTTCAGCAACATCGCCGCTGCCGCCGGGGACCGCGGCGGCCCCGTCAGCTCCGGCACCCTGTCCCCGTTGCTGAACCGGCTCGTCGAGGACAAACAGGTCCTCGCTGTCGACAAGCCGCTGTCCACCAAGCCCAACAGGCTGGCCCACTACCGGATCGCCGACAGCAACCTGCGCCTGTATCTGGCGATTCTGCGCGACGTGCATCAACTGGTTCTGCGCGATCGGACGGCGGCCGCTCGCGCCGTGCTCGACAGTCGGTGGTCCTCCTGGCGGGGCAACGCCGTCGAGCCGATCATCCGTGATGCGCTCGCCATCTCAGCCGGTGCCGGAGGCTTGCCCTGGACCGACACGTGGGAAGTCGGCGGCTGGTGGAACCGGCAGTCCAACCCGGAGATCGATCTCGTCGGAGCCGATCGCGCCCCGATCGCTTCCCGCATCGCCTTCGCCGGCTCCATCAAGTGGCAGGACGGCCCGTTCGACAGGCACCATCTCGACGAGCTGCGGCGTCACGCCCCGCTGATCCCGGGTTTTCAGCCCGGGGTCAGTGGCCTGGTCGTGGTCAGCCGCTCCGGAGCCGACCTCCCGGCCGGGGCCGTGGACCTGGTCTGGGGGCCTGACGACATCGTCCAGGCGTGGTCGGCCTGACGCTGTCCAACGATGCGCGGGCCGCCCGGGGTGCTGCGGGGTGGGTCAGGCGGGGGGCGTCTGCTGGCGGCGCCGGCGCTCGATGTCCCGCTGAACCTCGGGATCCCACAGGGAGGCATTCCAGTCCTCCGGCTGCGTCTCGATGTCCAGCGGCGGCCGGGCCGGCTGGCTCCCCGCCTGTCCCGGCCGAGCTTCGTCCATTCGCTGTGGCGCGATTCCCGTACCGGTGGCGTCGTTCTGGTCTCGTGGCGGGATGTCTCCCGCAGGGGTGGCCGGGTCAGCGAGCCGGCGCGTGGCTCTGCGGTGGGTGACCAGAGCCCCGATGCCGAGCAGGATCGCGGCGACCGCCCGGACGATGTGGAAGGCGGTCGGGGTCTTCACCGGCAGCAGGTACGACACGAAGAGGAGCAGGCCACCCGCCCCGACCGCCCAGTGCCGGACCGTCGACGCGGCGATCGAGTGCGCGTCGATGACGCGTTTGGTGACATTCGACCAGGTCAGAAAAGCGGCGAACAGGGCCAGCGGTACGACGACCGACAGGGCGCTGATGACGTCGCCGCTCGGCGGCGTCAGCAGGTCGGCGGCGATCGCGGCGCGTACCAACGAGAGCCCTGCGAAGATCACCGCGAGCGTCACCAGCACCCACTGGGCCACCTGCCAGTGCGCAGGTGGCTGTGGCGGGGGCGTGACACCGCCGAGGCAGGTGTGCCCCTGCCCGGCATGGTCGAGCTGGATCCCGCAGTTCGAGCATTTCACGCTGCACCATTCCCCGTGCTGGCCGTCGCGACGCGTCAGGCTAGCAGCGCTGTCGGGGCGGCGGGGGTCGGTGTGTGGGGCGTCAGCCCGCGAGGACGTCCGCGCGGGTGCCGTGGCCGGCGGGGCGTCGGGACCAGCACTGTGGACGCTGCCGGACGGCGAGCTCCAGTGCCTGATGGTCGGACTCGATCATTTCCCGGGCTATTCGACGCGCCATTTCCAGGCGGTCGACGTGCATGTCAAGATCCGTCGGGCCGGCGCCTGCCATCTCGAACTCCTTGTCAGCGTTCGAACTAGTCGCATCATGCGTCACGCCGAGAATCGTCACCATTCCCCGATCGGCGGAAAGCTTCCGCCGTACGGTTCGGTGTCGCGTACCCCGGTTGCGCCGATGGTAGCGGTGGGCGTGCCACGCGGCCCGGAACTACGAATACCTCGTCTTGCTTGCGGTTTGTACATTGCACTGTGCGCGGGTCGGGGGGGCGCGACAAGTCCGGTGAGGGATCTTCGTTACGGGAGGACCGCCGTGCAGCATTCGAGTAGGACAGATCCCTTGTTCGTCGCCGTCGAATCAGAGTCGATCACCCGGGCGGATGTCGCCGGGCTCATCGCGGGGCGGCTGGCCGCCGTCCGGGTGCCGGGGTTGCTCTCCGCGGCCCGCTGTCAGGCGATCACCGCCGCCCTCGCCAACGCGCCGATGGACCGCTACGACGAGAGCCGGGTCTTTCCCGTCGTCGCCAAGTTCGGCCCGGCCATCAACGATCACCGGGCCGCCGGTGAACTCCGCGAGGACTACTGGGACGCGGCCCGCGCCGCCGACAAGAGCTGGTCGACGCTCGGCCTGGCGGACTCGCCCCGGGACCTGTGCCTGGCCGCGTTCCGAGGCGCTTGGCCGGACGTCGCGCCCGGCCGGCGGCAGGGTCGCGAGATGCACGTCGGCATCGTCCGTGAGATCAACGCGGGGCTCCAGGTGCACTTCGACGACGCGGTCCGGGAGTACGCGGGTCGACTGCTCGACGGCGAGGTGGTGGCGCAGTTGGCGTTCAACATCTACGTCCGGGTGCCGCCGGCCGGTGGGGAGACAGTGCTGTGGCGGCGGCGCTGGCAGCCCGGCGACGAGCCGCTGCGGATCCCCGGCGGGTATGGCTTCCAGGAGGCGGTGGCCGCGGACACGCAGTCGTTGACGCTGCGACCCGCCCTTGGGGAGGGCATCCTGTTCGATCCGCGGCACTATCACACGGTGCGTCAGGCGTCGGATGGCCGACGGATCTCCATAGGATGTTTCGTAGGGCTCACCGACGATGGTCGACTGGCCCTCTGGTCGTAGTGAAGGGCGTTTCCCCATGGTGGACAGAAGCGACGTCGAGGCTGCCGCGGCCCTCGTCGAGGGACGGGTCCGGGAAACCCCGGTCATCGCCGTCGACGGTGCCGATCTGGGTGTTCCCGGGCAGCTCAGCCTCAAGTTGGAGCTGCACCAGCACACCGGCTCGTTCAAGCCGCGTGGCGCGTTCAACCGGATGCTCCAGGGGGCCCTGCCCTCGGCCGGGGTGATCGCCGCCTCGGGTGGCAACCACGGCCTCGCCGTCGCGTACGCGGCCCGGTCGCTGGGCGTGCCGGCGGAGGTCTTCGTGCCGGTCACCGCCTCGCCGGTGAAGGTGCAGCGGCTGGCCGGGTTGGGTGCCCAGGTGCGCCAGGTCGGTCAGCACTACGCCGAGGCGTTGGCGGCGAGCACCCAGCGGGCCGGGGAGACGGGCGCGTTGGTGGTGCACGCGTACGACCAGCCGGAGGTGGTGGCCGGTCAGGGCACCGTCGGCCGTGAGCTGGAGCGGCAGGTGAACGGGATCGACACCGTGCTGGTGGCGGTCGGCGGCGGCGGGTTGGTGTCCGGTGTCGCCAGTTGGTTCGGCGGTTCGGTACGCGTCGTCGCTGTGGAACCCGAGCGGATCCCCACCCTGCACTCGGCCCTCAAGGCGGGCCGGCCGGTCGACATCGAGGTGGGTGGCATCGCCACCGATTCGTTGGGTGCCCGGCGGATCGGCGACATCGCCTTCGACACCGCCCGCCGCACCGAGGTGGTGTCGGTGCTGGTCCGCGACGAGGACCTGGTGCGGGCGCGCCGGTTGCTCTGGTCGGAGCTGCGGGTGGCCGCCGAGTTGGGTGGCGCTGCGGCGCTGGCCGCGCTCGTCGGCGGCGCGTACGTGCCGCAGCCGGGGGAACGGGTAGCCGTGATCATCTGTGGTGGCAACACCGACCCGAGTGACCTGGGCCCGGCCGCGCCGCACTGATCGGCCGTGCCGGCGCCTACCGTTCAGGCGCCGTCACGTAGTCGGCGCAACGCGTGCTCCACCTGGAGGGTGTCCAGGTGGGTGTCGCCGAGGAGTCGACGGCGGTCGGCGAGCAGGTGCTCGTACACCTCGATCGCCGCGTCGACCTGCTCCTCCAGCAGCAGCACCAGGCCCAGTGTGAACCGGATCGCGAGCACCTCGCTGCGGTCCGCGTGCCGGGGTTCCACTGTGGCCAGGGTGGCCCGCAACTCGGCCTCGGCCTCGGCGAACCGGCCCTGAGCCTGCATACAGCGGGCCAGCGTGTGCCGGGCCTGCCAGGTCTCGGGTTGGTTGAGCGGCCACAACCGGTAGCGGACCTCCAGGATGGCGTTGAGCATCTCCTCGGCCTCGGGTGCCCGCTGCTGGGCGAGCACAGCCAGGGCCAGGCTGTGCCGCACGATCATGGTGTCCCAGTGTTCCGGGCCGCGTACCTGATCCTCGGCGGCGACGATCTGCCGCAGTTCCAGCTCGGCCTCCGGCCACTGGCGCTGCGCCATGATCGCCTTGGTGAGCTTGTGCCGGCTGGCCAGGGTGTCGGCGTCGTCGCTGCCCAGCACCCTGGTGCGGTCCGCGATCACCTCGCGGAGCACCCGGTCGGCCATCTCCGGCTGGTTGCGTTCCAGCCAGGTACGCCCCAGCTCGTGGCGCAGCGCCAGCACCTGCGGCCGGTCCAGGTCGTGGTCGTACGCGGCGCAGCCGCGCACGATGGGGTCGAGGATGTCGAAGGCCGAGCCGGGTAGACCGACAGCGATGAGGTAGCGGGCGGTGAGCCGGGTCAGCTCCAGTGCGCGGCGTACCGTCTCGGGGTCGTGCTTGTGTTTCTGCGGCACGAGGTATTCCCGCACGGCCTCGACCAGGTGTGGCACCAGCACGTCCCAGTTGGTCCAGGCCGCCGAGTCGTCCGGGCTCTGCCCCTCGGTGGCGGAAAGCAGCAGCTTCATCACCAGCGCGTGGTATTCGGCGATCTGCTCACGCACCTCGTCGCGGTCGCGGAACATCGCGTGGACCAGCGGGTGCAGCGAGAGCACGTGCGCGAACGCCGGGTCGCTCACCTCCTCCTGGACGTCAAAGTCGACGAGGGCAAGGTTGCCGATGCCTTCCAGCACCCGCACCCGTTGCCGGCCGGTGAGCCCCTTGAAGAGTGGCGACTCGGCCAGGATGGCGGGCTTGAGCACCACCTCGTAGGGCACCGGGGAGATGCTCAGGCAGGCCAGCACGTTGAGCAGTGGTCGGCTCTGTTGGAGCTGGCGGCGGGCCAGCAGGTCGAGGGAGATGTCGTCGACCTCGCGGACGATCTCCAGACCGAGGGACTCGTCGAGGTCGACGTCGGAGGCGTCGCGCGGCGAGCGGAACCGGCGCTGCACTGCCGTCTGATAGTCGGCGAAGGTGGTGATGGTGGACGAGCCGCGCCAGACCGGGCTGGCGTTCACCGACCGCAGGTAGTTGCCGGCAGCACGCAGGGCGAGGGGCAGCCCGCCCAGCTCACGGGCGAGTTCCCGGGCGTCGGCCAGCCCGCCGGCCTGCGCGCCGGCCCGGTCGATCAGCACCTGGGCGCCGGCGTCGGCGCCGAGGGGACGCACCTGGTGCAGCGTCGACCAGGTGCCCCAGGTGGCCCGGTTGCCGTCCCGGCTGGTCACGATGACCATGCCGTCGTCGGCTTCCGGGCTGCGCAGCCAGCCGGTGCCGTCGGCGAGCACCCCGTCGGTGGGGCCCAGGCTGGCGGGCTCGTCCGCACTGTCAAAGATCAACAGCCAGGGCTGCGCCGCCTGGTTGAGGTAGCGCCACACCAGGTCGGTGGCGCTGATCATCCCGGCCCAGGCCTGGTCGACCTGGGTCTCCGACGCGCCGAGCTGGCTGACCACCTCCCGCATCCCGGAGTTGAGCCGCCCGGCCTGCACCCACCAGACCGTCCGGCCGCCGGCCCGGGCCCGGCGGGCGATCTCCAACGCGACGTGGCTCTTGCCGGAGCCGCCCATGCCACACAGGATGTGCACCGAGGGCCGGCCCCCGGCAGCCTCCGGCCGGACGATCTCGTCGATCAGGTCGTCACGCCCGTGCAAGGGGCTGTCCAGTCGCCCGAGCGGAGGGTCGACTGAGACACGACTCGGCCGGTCGTACGCAGGCCGGGGCACGCCGGCATCCTCGGGTGGAACGTCCGCAGTCAATGCGGTCCCCCTTTGGTGGCGAATTCGCAATGGGCCGGCGGCGAAAATTCCTGTCCATCTGATGGACAGTCGGAGGGATTGCCACCCGCACCATGTCGACAGCAAGCGTATCCACCGCCGTACTGGGTTGCACACTCTCCGTTTAGGCCGCCCGACCGACCGGAATCGGTGCCGGAATTCCCACTTCGCTGCTGACTCCGGCCGATCCGCGTGCTCGGCGCTCGACACGTACCTCCACGATGGACCTATGAACTGGTCGCAGATCCAGGACGTTGTCGACTGGGGGAGCGTGCCGGACTGGTTCGGTGCGGTCGGCTCCATCGCCAGCGTGCTCTTCGTCTATCTCGGACTGCGGCGGGAGATTCGCGCCCGTCGTAACGACGATCTGCGGGTCCGGGCCACCCAGGCCCGGTTGGTCTCGGCGGTGGCCGAGATCCGCGGCACTTCGGTGCTGCGGCTCACGGTGGCCAACGAGAGTGACGCCCCGGTGCTGGACGTGGTGGTGCTGGCGCGACTCGTTCCGCCCGACGATCCGGACGCCCCGCCGATCGGGTTGGCCGGCGCGAAACAGGTCCGTCGGATTCCCGGCCGCGATAAGCACGAACTCTTCGTCACCGTCGGGGCGGACCACCGGCTCCGCACTGCCGACACCGTTCTGGTGGACCTCACCTTCACCGACCACGACGGCAATCGCTGGCACCGGATCGGTGCCGGCCAGCCCGAACCGGTGGGCTGACCGGAGGCGGTGGCCCGGCGACGAATACTCGCCGGACCACCGCCAACCGTCAGAGGGGATAGGTGCGGGCGACCGCCAGCATCTCCGAGCTGTGCGACCCGACGATGCCGACGGCCGGCGGCCGGGGCCGGAAGCCGGGCAGCGCGTCCAACCCGTCGCTGGCGTCCATCACCCGCAACGTGACCTGCCCGGCGATCGGGCGCACCGTCAACGTGACCTCCACACCCTCGGCGGGCGGGGCGTGGAACACCAGCCCGAAGCCCCACTTCCCGGCGCGGGGCTCCACCGGCACCGACCGCCCCGCCACGTCGGCGCGCAGCACGGTGGCCGTCGAGGTGTCGACGTGCAGGGTGGCCAGTCGGACCGCCCGCTGCGGGGTGAGCCGCAGCCGCAACGTGCGCTCGCCACCAGCCGTCGCGTCGGACACCACCTCCAGCTTCGGCGCCGGCAGGTTCGCCGAGGGCGCGGGGCCGGCCCGCAGCTCGCCGTCGCCGAGCCCAGGGAAGTCGTCGCCGACGTCGGTGACCCCGTCCACGTAACCGCCCGTCCACGCCTGCGGGTCGGTCTCGTGACTGAGCCAACGGGCCTGGCCGGTGCCGGCGTCCATGGCGTACATCAGGTGGGTGGGGGCGGGGTGGGCGGCGTCGAACCGGTCCACGGCCAGCCCGACGCCGGCGAGCACCACCGCCGCCACGGCGGCGGCACCGGCCGGCAGCACCGCGAGCCGCCGGGCCCGCAGCACGAGCAGGCCACGCTGGCCGCCGGCCTGCGGGTGCAGCAGGTCGACCACCGGCAGCGCGACCAGGCCGAGCAGCACCGCGACCAGCGCGGCCACGCCGCCCATCGCCATCCCCAGCGCGGGGAAGAGCAGCACCACAGTCGGCAGGAGGATCACCACACCGACGGCCGCGGCGGCCGTCACCGCCACCACCGGCCACGGCCCGGTCAGCCGGGTACGCAGTGCGACAAGCCCGCCGATGGCGCCGGCCAGCGCCGGCAGTGTGGTGAGGTACGCCCCACCCGGCACCGCCACGGCAAGCAGCACCCCGAGCAGAGCCAGCCAGGCCAGCCCGCCGACGGCGAGCGCGGCCGGGCCGACCCGGCGGCGGGTGAGCGCGTACCAGGCGAACAGGATGGCGGTGGCGAGCGCCAGGACGGCCAGCCGGTACCAGATCGGCCGGTACGGGTCGAGCAGTTCCGCGTACCCCGGTCGGATCGTGGTGATGGCCAGCCAGAGCAGTTGGGCGGCGACCGGCGCGGCGATGATCGGCACCAGGGCCAGCGCGAATCCGGCGGCCAGCCGGCCGGTGCCGGCCCGGCCGCTGCGGCGGGTCGCCCAGGCCAGGGCGGCGACCAGTGCCACCGCGAGCAGGGCCAACGGCAGGGTGAGCCAGCCCGGGTAGCGCACCAGCCCGCCGGGGACGGGAAAGTAGGTGGCGTCGTGCCCGGAGCGCAGGTCGGTCAGGTCGGTGCGACCGAACTCCCGGGCCAGCCCCAACGCGTTGTCCCCGTGCTGCTGGAGGCTGCCCCGGTCCATGGCGGCCGGAGTGTCCAACGGCGTGTGGTAGATCGCCCCGCCGTCGATGTAAGCCGAGTTCAACCCGACGAACTTCTGATCGAGGAAGGCGGTGAAGTCGGTGTCGTTGGGCAGCGCGCGGTAGATCTCCACGGCGAACGAGGTGCCGACCGGGTGGGGGGCGGCCCGACCGAAGATGTCCACCAGTTTCGCGTTGTTCCGGGACGTCTCGAACATGATCACCGGGCCGGTGGAGCCCCGCGCCTCCAGGTTGAGCACCACGCCGCCGTCGGCGGCCAGCGGGTGGCTGGTGGCGAACGCCGCCGCGCCGCAGAGGCACGCCTCCTCGGCGTCGGTGAGCACGAAGACGATGTCGTTGCGGGGCCGGGGGCCGGTGGTCAGCGCGCGGGCCACCTCCAGGATCGTCGACGTTCCGGCCGCGTCGTCGTTGCCGCCCGGCCCGGTCTGGACCGAGTCGTAGTGGGCGACCAGGAAGACCCGCCCCGTCGAGTCGGTGCCGGGCATCCGGGCCACCACGTTGCGGACCCGGGCCACAGTCGCCCCGCCCGCCGCCCCGCTGAGCTGACCGGCCTCCGGGGCCACGGTGTCCTGCACCTCGGTCTCCAGGCCCAGCCCTCGCAACTGCTGCTCAAGGTGCGCGCGGACCTGCTCGTTGGCCGGGCTGCCGGCGACGTGCGACCGGGCGGCGATCACCTGCACGTCCTCGTACGCCCGGCCGGCGCTGAACGCGCCAGTCGGCGCGTCGGCCGGCTTCGGGGCCGGGGTGCGCAGGTCGAGGAGGCTGCCGGCGCCGACCGCGGCCAGCGCGACCAGCGCCGCCGCGGCGGCCACGAGCCGCCGACGCGGCCGGGTCAGCGCGCGCTCGGCAGGGGGTACGCCCGGGATCGGACGGGGCGGCGTGCCCGTCGTGGCCGGGGTGGGGGGTGCGCCCACGGGAACTCCTCGGGGGTGGTGGGGCCTGGGGTGGGATCATCCTGCCCGTCGGCGGTCGCGCAGGGGATGGCCGGTACGTCAGGCGTCCATCAGCCGCCCGGTTTGTCAGCGGCCGGGGCAGTGATGCGCCCCATCCCCGCCCGCGCCGGAGGCATCGTGTTGTGTGCGACCGTTGTCTAATACAGGATCAGCAGGGCACTCGGAAGGAGCCCGACATCACCAGCGAACTCCCGCGTCTCGCGGCGGTGACCCGGCCGCACCGGGGGGCCGGCTCGGCCGGTTCCCCAGTCGTGCCGTACCCGCACGGAGGGTTGGCGCGGCACGCCAACCTGCCACCGGGTGAGCGGCTGCGCGTGCTGCTGGTGGAGGACGACGAGGGCGACGCCTTCCTGGTCGGTGAACTGCTCGCCGAGACCAACTCGATGATCGATCTTCAGGTCGCCACGAGCCTCCGGGAGGCCCGGCAGCGGATCACCGACGTCGACTGCGTCCTGCTCGACCTGGGCCTGCCCGACGCGCAGGGGCTGGACGGGCTCCGCCAGTTGCTGGAGATGTCCAGCGGCGCGGCGGTCTGCGTGCTGACCGGCCGCACCGACGAGCACCTGGGCGTGGTGGCGGTCGCCGAGGGTGCCCAGGACTACCTGGTCAAGGGCCAGGTCGACGGGGTGCTGCTGACCCGGGCGCTGCGCTACGCGGTGGAGCGTAAGCGCGCCGACGAGAACGCTCGCCTGCTGCGCGAGGTCGAGCTGCGCCAGGCCGAGTCGGCCCGACTCGAACGCGGCCTGCTGCCCCAACCGCTGATGACCACCGACCAGGTGGCGGTGAACACCTTCTACCGGCCCGGCCGGCACGCCGCGTTGATCGGCGGGGACTTCTTCGACGTGGTGCAGACGCATCCGGACCGCCTCGACCTGATCGTCGGCGACGTCTGCGGGCACGGGGTGGACGAGGCCGCGCTCGGGGTCGAGCTGCGGGTGGCCTGGCGGGCCCTCGTGCTCGCCCGGGTGCCGGACGACGAGGTGCTGCCCGCCCTGGAGCAGGTGCTGATGAGTGAGCGCCGCCTCCAGGAGATCTTCGCGACGGTGGCCACCGTCAGACTGGACCTGGCCGCCAACCGGGCCACCGTCCGGCTGGCCGGGCACCCGCCACCACTGCTGCTCTCCGGCGGCCGGGTCACCCCGGTGCCCGCTCCCGGCGGCCTGCTGCTGGGCGTACGACCGCGCCGGCCGATCGCCTACGACCTGGAGTTCGACACCGATGACTGGTCCCTGCTGATGTACACCGACGGCCTGATCGAGGGGCGGGTGGGTGCCGGCAACGAACGGCTCGACGTGCCGGGCCTCAGCGGGTTGCTGGACGAGCCCGCCAACCGCTCGGTGTCCCTGCCCGAGCTGCCGGCCTGGCTGGTCGGGCGTGCCGAGCGGCTCAACGGTGGCCCGCTCGCCGACGACGTGGCCATGCTGCTGGTCAGCCGGGGTGGTGGCCGGTGAAGCCGGTGGTCGGCGGCTGGAGTCTGCGCCGCCGGGTGATCACCCTGCTCACCGTCGTGGGGGTGTTGCTGATCAGCCTGGCCGTCGCGGAAGCGGCGATGGCCACCCGCAACCGCACCCAGATCGACGCGGTCCTGAACCAGACCGGCCCGCTGCGGGTCCAGTCGCAGGAGCTGCTCAACGCGCTGCTCGACCAGGAGACGGCGATCCGCGGGTACGCGGTCAGCGGCAAACCGGCCGACCTGGGCCCGTACCGGGACGGGCTCGCGCAGGAGCAGAGCGTCGTCGCCTCGATGCGGGCGCTGCTCGACGACTATCCGCAGATCGGCCAGGAGATGCGGATCGTCGAGGAACGCGCCGCGAACTGGCGGAAGACAGTGGCCGAGCCGGTGATCGCCACCACCGAGCAGAGCGGCACCCGCGCGGGCCAGGCACTGATCACGGACCAGGCTCGGCAGCAGTTCGACCAGCTCCGCTCGGCGGTCGGTGACCTCCAGCGGGAGATCCTGGTTGCCCGGGAGAAGGCCGCCGCCGACGTCCGCAGCAGCAGCAACGTGCTCGTCGTGCTGCTCATCGTCGCCGCCCTGGTGGTGGTCGTGGCCGGTGCGGTGCTCCTGCTCTCGCTGGACCGGATGGTGGTCCGGCCACTGACCGGCCTGGCCAACCAGGTCCGCGAGGTCGCCGAGGGCGACTACCAGCACCGCATCGCCACCGTCGGCCCGCCGGAGTTCATCCGGCTCGGCGAGGACGTGGACGCGATGCGGCAGAAGATCGCCGCCGACCTGGCCGAGGTCCGGGGTGCCCGCGAGCGCATCGAGTGGGTCAACAGTCAGCTCCAGAAGCAGGCCGAGGAGCTGACCCGGTCCAACCGTGACCTGGAGCAGTTCGCGTACGTGGCCTCGCACGACCTGCAGGAGCCGCTGCGCAAGGTGGCCAGTTTCTGCCAGCTGCTCCAGCGCCGCTACGCGGGGCAGCTCGACGAGCGGGCCGACCAGTACATCGCCTTCGCCGTGGACGGCGCGCAACGGATGCAGCGCCTGATCAACGACCTGCTCGCGTTCTCCCGGATCGGGCGGCTAACCACCGGCTTCGTCGAGGTCGACCTGAACAAGGTGATGGGCGACGTGGCCGGCCAGACCGAGGCCGCCCGACAGTACGCGGACGCCGAGTTGACCTGGACCGAGCTGCCGGTGATCTCGGGTGAGGAACCGCTGCTCACCAACCTGCTCGCCAACCTGGTCAGCAACTCGATCAAGTTCCGCCGTCCGGACGTAGCGCCGAAGGTGCACGTCTCGGCCCGGTTGGTGGGCGCCGAGTGGGAGATCACCTGCCAGGACAACGGCATCGGGATCGAGCCGGAGTTCGCCGACAAGATCTTCGTGATCTTCCAGCGGCTGCACTCGAAGGACGCGTACCCGGGCACCGGCATCGGGCTGGCGATCGTCAAGAAGATCGTCGAGTACCACGGCGGTCGCGTCTGGGTGGACACCGACGTGCCGGAGGGCACCGCGATCCGGTTCACCCTGCCGGCGCTCCCCACCGACGTCGAGGCGGCTGCCGCGGCCGAGGCAGCGGGGGAGCCGAACACCCCGACCACTGACGACCCGACGCCCTCGACCGGGGCGCCGGGGGCGCGGGCGGAGCAGACCGACGGGTCGGACCAGCCGGACCGGGCCGACGAGGGCCCGGAAAGCGGTAGAACGGGTGACATGAGGGAGACGGTGGGATGACCGCGCCGGCGGATGGCAAGAGCCCGATCGAGGTCCTGCTCGTCGAGGACGACCCGGGTGACGTGCTGATGACCCAGGAGGCGTTCGAGGAGCACAAGCTGCGTAACCGGCTGACTGTCGTCTCCGACGGGGCGGAGGCGCTCGCCTACCTGCGGCGGGAGGGCCAGTACGTCGACGCGGTGGCACCCGACCTGATCCTGCTCGACCTGAACCTGCCCCGGCGCGACGGCCGAGAAGTGCTCGAAGAGATCAAGAAGGACGAGAAACTGCGCCGCATCCCGGTCGTGGTGCTCACCACCTCACAGGCCGACGAGGACATTCTGCGCAGCTACCAGCTGCACGCCAACGCCTACGTCACCAAGCCGGTGGACTTCGACCGATTCATCTCGGTCGTCCGTCAGATTGACGAGTTCTTCGTCAGCGTGGTTAAGCTGCCGCCGCGTGGCTGACACCCTGCTGGACGACGTCGGCGGCCTGCTCTGGGAGGCCGCCGAGCAGGTCGTGCTGCCACTGTTCCGCAAACTCGACGACGACGACGTGTCGGAGAAGGCACCCGGCGAGGTGGTCACCGTCGCCGACCGCCGCGCCGAGGACCTGCTCTCCGCGGGGCTGCGACGGCTGCGGCCGGGCTCGGTGGTCGTCGGCGAGGAGGGTGTCGCCGACGATCCGGGGTTGCTGCGGCACCTGCGCGACGGCGGGGACGTCTGGCTTGTCGACCCGGTCGACGGCACCGCCAACTTCGCCGCCGGTCGCCGGCCGTTCGCCCTGATGGTGGCGCTGCTGACCGATGGGCGGCCGACCGCCGGTTGGATCCTCGACCCACTCGCCGACACGCTCGCCGCCGGCTCGGCCGACGAGGGCACCCTGCTCAACGGTCGTCCGGTGGCCAGCGCCGGTTCGGTGCCACCGCTCGGCGAGCTGCGCGGCGCGGCGATGACCAAGTTCCTGCCGCCGGAGACCCGCGACCGGGTCCGCGCCGGCGGTCGGCGGCTCGGTGAGCTGCTGCCCGGCCAGCACTGCGCCGGTCGGGAGTACCTGGACATCCTCACCGGCGAGCAGCAGTTCGTGCTCTTCTGGCGCACCCTGCCCTGGGACCACGCCCCGGGCACTCTGCTGGTCCGGGCCGCCGGTGGTGTCGCCCGCCGGTTCGACGGCGTCGACTACCACCCCTCCGACGACGGGAGCGGTCTGCTCGTCGCCGCCAACGAGCAGACCTGGGCCGAGGTGCGCGACGCTCTGCTCAGCACCTGATCAGCGCGCTGCGCGACCGGGTTGGGACGCTCCGTCGACATCGGGGCGGCCCGAGGGTCAGGGGGCTGGTCACCGGCCCGCAGTCCGGTATCGTGACCGGCGGTCTCCGCCAGCAGGCCGCCGACCGGCGCCGAAGTGCGATGTTCATCGGGGGCCGGCGGTCGACGGAAGGACGCTTTCGTGCCCATGACCACGCTCAGCCCGCGGCTCGGTCGCCGCACCCTGTTCTCGGTGCTCGCCGCCGTCGCGCTGATGCTCGGTGGTGCCGCCGCGCCCGCGTACGCGGAGCCGGGCGAGGGGGGCAGCAAGAAGCTGCAGGACGCACTGGAGCTGACCGCCAAGGGGCACATCGAGGCCAAGGCCAAACTGGACAATTCCAAGCGTCGTCAGACAGCGCTGACCGGCGAGCTGACCAACCTGGAGGGCCGGCTGGTCGGCCTCACCGCCCAGGTCGGCGAGGTGGCCGCCCAGTCGTACCGGCTGGGTCGGTTGAGCGCGGCGTCGATGCTGCTCAACACCGCCACGCCGGAGGCGTTCCTGCAACGTGCCGGCGACCTCGACCTGATGGCCCAGCGGGACAGCAAGCGGCTGCGGGACCTCACCGAGGCCCGGGAGCAGGCGCAGCAGGCCAAGGTCGCCATCGACGCCGAGGTCCGCGAGCAGCAGAAGCAACTCGCCGTGATGGCGAAGAAGAAGAAGGAAGCCGAGGCGGCGCTCGCCGAGGTCAGCTCCGGCAGCAGCAACGGGTTCAGCGGTGGCAACTCCACCTCGGCCAAGCCGGCCCCGCGTAACTCGGACGGTTCCTGGCCGTCGGAATCCTGCTCGGTGAAGGACCCGACCACCTCCGGGTGCATCACCCCGCGCACCCTCAACGCGCTCAAGCAGACCCAGGCGGCCGGCTACAAGCGGCACGTCTCCTGCAAGCGCAGCGGCGGCGGCGGTGAGCACCCGAAGGGCCGGGCCTGCGACTTCTCGGCCGCCACAAACGGCTTCGAGGACAAGAACGCGACGGGCGGTGACAAGGCGTACGGGGACAGCCTGGCCGCCTGGCACGTGCGCAACGCCGACCGCCTGGGCGTGCTCTACGTGATCTGGTACCGGCAGATCTGGCACCCCGGCACCGGGTGGCGCTCGTACAGTGGCAGTGGCAGCCCGGCCGCATCCCACACGAACCATGTTCATCTCTCGATGTACTGACCCGAAGCACCAGCTTCGCTGCGTACCATCCCGACGATGAGCTCCCCACCGTCCGACGTAGCGGCCCTGCCGGCCCCACCGGCCCCGCCCCTGCCGGTCACCGGCCGGGCGCTGCCCAACGGCCTGGCCGCCTTCCTGGTCTTCTTCTCCAGCGGTGCCGTGCTGGTGCTGGAGACCGTCGCCCTGCGCCTGGTCGGCCCCTACGTCGGGGTGACCCTCCAGGTGACCAGCTCGGTGATCGGCATCGCGCTGGCCGCCATCGCGTACGGGGCGTGGTTCGGCGGCTGGCTGGCCGACCGACGCAACCCACGCGGTCTGCTGGCACCGGCGCTGGTGCTGGCCGGCATCGCCACCGCTGTCACCCTGCCCGTCGTCAGGTACGCCGGTGAGGTGCTGCGCGGCGGCGCGGCCAGCGGCATCCTGCTGCTCGTCGCGCTCGCGGTGTTCGTGCCCGCCGCACTGTTGGCCGCCGTCACCCCGCTGGTGGTGAAACTCCAACTCGCCGACCTGCGCCGCACCGGGCAGGTGGTCGGTCGCCTCTCCGGGATCGGCACCCTGGGCGGCATCACGGCAACCCTGCTCACCGGGTTCGTGCTGGTCGCAGCCCTGCGCACCACAGTCATCCTGCTGGCCCTGGCGGTCGCGCTCGGGCTCGTCGGCCTCGGCCTCGGGTGGCACCTGCGCCGGCAGGAGCCCACCGAGCTGCCCGGTCCGGCCCGGGCCCGGGCCGCGCTCGCCGTGCTCGGCCTGGCCGGGGCGGGGCTGACCACAGTCGCGCCCAACCCGTGCGACATCGAGACGGCGTACCACTGCGCCCGGGTCACCTCGGACCCGTCCCGGCCCACCGGGCGGACGCTGCTGCTCAACTCCGCGCAGCACTCGTACGTGGACCTCGCCGACCCGAAGTACCTGGAGTACGCGTACACGAAGTGGATCGGCGCTGTCGCCGACGTCGCCGCGCCGGCCGGCCGGCGCGTGGACGCGCTGCACCTGGGCGGCGGTGGGTTCACAGTGCCTCGTTACCTGACCGCCACCCGTCCGGGCACCGACAACCTGGTGTTCGAGATCGACGGCGGGCTCGTCGAGCTGGGCGAGCAGGAGCTGGGCGTACGGCCGGGGCCGGACCTTCGAGCGGTGGTGGGTGACGCCCGGATGCTGGTGGCCGGGGAGCCGACCGACAGCCGTGACCTGGTGGTCGGTGACGCGTTCGGGCACCTGGTGGTGCCCTGGCACCTGGCCACCCGGGAGATGGCCGCCGACGTCCGACGGGTGACCCGGCCCGGCGGCGTGTACGTGCAGAACGTCATCGACTACCCGCCGCTGCGGTTCATCCGCGCCGAGCTGGCCACGGTGGCAGCCGAGTTCCGGCACGTCGCGTTGATCGCGCCGCCGGAGGCGCTCGCCGAGGAGCGGGGCTCCAACTTCCTCATCGTCGGCTCCGACGCGCCGCTGCCGCTGGAGGCCGTTCGGGCCCGGCTGGTCGAGGTGGACCCGAAGGTCAGCCTGCTCTCCGGGGAGGCGCTGACGGACTTCGTCGGTACGGCGATCGTGTTGACCGACGACTACGCGCCGGTGGACCAACTGCTGGCCACCGCCTGAACGGGTGACAATCGTGACCGATTCCGATCCTCCAGGTGTAGCACGGTTGATCCTGGGCAACAACGGTCACCATGGGCGGTGGGGACCGAAACGGCGCGCAGCTGCTCGATGAGCGGTACCGGCTCATCGAGCAGCTCGGCGCGGGTGGCATGTCAGTGGTCTGGCGTGGCTACGACGAGGTGCTCGGCCGCCAGGTCGCGGTGAAGGTGTTGGCCTCCCGGCTGGCGAGCGACCGGGCCTTCCGCCACCGCATCCGGATCGAGGCGCAGGCCGCCGCACGGCTCTGCCACCCCAACATCACCAACGTGTACGACTACGGCGAGTCCGAGCAGGTCGGGCTGACCGTGCCGTACGTCGTGATGGAGCTTGTCGACGGTGCCTCGCTGGCCAGCCGGTTGGGACGGGAGAGCCAACTGCCGTGGCGGGAGGCGGTGACCATTGGCGCCGAGGTCAGCTCGGCGTTGGCCACCGCGCACGCCAGAGGTGTGGTGCACCGCGACGTCACCCCCGGAAACGTCATGCTCACCTCGACCGGGGTCAAGGTGGTCGACTTCGGCATCTCCGCGCTCGTCGGCGAGAGCGAGAAGGGGCCGGACGGCGCCTTGCTGGGCACCCCCGCGTACCTCGCCCCGGAGCGGCTCGACAACGGCCAGGTCTCCCCGGCCACCGACGTGTACGCCGTCGGGCTGCTGCTCTACCGGATGCTCACCGGCCGACTGCCGTGGCAGGCCAGCACGACAACCCAGATGCTGCGCGCCCACATGTACAACGACCCGGCGCCGATGCCCACCGTGCCAGGGCTGCCCGACGGGGTCGCCGAGCTGGTCGAACGGTGCCTGGCCAAGCGGCCGGCTGACCGGCCAGCCACCGCCGAGCTGACCCGGACGCTGGCCGAGGCGGCCGGCATGCTCGCGGCGGTGCCTGTCTCCCCGGCCGGCGGGCCCCTGGACGCGGCGATGCTCGGCAGTGCGCGTACCACGATCCTGCCCTGGTCGGCGGCGACCGACGCGATGCCGTCGTTGTCGCGGACCCGCAACCGGGACCGTCAGGCGCTGCAGCGGGTGACCCGGCGTCGGCGGGTGGAGGCCGGGGTGGCCGCCGTCGGGCTGATCGCCGTCACCGGCGTGATGTGGGGGTTCACCTCCCGCAGCCCGGCCAGCGGCGGTGACCGGCCGACGACCGAGGCTCGGATGGGTCTGCCGGCGGCGGCGCCCTGCGAGGTGGCGTACGCGCTGCGCTCCGACTCGGGCACCGAGTTCGCCGCCGAGCTGACACTGACCAACACCGGTGCCCGTGAGCTGCGGGACTGGACGATGAGCTTCACCTTCCCCGGCCAGCAGAAGGTGACCAAGGCGGAGCCCGCGCCGGTGCACCAGCAGGGGAGCACGGTGCTCGTCCGGCCGGCTGCCCAGCGCACCACGCTGGCCCCCGGTGCGGCCGAGAAGGTGACCCTCACCGGTAGGTACAGCGGGGCGAACCAGTTGCCTGTCGAGTTCCGGCTCGGCGAGGCGACGTGCGGGGTCCGGGTGTCCGGGGTGGCCGGCAGTGTGCCGTCCACGGCCCCGCCGCCCAAGGCCGCCACAGTGAAGGCCCCGCCGAAGAAGGCGACGGCACGCGGCGGCTCCGGCGCGGGCAGTGGCGCGTCGAAGGCCAAGCCGCCGAAGCCTCCCAAGCCTCCGGCGAAGCCCAAGGCCGCCGGCGGTGGTCCGGGAAAAGCGGAAAGGTGACCAAGGGACCTGGTGGTCACCGTAAGAAGTAGGCGGGCCACAGCGGTCAGCGCATGCCCGCGAATCGCTGCACCTGGTCGATCCCACCCTCGACGATGAGCACCCCACCCTGGGGAAGCGCGGTGTCGTCGGACGCGTAGCGGAAGCGTTCTCCGGGCAGTTTGGCGCCGATCACGCGCACCCCGAAGCGCTCCTCGGGTCGCAGGGCGAGCAGTGTGTGCCCGACCAGGGACTCCGGCACCCGGACGGTGGCGATGGCGAAGTCGTCGTCGAACTCGATGAAGTCGAGCAACCGGCTCACGATGAGGTGCGCGACCCGGTCCCCGGTCTCCGCCTCCGGGAAGATCACGTGATGCGCGCCCACCGACGCGAGGATCTTGGCGTGCTTCTCCGAGGTGGCCCGCGCCCAGATCTGGGGCACACCCAGCTCGACGAGCGCCAACACGGTGAGCACACTCGCCTCCACCGAAGCCCCGATGGCCACCACCGCCCGTCCGAAACTGGTGATGCCCAGTTGCCGCAGCGCCCCCTCCTCGGTCGCGTCGGCCTGCACCACCCGGTCGAGCTGCGCCGACCAGCGCTGCACCTTCTCCGGGCTGCGGTCGATGGCCAACACCTCGCGGTTCATCCGGGTCAGCGACCCGGCCAGATGACAACCGAATCGACCCAACCCGATCACCACGATGCCGCCGCTGTCCGCCCGTCCAGCCGACACGTCGACCCTCCCTGCTTCCACTGGCGCGTCTCCGACGTGCGGGCCGGCCGACACGTCCGAAACACGCCCTAGCCGACAATTGGTTGCTCCTGGGGATAGCGGTAGAGCCGCCGTCGCGTGTTCAGGGCGATCGCCGACCCCAGGGTGAGCGTCCCGACCCGGCCGATGAACATCAGCACGGTCAGCGCCAGTTGGCCGCCGGCCGGCAGTTCGGCGGCCAGACCGATGGTCAGACCGGTGGTGCTGAACGCCGAGGTGATCTCGAACAGGGCCGCGACGAAGCGGACGCCCTCGGTGAGCAGCAGCAACAGCATGGTGCCGACCATCACCAGCGCGACGCTGAGCAGCGCCACGGTGACCGCCTGCCGCTGACTGGCGGTGGCCACCCGCCGGTGCCCGATCGTCACGTCGGGCTCGCCCCGCAACTCCGCCCAGATGGTGAACGCCAGCAGGAAGAACGTGGAGACCTTGATGCCACCGGCCGTGCTGGCACTGCCGCCACCGATGAACATCAGCACGATCAGCAGGGGATAGCTCTCCTCCTGAAGATCGGCGATGTTCAGGACGCTGAAGCCGCCGGTGCGGCTCAGCGCGATCTGCGTGAACGACGCGAGGATCTTTCCGGGTACGTCGTACGGGCCGATGGTGCCCGAGTTCGTCCACTCGGCGGCGAGAAGGCCGGCGAAGCCGACAAGCAGCAGCGCCGCGCTGCCCCAGATGGTCAACTTCGTTGCCACCGCCCAACGCCGCGGCTGACGCCACTCGCGGACCGCCTCGAACAGCGCGGGAAAACCGAGACCGCCGATGATCGCCCCGAGAGCCAGCGGTAGCGACACCCACGGGTCCCTACTGAAGGCCAACAGACCGTCGGTGTAGAGCGCGAAGCCACCATTGTTGAACGCCTGAACGGCGTGGAAGACGCCCGACCAGAGGGCCTGCCCGAGCGGATAGTCGTACGTCAGCCAGAGCCGGCCGGCGACCAGCACTGTCATCGCCGCCTCGCAGACGAAGACGGTGAGCGCGATCCGACGGAGAAGGCGGCCCACGTCCCCGATGCCGAACTCGCCCGTCTCGGCCTGCACCAGCAACCGGTTGCGCAGCCCGAGCTGGCTGGAGACCACCAGGATGACCAACGCCGCGACGCTGAGGATGCCGAGGCCACCGAGCTGCGTGAGCAGGGTGATCACCACCAGTCCTGCATCCGACCAGTAGTTCGGCGTGTCGGTGATGGCCATGCCGGTCACCGACACGGCCGAGGTCGCGGTGAAGAGCGCGGTGACCACTGGCGGGTGTTCGTGCTCGACAGTCGCCCAACGCGCCATGAGCAACCCGGTCCCGAGCAGGATCGGCACCAGGAACGCGAACGGCACCAGCCGCACGGGATTGCGGAAGAACCGGCGCACCACACAATCTTCCTGGCCGCCCACGACCCTCGGGTGGGAACGGGCGTTCCGGAGATTCATCTGTCGGTCAGCCATCGACCAACTCCTGGCCAATCACGGGCGATCTGCTTACCCGGACCAATCGATGACAGGAGACGGCGTTGCGACGTACCCTCTCGACCCTCGGCGTGACCGGCGCTCTGCTCGCCGCCGCCGTGGCCCTGCCGACACTCGCGGCCGCCGAACCGGCCACGAACGCCGAGCACTCCCGGGCCAACGACCGACCCATCGTGATCGGTCACCGGGGCGCCAGCGGCTACCGCCCGGAGCACACGCTCGAGGCGTACCGGTTGGCGATCCGGATGGGTGCCGACTACATCGAGCCGGACCTGGTCTCCACCTCCGACGGCGTGCTCGTCGCCCGCCACGAGAACGAGATCTCCGGCACCACCGACGTGTCGACCCACCCGGAGTTCGCGTCCCGCAGGGCGACGAAGACCATCGACGGTGTCGCGGTGACCGGGTGGTTCACCGAGGACTTCACAGTCGCCGAGCTGAAGACGCTGCGGGCCAAGGAACGGTTGCCGCAGGTACGCGTGGCGAACACCGCCTTCGACGGCCGCTTCGAGGTGCCCACCCTCCAGGAAGTCATCGACCTGGCCCGCACCGAGGGGCGGGCACGGGGCCGCACCATCGGCATCTACCCGGAGACCAAGCACCCGAGCTACTTCGCCTCGATCAACCTGCCGTTGGAGGAGCCGCTGCTCCGGGTCCTGCGGCAGAACCGGCTGGACCGGAAGAACTCCCCGGTCTTCATCCAGTCGTTCGAGACGGCCAACCTGCGTCGCCTGAGCCGGCTCACCGACGTGAAGCTCGTCCAACTGCTCGACGCGACCGGCCGCCCGTACGACTTCACCGCCGCCGGTGACGCCCGCACCTACCAGGACCTGGCCACGGCGGCCGGGCTGAAGTGGATCGCCGGGTACGCCGACGGCATCGGCGCGAACAAGAACCTGATCGTCCCCCGGAACGCCGCCGGTGCCCTGCTCGCCCCGACCACAGTGGTCCGCGACGCCCACCGCGAGCACTTGCTCGTGCACTCCTGGACGTTCCGCGCCGAGAACCAGTTCCTCCCGGTGGACTTCCGGATCGGCACCGACCCGAACGCCCGCGGCGACATCACCTCCGAGTACGAACTGTTCCTCGGCCTGGGCCTCGACGGTGTCTTCAGCGACCACCCGGACACCGCCGTGGCCGCCCTCGCCGGCCGCTGACCCCGCGAGTCGGTGGCGGGTCTCGCCGAGCTGACCTCGGCCCGGAGCTGATCCGTTCCGGGCCGACCACCGGGCCGACCACGCCCGGCCCACACGCTGGCCCGTCGTCCGCCACCCGGACGGCGGGCCAGCTCGGCAGCACCTGAGATGGGGCTGCGGGGTGGTCGGCGGCGTGCGTCCTACGGCCGGGCTGACCGGAGCCGGGCGGATGGCGTGGGACGACACACGGCTCGGGTGGTCCGTGGGGGTTCGGGCCATCGAGGGCAGGGCTGCCCGGCTGGTAGTGCGGCCCGTTGTAACCCTCGGCCACCTCAATCCTGTTACTTGTGTGTTTCCGCCACATAGCTCGTGGGTGACGTCACTTCTAGCGTGAGCCGTCACGAAGAAGTTATCTCCCTCTGAGTCCTCATGTGGAGTCGCAATGACGGTCCGGACGACGCGGCGGGCGTTCCTCTCCGCCGCCACGATGATGGCCGCGGCGTTGGCCGCCACGGCCTGTGGCAGCCCGCAGGACACCGCCACCGGCGGCGGCGACAACGCCGCGCCGGTCAAGGTCGGCCTGGTGTACTCCCAGTCGGGAGCACTGGCCAGCTACGGAAAGCAGTACATCGAGGGGTTCAAGGCGGGGCTCGACTTCGCCACCCAGGGCACCGGCAAGGTCGGTGACCGGAAGATCGAGCTGACCGAGGTCGACGACGCCGGCGACCCGGCCAAGGCGGTCTCCGCGGCGAAGGACCTGATCGGCAAGGGCACGAAGATCATCGCCGGTTCCACCGCCTCCGGTGTGGCGCTCCAGGTCGCGCCGATCGCCGCGCAGAACAAGGTCCTGTTCATCTCTGGCCCGGCCGCCACTGACGCGGTGACCGGCGCGAACAAGTACACCTTCCGCTCGGGCCGGCAGTCCTACCAGGATGTCGTTACCGCCAAGTCGTTCATCGGTGACCCGACCGGCAAGAAGGTGGTGGTCTTCGCCCAGGACGGCGCGTTCGGCGACGCCAACGAGGCGGCCGTCAAGGCCGTCATCGGCAGCGCGGGCGCGACGGTGAGCAGTGTCCGGGCCCCGGCCAGTGCCACCGAGTTCACCCCGTTCGCCAGCCAGATCAAGGCCGCCAAGCCGGACCTGCTCTTCGTGGCGTGGGCGGGCACGACCGCCCCGGCCATGTGGCAGACCCTCGACCAGCAGGGTGTCCTGTCGTCCACCACCGTCGTCACCGGCCTGGACATCCGCGCCTCGTGGCCGACCTTCGGTGCTGCCGGCGCGAAGATCTCCTTCCTGTCGCACTACTTCGACGGAGCCAGCGACACCGAGGCCAGCAAGGCGCTCAAGGCGAAGGTCAACACCATCGACCTGTTCCACCCGGACGGCTTCGCCGCCGCGCAGATGGTGGTTCGCGCCGCGCAGGAGGGTGGGGACGACGTCGACAAGATGGTCACCGCCCTGGAGGGCTGGAGCTTCGACGGGGTCAAGGGCAAGATGACCATCCGGGCCGCCGACCACGCGCTGCTCCAGCCGATGTTCCAGGCCAAGCTGACCGGCAGCGGCACCGCGTTCACCGCTACCGCGCAGAAGAGCCTCACCGGTGACGAGACCGCGCCGCCGGCCGTGGCCATGAAGGGCTGACCATGCTCGCCACCCGCGGTCTGACCTGGCGGATCGGTGAGGTCGCCATCGTCGACAGCGTCTACCTCGACCTGGCACCCGGGGAGTTCCTGGGCGTCATCGGGCCGAACGGCGCCGGTAAGACCTCACTGTTCAACCTGATCACCGGCCTGCGCCGGGCCACCGAGGGTCGGGTCGTCCTGGACGGGCAGGACATCGGGGAGCTGCCGCCGCACCGGCGGGCGCGCCTCGGTCTGGGCCGTACCTTCCAGGCGTCCTCGGTCTTCGGCTCGCTGAGCGTGCGGGAGAACGTCCGGCTCGCCGTTCAGGCGCACCGCGGGGGTTCGATGGCGTTGTGGCGGCGGGCGGCGGCCGACCGTGAGGTCGCCGCCGCCGCCGACGCGGCGCTCGACCGGGTCGGCCTCGCCCACCGGGGTACGGCCCTCGCCGGCACCCTGGCCCACGGCGAGAAGCGCAAGCTGGAGATCGCTCTCCTGCTCGCCGGTGAACCACGGGTGATGCTGCTGGACGAGCCGATGGCCGGGGTCAGCGCCGAGGACGTGCCGGAGCTGGTCGCCGTGATCAAGTCGTTGACCGGCGACAGCGGCCGGGCGGTGCTGATGGTCGAACACCACATGGACGTCATCCTGGAACTGGCCGACCGCATCGCCGTCATGCACCACGGCGCGCTGCTGGCCTGCGACACCCCGGAAACGGTGATGGCCAATCCCACAGTGCAAGAGGCCTACCTGGGGGAGCAGCTGTGAGCGCGAGGAGTGAGCCGGGTTTGCGAGCCCCGCAGTCGCGAACGGAAGCAGCGCTGTGAGCGCGAGGAGTGAGCCGGGTTTGCGAGCCCCGCAGTCGCGAACGGAAGCAGCGCTGTGAGCGCGAGGAGTGAGCCGGGTTTGCGAGCCC